>CAYMLW010000001.1:0-54898 GCA_964391035.1 uncultured Gemmatimonadaceae bacterium
AACGTGGACCCCAGGCCGGGACGTGGGCCCGCGACGAAAGTCCGCCGCTCCACCCCATCGCAGCGCCCCGCAGCGTCAGGCCGCCGCGGCCTCCGCCGGCTGCTCGATCCGGACCGCTACCTCCGCGCCCTCCACCAGCGTGTGATGCGCAGGGCAGCTCCGGGCCACACGCTCCAGGATCGACTCGTACTCCGCCGGTACCGGCTCCGGCAGCTTCACACCCACCTCGAACGTCCCGATCCGGTTCGGGCTCCGGGCCCCGACCATCCCCACTTCCACGCGCATCCCCTCGTGTGGGATGCCCCGCGAATGACAGAACTGCTGCACGTACAGCGCCACACAGCTCCCGATCGACGCCCCCATCAGCTCCAGAGGCGTGGGCGCCTCGTCCCGACCGGGACCCGGCTGATCCACGAGCACACGGTGCCCGCGGATATCCGTGGCGAACTTGAGCCCGCCCTCATGCGTCACGACCATCGGTGTATTCCCTGCCATGCTCCACCCTCCGCCATAAAGTAGTAATCTATCATACAGTATAATAAGGGAGGTGGGAGGCTCGCCAGGCCCCACCTCTGGGTGCCGCCGCCGTCCCCCATCCCGGCCTCTCGCCAACAGGAGACGATCTCTGCTGCGCGATGAAGTCCGATCCCACCGCCCCCCGGACACTCGTCGCGTCCGTCGCGTCGTCGCGGTCCCTTCGATGTTGGCCTTCGCGTCGTCGCGGTTCGGGGGCGTCGGGGCGCCCGGGCGGAGGTCCGTTCTACTGGTACTGGATGTAGACCGGCATGGGGTCGAGCTCGAGGATCTCGTCGGGTGTCATGAGGCGGGAGCCGCCGCGGAGGTCGTTCTTGAAGAAGACCTTGAAGCCGGTGAACTGGTCGGCCTCCGGCGCGACGATATCGGTGTAGGCGCGGCGTTTGTTGGGCGGAGCCCCCCAGCCGTCCATGTTGATGACCACCTGGACGCGGGGATCGACTCGAATGTTCTCGGCGTTGCGGATCATGCCCTGGGTGAAGCGGTGCACGACGAGGACCTTCGGGGGGAGGTCGTGCTCCTCGACGATCTCGGCGAGGAAACCGATGGCGTGGTTGATGGCGTCGGCATCCATGGCTCCGATGCGTGTGCCGGGGCGGACGCCGGCGGGCATGGTCCACTCGGGGTCGAGGGCCAGGTGGATGTGGGGTCGGGTGAGCCATTTCCGGAGCCGGGGCAGCTCCTTCCGTACGGTGCTCTGTCCGGGCTGGATATCGAGGAAGACGAGAGCGTTCCTTCGCTCGGCCCAGTCGACCACGGTTTCGATGCGCCAGTCGGGCATCCGCAGGCGGAACAGGCTGTCGCGTCCCGGGTCGCCGGTGGCCATGACCGCGATCATGTGGAGCGCCGGGCGGACCGGCACGCCGGGATCCGCCCGTCGCCATCTCGCCACTTCACGGTCGAGCCGGGCGAGCATCTCGTCGGGTGGCAGCTCGCCCAGGATGCCCATGTTCTTCGAGGCCGGGTTGCCGTAGAAGGCCACGATCCGGTTCCAGGGCAGGACCGCGCCGGGAAGGACGGGCACCGTGGGGCGGGGGCGGGCCCGGGGCCGGGGCGTCGGCTCCGGTTCGGGCTCGACGTCCGGCTCCGGCTCCACCTCCGGCTCCGGCTCCACCTCCGGCGCTGGCCTCTCCGGCTCCGCGACCGTATCCGACGGCTCCACCACCACCGGCTCCCCCACGGGCCCCATCGTGTCCGGCGGCGGCGCGGGCTGCGCCGGCGGCGGCGCCCGTCCGCACGCGCCCACCGCTACCAGAAGGGCCAGTGCCCAACGCGCCGCGTCTCTCGAATTCCTCACCGAACCTGTCCCTTGTTCCGATTCGTTCAACGGTCCCGGGACCACGGTGCAACAACCGGGCGAGCCCCGGCGTTCCCCTTTCGCGCCGGCCGGCGATTGATCAATCTACAACTGTACAGTAGAACAACGGAGGCCCGGATGGGACACGAGACCGGCAACCTGTCGCCGGAGCTGATGGAGCTGGTGGCGGATCGCTTCAAGGCGTTGGGCGAGCCGGCCCGGCTCCAGATCCTCCAGGCGCTGCGGGCCGGCGAGCGGACGGTGTCGAGCCTGGTGGAGGCAACGGGACTCGGCCAGGCCAATGTTTCGAAGCACCTGCAGCTCCTGCACGGTCTGGGATTCGTGGATCGGCGCAAGGACGGCCTGTACGTCCATTACCGGCTGGCGGGAGAGGATGTCTTCCGGATCTGCGACCTGATGTGCGGCCGGATCGAGGAGGAGGCGGAGCGTCGACGGGACGTTGTCCAGGGACGGTAGCCCGGTCCGATCCCCAGCTGTCGATCCCTGGTGGGCCGTCTCCCAGGACTGGTGAGCAACGACCCGGCTCGGGGTGCATACGCGCTCGAGATGCCATCGTTTCTCCAGAGACGGTCCACCCAGCACGTCGTGGTTCAGAGGGCGGCCCGGCGCTACCGATCGTCGAGCGCTCCGGACAGGCACTCTCGCCACTCTGCGTCGGCCTTGATCCGCTGGAGTGCGCGGCGGACAATGACCTCGTTGCCCGGACCGATGACCTTCCAGTACCGGATGAACTGACGCCTCGCCTCCTCGTCTGTGGCCTCGATTCTGGCTTCGTAGCGCAGGACCGAATCGTCGTAGCCCCGGGGGTCGACGCGGGAGGAGACGGCGAGCTTGAGGTAGCCGGGCTCGTCGAAGTCCCGGAACTCATCGGGCGCGACGTCCCGGGCCCCGTAGTCGCGACGCCAGAACCGCCCGACCGCGCCCAGGACCAGCTCCCGGTCTTCCTCCTCCGCCAGGGTGATCCACCCCGGGCCGACGTCGGGGATGTTCCGGAACGAGATGTTCTCCCTCTTCCTGCCGCCGCCGAAACCCCGGGCCAGGACATTGGGCAGGTCCCGAACCGCGAAGAGGGTGGAGATGACGGGGTCCCGGAGATCCGATTCCTTGATGGAGGCCATGACCGCCGCGGGCACGGCCTCCACGTCGATCTCGCGCAGCTCGACGAAGTCGGGCTCGGGGATGAAGCGGTCGATCAACATGGGGGGCTCCTCTCTCTATGGAATCGAGTGCGACACCGCCGCCGTCGCGCGGCCGGCTCGCCGCTCGGGCGTCGCGGCCAGCAGGATCAGGGTGGTGATCACGGCCGACGTGAGGCACCAGGCGCAGGTCGCGCCGATGACGAACGGCTCCAGGAACGTCAGGTACACCGAGAACAGCACGGCCCCGAGGGCGAGGATCCAGAGCGGCATCCGCGCCGCCCCACGCATCGCCGCTGATCCGCCGCGGACCAGGGCCCAGGCGGCCAGGAGCACGACGTAGCCGACGAGCCCCAGGCCTCCCACGGGGATCGCCCCGAAGAGGGTGGCGTACGGGCTCTGCTGGACCGTGTTGCAGTCTCCTACCGGTCCACAGACCGCCTCCATACCCGTGACCTCGATGTAGGTCAGGTACGCCGCGACGCCCACGCCCACGAACGCCAGCACGGGGACCGTCCAACCCGGCCATCGCGGGATCCGGATCCGGCCGGCCACGTCCGCCCCCACCAGCCCGAGGGCCGCCAGCATCAGGATCAACACCACCACCGACATCGCATTGCCGGTCGGATCGAGAAGGAACCGGTCTGTCATGCTCAACGTGTGGGCGACCTCCCCGTCGAACGCCACCACCAGATCGTCGCCCGTCGGGGCCGGCGGCGGGGCACCCGACCCGGCCGCGGCCTCGCCCGGAGCGGCTGCCCCCACGCCCTCCGCGGCTCCTCCCACGCCCTCCGCGGCGACCTCCGTCGGGACGCGCTCCCCTGAGGCGGAGCCGTCCGACACGGACTCCGCGGCGACGACTGCCCCCTCTTCGGCTCCCGCCGGGAGGGCCTCTTCGGTGTCCGGCGTTCCCACGGTGCGTCCCTGCGCCGCGATCGGCTCCGGCTCGGATGGTTCTGCGCCGGCTTCCGCTTCCGATCTCTCCGGGTCCGGTGTCGCAGCGACACGCGACCGGGGCCCGGCCTCCTCGTCGGGCGCTTCCGCGGGGTCAGCCGGGGCGTCGGACGGGCCCTGGACCGCGAGAGCCTGCTGGATCAGCGGCACGTCGGGCCAGTCGATTCCATCGGCCTCGAGTGCCCGGTCCACGATCCCCGGGAGCAGCTCCGGGATCTCGAGGGCGCCCACCAGGGTTCGGGACCCCACCAGGAGGGTGGGGACGCCGATCCGGGAGCGGGGGAGCTGGTGGTGTTCGATCGTGGCCCGGTACAGCACCTGCCCGCCGGGCGTCGCGGTGTTGACCGCGGCGATCTGGAGCTGTGTCCCGTAGCGCGCCAGCACCGGCGGCAGCGTCTCGGTCATGACCTCCCGGCAGTGCGGACAGCCCGGCGAGTAGAAGAGGACGCCGCGCACCACGGGCTGTGCCCGGACCGCCGGATCCGCCGTAGCGGGTGGCGCACCCGCGTTGGCTGGTGCCGGATCCTGGGCAGGCAGCGCGCCGGGAAGCAGGCACCCCAGCACGAGGGCGATTGCGCGTCTGTTCATCGTCTCTCCTTGCCCGGCCGGAGACCGGGCCGCTTCGACGCGGGTGGGACTGGTCTGGAACCTAACACCCCGACCCGCTTCCCTCTATCGGGTCATCCCCCACAGGAATGCCGGTCACTCCCCGACAGACCGCGAGACCCGGATGTGTACCTTGACGGGCCGGGCCTTCGCCGAGGAGGTTACGGCGCGGTTTCGGATCTCGATCGAGGAGCGGAATTGATGGAAACACAACGGTATCTGGAAGAGGCCGAGCGGTACAGCGCCCACAACTACCATCCCCTGCCGGTGGTGCTCACCCGCGGCGAGGGCATCTGGGTGTGGGATGTGAACGGGAATCGGTACCTGGACATGCTCTCGGCGTACTCGGCGGTGAACCAGGGTCACGCCCATCCCAGGATCGTGCAGGCACTGATCGACCAGGCGCAGCGCCTGCCGCTGACGTCCCGGGCTTTCCACAACGACCGGATGGGTCCATTCCTCCGGAGACTGTGCGAGCTCTCCGGCTACGAGAAGGCCCTGCCGATGAACACCGGGGCCGAGGCCGTCGAGACCGCCATCAAGGCCGTCCGGAAGTGGGCCTACGAGGTGAAGGGCGTGCCCGAGGACCGGGCCGAAATCCTGGTCTTCAGCGGCAACTTCCACGGTCGTACGACCACGGTCATCAGCTTCTCGGCCGACGAGCTCTACAAGAAGCACTTCGGGCCACTCACTCCCGGCTTCCGCATCCTCCCGTACGGCGATCTGGGCGCCGTCCGGACCGCGATGAACGACCATGTGGCCGCAATACTGGTCGAGCCGATCCAGGGCGAAGCCGGCGTCGTCGTCCCGCCAGACGGATTCCTCCAGGGGCTCCGCTCCCTGTGCGACGACCACGGTGCCGCCCTCATCGCCGACGAGATCCAGACCGGCCTCGGCCGGACCGGCCGCCTCTTCGCCTGCGACTGGGACGACGTGCGCCCCGATGTCATGATCGTCGGCAAGGCCCTCGGCGGCGGCGTCTATCCCGTCTCCGCCATCATGGCCGACAGCGAGATCATGGACGTCTTCACTCCGGGTACCCATGGCTCTACATTCGGCGGCAACCCGACGGGCGCCGCCGTGGGCATCGCGGCTCTCGACGTTATCGTCGATGAGAACCTCGCCGAGCGGGCGAACGAGCTGGGGAACTGGTTCATGGACGAGCTGCGCAGGATCGACTCACCGGCGATTCTCGAAGTCCGTGGTCGCGGCCTGATGGTCGGGGTGGTCCTGAACACCGCCGCCAGACCCTACTGCGAGGCCCTTCAGGCACGAGGCATGCTCGCGAAGGAGACCCACGAGAACGTGGTCCGCTTCGCGCCACCGCTCATCATCGAGAAGGAGCAACTGGAAGCGGTGCTCCCGGACATCCGGGATGTGCTGAGCCAGGTGCCGGCGGCGGTTACCGCGTAGGCGGCCGCACCACGGGGGCGGGGATCAGACACCCCGCCCTCTTTTCTTGGCCTGGCCCTGTTCGTAACGGAAAGGTCATTGAACCATCACGAAACGGTAACGTGAGTTCACCCGTGTCGTCGCCCCGACCCCCGGTGGCCGAGCGCCAGTGGCTCGACCACGCCGGCGTCCGCGCCCTGGCCGTGCTTCTGCTGCTGTACACCTTCCTGGTCGGGGTCAACGGACTGGGGAGCGGGTTCAGGCTGCTCAGCCAGGATTTCCTGGAGAACTTCTTCACGGCCACGGCGAACCCCTTCGTGGGACTCATGGTGGGGATCCTCGCGACGACGCTGGTCCAGAGCTCGTCGGTCACGACTTCCCTCATCGTGGGCCTGGTGGCGGCCCCGGAGAACCCGCTCCCGGTGGCGAACGCGATCCCGATGGTCATGGGCGCCAACATCGGCACGACCGTGACCAACACGATCGCGTCCATGGCCCATATCGGCTGGAAGCAGGAGTTCCGCCGGGCGTTCGCCGTCGCCACCTGCCACGACTTCTTCAACTACCTGGCCGTCCTGATCCTGCTGCCGGTGGAGCTGCTGACGGGCTACCTCGGCCGCTCGGCGACGGCGCTGACCGGTCTCCTGGGCGGGCTGAGCGGCGCCGAGTACGAGAGTCCGATCAAGGGGGCGATCAAGGCCGGCGGGAGGCCCATCCAGGACCTGATCCATGTGGTGACGCCGTCGGAGGGCTGGGCGGCCACGCTGTACATCTTCGTCAGCGGGGCCATCATCTTCCTGAGCCTCATGGGCATCGTGTCGGTGATGCGCTCGGCCATGAAGAGCCGGGTCGAACGGCTGGTGACCCGGGCCTTCGGTAACCGGGCCGTGATCGCCATGCTCGTGGGCATCGTGGCGACGGTGATGGTCCAGTCCAGCTCCATCACGACATCCCTGCTCGTGCCCCTCGCCGGCGCAGGCGTCCTCACGCTGCCCCAGGCCTTCCCGATCACTCTCGGAGCCAACGTGGGCACGACGGTCACGGCCTTGCTCGCGGCGCTGGCCGCCACCGGCGAGCATGCCGCGGCCGGTCTGACCATCGCCCTCGTTCACCTGCTCTTCAACGTGTCCGCGATCCTGTTGATCTACCCCGCGGAGCGCATTCGCAACCTGCCACTCGCGGCCGCCCGTACGCTGGCCGATCTGGCCACCCGGTCGAAGACGCTGGCCATCCTGTACGTGCTCGCGCTCTTCTACGGGGTCCCCGCTCTCTTCGCTATCTTCGGCCACGCCTTCGGATAGGAGGAACCTGATGTTGCGTGAACTGCTGGACCTATTCCGATCCAATGACGCCATCTCGGAGATGGGCGACGACTTCCAGGAGATGATGCAGCTCGCGATCGAGCTCACGCTGGAGGCGGGGGCCCACTTCTTCGACACGCCGCCCACGCCCGAGGACCGGACGTCGGTATCGAAGCGTGACATCCGGTTGAACAAGCTGGAGCGAAGCATCCGGAAACAGGTGATCACGCATCTGACCCTGGGTGAGGACACTGGCCGCGAGGCACCCTACTGCCTGCTCCTCATGAGTCTCGTGAAGGACGTCGAGCGCATCGGCGACTACTGCAAGAATCTGGTCGAGATCTACGATGAGGGCGGCGGCCCGATCCCCGACGACGAGAACGGCGCGGAGCTCCGTGAGATCCGGGCCGAGGTCGAGGCTTCCCTCACGGCCATCGACAACGTCTTCAGCACGTCGGACACCGAGGCGGCCCTCGGCCTCATGCGGCGGGGACGGGAGGTGAACCGCAGGTGTGACATGCTGGTCTCCCGGGTCGCACGAAGCCAGTACGACGCTTCGAGGACGACCACCATGGTCCTGGGGGCCCGCTACTACAAGCGGATCCAGTCCCACCTGCTCAATATCCTCTCCGGCGTGATCATGCCGCTCCACAAGCTGGACTACTACGACGAGCGGCTCCTCCCGGGCGGGGAGTACGCGGACGAGGAGGCGTAGCGGCCGCCGGACCGGTCTACACGTCGAAGTACAGCCCGACCTCGTAGGGGTGCGGCCTTGCCCGCACGGCGCGGACTTCCTTCTCCCGCTTGGTCCGGATCCAGCGGTCGATCAGCTCGTCGTTGAAGACGCCGCCCTCGGTCAGGAAGTCGTGGTCGGCTTCCAGCGCGTCGAGGGCCTGGCCGAGCGAGGTCGGGAGCTGTCCGATCTCGGCCAGCTCCTCCGCCGGCAGCGAGAAGACGTCCTCGTCGATGGGCCCGAACCCGGCCTCCGTGGGGTCGATCCGGCGACGGATCCCGTCGATCCCGGCCATGAGCTGGGCCGCCATGGCCAGGTAGATGTTGCCGCTGGCGTCCGGCGGCCGGAACTCCATGCGGACGGCGTCGGGCGCCGTCGCGTACTTGGGGATCCGGACGGCGGCGCTGCGGTTGGCCAGGGAGAAGAAGGTGCGGACGGGGGCCTCGAAGCCCGGGACGAGTCGCCTATACGAGTTGGTGCTCGGGTTCGTCAGCCCGAGAAGCGCCGGCGCGTGCTCCAGCAGCCCGCCGATGTAGAACCGGGCCATCTCGCTCAGGAGCCCGTAGCCGTCCGGGTCGTAGAAGAGGTTCTCGTCGTCCCGTCCCAGCCGCTGGTGGAAATGCATGCCACTGCCCGCTTCACCGTAGAGCGGCTTCGGCATGAACGTGGCCGTCTGCCCCTTCCGGAAGGCGACCATCTTCGACACGTATTTCACCAGCATCCCCATGTCGCCGGCCGATACGATCCCGGCGAGAGGGATCTCCAGCTCGACCTGGCCCGGCCCGCCCACCTCGTGGTGGTGGTAGTATACCGGGACGCCCATGTCCTCGAGGTGGAGCGAGATCTCGGACCGCAGATTGAACAGCCGGTCCTTCGGCCCGATGGCGTGGTAGCCGCCGCCCACCGGGATCACGTGGCCGTGACTCCCGTTCGCCGACGACCATTCCGCTTCCTCCGAGTCGACCCGGTACGCGGCCCGGTTCACCCCGTTGTCGATGTGCACGTGGTCGAACACGTAGAACTCGAACTCGGGGCCCCACAGACTCTCGGCGCCTTCCACCTGCTGCGCCAGGTAGGTCTCGGCCCGGGCCGCCGTGTTGCGCGGGTCGTGGGGGTACGGCGTCTTGCTGTCCGCCTCCATGGCGTAGCAGATGAAGCCGAGGCACGGCTCGTCCCAGAACGGGTCCATGGCGCCGGTCGACAGATCGGGGACCAGGACCATGTCCCCGGATGCGACGCTCCGGAACCCGACGCTCGAGCCGTCGAACCCCACCCCCTCGCCCATCACCTTCTCCGTGAACCGCCCGGCCGGCAGCGTCACGTGGTGCCATCGCCCCCAGAGGTCGATGAACTTGAGGTCCACCATCCGCACCCCTGCGCCCTCGATGTGGCGGCGGGCTTCGTCGAAGTCCCTGAACATACGCTGTATCCCTTCTCGGTCGCGTCCTGACCCGGTGTGTCGCTCCTCCGCTGCCCGCCGGTGGACATCCGCCCCGGCGGGGCTTGGAAGGTACCGGGGTTGGGGCCCGTTATCCACCACGGCCCCGCCAGCCGCTGGTGACGGCGCCGCCCCTGCGCGGTCGACCGCCACTCGAATAGACGTCCGTCTCTGGACAACGGAGCGACACGGGCCCAACGCTTGCAGCGACCTGGAAGGCGAGAGTACCGCCGACGGCTGACGGGCCATCGACCTCGGGCGTCGTGATCGGCATCGGTCCGGCGGGAGGAACACTCGATCTGATGGAGGAGCCATGAAGTCACTGCGACTCGCCCTCGCCCCGGTCCTGGCGCTCGTGCTCATCGCCGGATGCGCCAGTGCCGGCGGGATGAGTGGGGCGATGGACGACGAGAGCCTTACCGTACGGGTGGACAACGGCCTGATCCCGGCCGCTTCGGTCAATGTCTGGCTGATCTCCGAGTCCGGATTCCGCGACATGCTGGGCAGGGTCTCGCCGAACAGCGTGCGGTCGCTGGACGCGCGGAGCGCCAGCTCGTTGGGGGAGTACCGCCTGATCGCCGAGCGCACCGGCGGCCGGGAGGTGGTGTCCCGGCCCTTCTACCTGACCCGCGCCGCGCACACGGTCCGCTGGGACCTGAGCACCAATACGGTCACGGTCGTCGAGAACTGACCGGCTCCTACTCGGACCGGAGCGCCTGGACCGGGTCCGTCCGGCTGGCCCGGAGCGCAGGCATCACGGTGGCGGCAAGGGCCGCGAGGCCCAGCACCACTATGGTCCCGATGAACGTCCAGGGATCGGCCGCGCTGACGCCGTGCAGCAGGCCCCGGAGGAGCCGGATGAAGAACACGGCGCCCGCCAGCCCGAAGACCAGGCCCGCGGCGGTCAGCCTGAGCCCCTCCGACAGGATCGAACGGAGCACCTCCTGGCGGGCGGCACCCAGCGCCATCCGGATCCCGATCTCCCGGCTCCGTAGCGCAACGGCATACGCCATCACGCCGTAGATTCCGGCGGCGCCGAGCACGAGCGCGATGATGGCGAACAGCGCCACGAGGAGCGCGTTGAAGCGCGGCCCCCGGAGCCGACCCGCGAGTCTTTCTTCCAGCGTCATCATGGACACCGGCGAGATCTGCGGCTCCAGTTCGGTCACGGCGCTGCGCACCACGGCGGCCACCTCCGTCGGGTCCCCATCGCCCGCGATCCGCAGCAGGAAGAAGCTCGCGCCCCGCAGGTACTGCCGGTTCGATACGTAGATGGCCGGCTCGACCGCTTCCTCGGGCAGGAAAGGCCGGAAATCCGGTACGACCCCCACGACCTCCACCTGCGTTGTCCACTGCGGCAGCACCAGCAGGGCGCCCACCGGCGAGCCGGCGGGCCAGTGCTCCCGTGCCATCGTCTGGTTCACCAGGGCCACGGGCGTACTCCCGTACCGGTCATCTTCCCGGATGTTGCGGCCTTCCATGATTTCGACACCCAGGGTGGGGAAGTAGCCGGGTCCGGCGTCGTACCAGCGGACCCGCGGCGCGTCCTGGAGCGGCGGTTCCGGCTGGCCCACGACCAGGAACGGCGTGGCGCCATCCGACCCCCCGAAAAGGGGCCCGGCGGAGGCGGATCCGACGACCTCGACCCCGGGAATCGCTTCGAACCGCTCCCGGGCCCCGCGGTAGAACGCGGCCAGGGCCTCGTCCTCGTAGCCGGCCTGGTAGGGATAGAGCTGGAAGGTGAAGAGCCGGTCGTATTCGAAGCCCGGATCCCAGGCGGCGAGGGTGCCGAAGCTGCGCAGGAGCAGCCCGGCGCTCAGGACGAGCACCAGCGCCAGCGAGAGCTCGGTCACGACGAGCGCCCGCCGCAGCCGCGTCTCGCGACGCCCTCGCCCTCCGCCCCGGGCGTCCTTCAACGCGGCCGCCGCATTGAAGCTCCGCAGCCGGAGCACCGGGGCGAGACCGAAGAGCGTCGCGCTGCCGAAGCTCACGGCCACGGCGAAGGCCAGGACCCGCAGGTCCACGCCCACCTCGTCGATCCGCGGCACGTCCGAAGGGGCCAGCGCGACGAAGGCATCGGTGGTCCAGAGGGCGACGACGGCGCCGGCGACCGCCCCCAACACCGCGAGCATCCCGGCCTCGACGGCGAGCTGTCGCGCGACCACGGCCCGGTCGGCGCCCAGCGCCACGCGCACGGCCAGCTCCCGCTCCCGGGTCGTCGCCCGCGCCAGGAGCAGCCCCGCCAGGTTGACGCTCACGATCAGCAGGACGAGCGCCACCGCGCCCAGGAACAGGAGCAGCAGCGGTCGGGCCGGACCCACCAGCCGATCCTTCATGGTCGTCACCCGGGCACCCCACCCCCGTACGGACTCCGGGTACGTCTCCGCCAGCGACGCCTGGATCCGGCCCAGCTCCGACTCCGCGTCCATCACACTGGCAGCCGCCGCCAGCCGGCCATAGCCGTGGAATCCACGCCAGTCCCGGAACTCTTCCGCCGACGGATCGAACTGGAGCGGCGTCCACACTCGCACACCCTCCAGGTGAGGGACGTCCACCCCCTCGGGCAGCACGCCCACGACCGCGTACGGTTCGCCGTTCAGGGTCAGCGTCGCGCCGGGCAGCTCCGATCCCCCCAGCTCGGTCTGCCAGAACCCGTGGCTGACCACGGCCACGCGGCCCGCACCGAGCGGCAGCATGTCCTCGTCTCGCAGCAGGCGACCTCGGGCCGGTGACACCGCGAGCGCCCGGAACAGCCCGGGCGTGGCCAGTCCGCCGTACACCCCCTGCGTTCCATCCGCCGTTGCCATCCGGAACGATGTCCCACGACCGAGACCGACCGCGTCCAGCGTCTCCGCCCGCTCCGCCCACGCCTCCGCGTTCGGCGGAGATACCCCGAAACATGTTTCCCGCGGGTGGTCCTCGCACAGCCACACGAGCCGGTCCGAATCCGGCAGGTCCAGCGGCCGGAACAGGATGTTGTCCACCGCACCGAAGATCGCCGTGCTCCCGCCGATACCCACGCCCAGAACGAGGACGGCGGCGGCGGTGAACCCCGGAGAGCGGGCCAGCTGTCGGAGCGCGAAACGGAGATCGAGGATCAGACGGTCCATGGCTCGTGCCTCGGATCAGTGGGTCACGTCGTCGCCCGGACAGGAGGCAACCGGAGTGCCGGGACCGCGGACCGTGTAAGTGACTTGTAGAAAGCCACTTGGACGGGCTGTAGGGAGCCGCCCCACGTCCGACCCTGGCACGGGGCATCCCGATTGCGGACACACGCGAGCGGGGGACTCGACCGTACGACCGGCCGAGCCCCCCGAATCGCTGCGCCAGGATCGGCGGCCTGGATGCCTACGTCGTGACCCTCTCCTCCGCCTCCTCCGCCGCGCGCCTCGACCGGCTCCAGAAGAACCAGAGGACGAGCGGGAAGACCAGCAGGCCGAGGAGCCCCTGGATCAGCGTGTCTTCGATGAGCGCGGGCAGCGCGATGTTCGCGACGATCAGCGCCGCGATCAGCACACCCATCAGTGCTTCGCCGGCGACGAACCCCGAAGCGACCAGGATCCCGGCATTGTCGGCCCGTTCGATGGGCTCACCTCCCTCATGGAACCGCCGTTCCATGGCCCGGTCGACGAGCCACCGGAACACGCCGCCGACGAAGATCGCGAAGGTGCTCCAGATCGGCAGGTACATCCCCACGGCCACGAGCATGACGGATGGAGCCCGCACCAGGATCAGGACCACCGCGAACAGCATCCCGCCGATGAAGAGCGGCCAGGGCATCTCGCCGTTGATGATCCCGGTGCTGACCAGCGCCATCAGCCCCGCCTGCGGTGCCGGCAGGGCGGTGGCCGGGTCGGCCCCCGGCGCGCCCGCGAAGCCGTACGCGGAGCCCAGCAGCATGAGCACCACCGCCAGGCCCGGCGCGGCCAGCAGCACCGCGATGAGCTCGCCCTTCTCCATATTGGCCGGGGTCCCGCCGAGGATGTGACCCACCTTCAGGTCCTGCATCATGTCCCCGGCAATGCCCATGGCGGTACACACCACCGCGGCCACGCCGAGCACGGCAAGGACGCCACGATCACCGGTCATGCCGATGGCCACCATGAGCAGCGCGGCCAGGATCAGCGTGGACAGGGTGAGGCCGCTGATGGGGTTGTTGCTGCTGCCGATCAGGCCCACGAGGTACCCGGCCACGGCGGCGAACAGGATCCCGGCGATCACCATCACCACGGCGGCGAGGATGGACCCGCCGAAGCTCTGGGTGAAGTAGTAGTACAGGACGGTGATGGGGACGAGCAGCCCGAGGATCCCGAAGACGATCCACTTGTAGCGGATGTCCGTCTCGTGTCGGTCGGTCGCGCCCGTGGCCGTGACACTGCCGCTCTTGATGTCCGCGAACACCCGGGCGAACCCGCTGCCCAGACTCTTCCGCATCAGCCAGAGCGTCCACACGGCACCGACCACCATGGTGCCCACCGCCAGGGGCCGGACCTGCTGCTGCCAGACGATATTCTGGGCCACGGTCGCGAAGCCCTGGGCGTCCGCTGTAGCCGCCAGGTCGCGGTTCACGAACATCAGGACCGGGACCAGACCCCACCAGCCCAGCACGCCGCCCGCGAAGACCACGGCGGCCAGCGCGGGTCCGATGATGTAGCCCACGCCGAGCAGCGCCGGCGACGCGGACGGGGTCGACGCGAACATGCCGCCCGTGTACATCGACCCTTCCGGCCCGCCGATCCGGGCGCCCGTCGCCGTACCCCACGACCACCAGCCGGTCATCTGCGACTGGAGCGCCTGGAGCCCCGACGAGTTCTTCAACAGCTCGATCCCCGCCGCGATCGAGCCCGCGACGACCAGCAGCTTGCCGCCACCGGATCCTGTCTGCCCCGCCTTGTGGATCTCCGATGCCGCGATCGACTCGGGGAACGGCAGTCCCGACTCCTCCACGAGCGTGCGGCGCAGGATGATCACGAAGAGCACGCCCAGGACGCCGCCCACCGCCATGATGAAGGTGGCGATCCAGAAGTTGATGCTCTCCCACACGCCAGCGATGACGAAGGCCGGGATCGTGAAGATCGCACCCGCCACCAGCGCTTCGCCCACCGACGCCGTGGTCCGGGCCACATTCTCTTCCAGGATCGTCCCGCCCACCGGGCGCAGCAGCGCGAGCGCCACGACCGCCGCCGGGAAGGTCGCGGCAATCGTGAGGCCGGCCACCAGCCCGATGTAGGCGTTCGCCGCGCCCAGGATCACCGCCATCACCACGCCCAGCGCGACCGCCCGGAAGCTGAATTCGCGGACCTTCTGATCCGCGGGGATGAACGGCTCGTACGGCAACTGGTCCGCCATCAGACCCTTCCATCGTTCGGGGGATGCCTCGCCCGCTGGCTCGGACGCCCATGCGGGCCTTGAACCACAGAGCCGGCAACACGGTGATTCCCCGACCGGGCACTGTCAAGGAACTCGCTCGCACGCGTGGCGCGCCCGACGCCCGGCAGCCATCCTGATCCAGGCGTCCCCTCGGACTCGCCGCCCTCTCGTTTGCCGGGAACCGCGCCGGGCCCGGCCTGTCCGCCGATGACCTGGTTCGCGGCTTCCACGACCACGGCATCAATACCTTCCTCGCCAGCTCCCTGATGCCACGGATCTGCGAGGGCGTGCGTCGCCGCATCCGGGTGGACTGCGCGACCAGCTCGTTCTCGTGTCCGAGGTCGGGATCCCCCTGCCCGGCTCCGTACGACGCGGCCTCGAGCGCCACCTCCGGCTCCTCGACACCGACCACCTCGATGTCTGGCTCTTTGGCTGGGTCCGCGCACGCTGGCACGTACGATCCGCCGACGAGCTGATAGGAGAGGCGCTCGGGGTCATCGAGGGGCCGCTCGACCCCGATCGGCTCGAGGAGACCCGCCGATTCGGCGATGTGGTCACGAGAACGCCCGCTACGGACGGCGCTGGATGTTCCGGTCCTCGTCCGACTGAGGCCGCGCGGCGGTGTCGCGGGCAAGCCCCCGGTAACGACCTGTCCGCTCCAGGAACTCCGCCGGGTCACCGACGTCGGTATAGACGTATGCGTAGACGGAGAGGTCCCGGGCGAGGCTGTTGCGGACGAGGTCGCCGGCGGGCCCGGCCAGGGACCCGCTCCAGCGGTGCAGCCCGGCAATTCCGAGGACCAGCCCACCGCAGACGGTGAGGAGGACCAGCCAGCGCACGGCCCGGGCTCGCATCAGCCCGGCGGCGGGAAGATCACGCCGCCGAAGGCGATCCAGGCCATGAGCAGCGTGAGGATGATGTTGAAGCTCTGGCCGACGGCGTAGAGGATGATCGGCTTCCCGCCCACCAGCTGACTGGCGAGCTCGCGGAAGTTGGATTCGAGGCCGATGGCGACGAAGGCGAGGCAGAAGAGCCAGCCCCGGAGCGTGCTGGAGGTCTCCAGGATGTCGGCCACGGCTACGTCGCCCAGCATCGGGATCAGCACGAAGCTGAAGACCACCGAGGCCGCGGCGAACCCGAGGATGAACTTCGGGAACCGATACCAGATCTCCATGGGCCCGGGGCGCGGGGCCCCCGGCTCCCGGTCGACCCGGGTGACCCAGAAGAGCGCCACCACGAAGGCCACCACGCCGATGAGCACGTTCTGGATCATCTTCACGACCGCGGCCACCTTCTCGGCCAGCTCGCCCAGGAACGCCCCCGCCGCTACGACCGCCCCCGTCGAGTCGATGGTCCCGCCAAGCCAGCCACCCGCCACTGCCGGACTCATGTCCACCAGCCGCGCGATCAACGGCATGAAGATCATCATCAGCACGGTGAAGATCATCGTCATCCCCACCGCCAATGTCAGCTCCGACTTCTTCGCCCGGCACGCCGCCGCCACCGCGATCGCCGCCGACACGCCGCATACCGACGTCGCCGCCGCAATGATGACCGTCAGCGTCTTCGACGGCAGCTCCAGCACCCGGGTCCCGTACAGCCACATGAAGACGATCACGGTGGGCGTCACCACCCACGCCACCAGCAGACCCGGAACGCCGAGTTCAAGGATCTCGCTGAACAGGATCTCACCGCCCAACAGCACCAGCCCCGTCTTGATGAACAGCTCTGAGCGGGCGCCCTCGAGCAGCCACCTCGGCGTCCCGATGGTGTTGGAGATCAACAGCCCGAAAAAGAGGGCCCAGATGGCGTAGCCCAGGCCCCAGGCACGCACCGTCACCTGCGCCGCCACCAGGTAGGATACGATAGCGAGGAGATAGACGACGCCGAACCCCCCGAGATACGGCTTCCAGCGCTCCCGCATCGCCCCCACCCCGACCGCCGTCACCACCGCCAGTGCAAGGCCGAGCAGCGCCAGCGACCCCACCCGACCGGTCATTGCCACGACCGGATCCGCCACCCACCGCTGGAGCCTCGGGATCTCGGTCACCAGGCCCAGGGCGACCACGAGGAACGCGAATGCGGCGAACCAGATCGACCAGTAGTCCTCCGATCGCCAGAGCTTCCGTAGCTCCTCGCCCATGTGGCCTCCTCGCCTTATCCGAGCGGCACTTGACGGAGGTTAATCAATGCCTCCCAGCCCGGCAATGCGGCGTGTCGGTTCATGCCCGGGCAGGGCCATCGGGGAGAGTGGGGCCGATTCGAGACAGGGACGATCCCGGTCAGCGCCACTCGAAGATGGAGATCCTCGGTGCCACGGTACGGACCCGGCCCACAGGACGCGGCTCTCGCCAGCGGGAAGGCAGCTCGGCGCTGACGCCGATCTCGACGCCGGCACCGCCCGTGGGCACCAGGGGCACGGCCACATCGAGCCGCAGGAGGCGCCGGGAATCCTGGGGCACGGCCAGGAGCAGGCTGCCGCCGACGGACGGGCGTGGCGTGGTCGTCCGGCCGAAGGGGATCCCGCCGGCCCAGACGGTGCCGATATCCGAGAACGCGGCCACGCCGATCCCGACGTGGTCTCCCAGGACGCCCAGGAACCAGCGGGACTCGCCCCGCACGACCAGTCGTCGCGCGCCGGCCAGTCCGGTCCCCCGGTAGCCGCGGACGCCGTCGTCGCGACCGAGCTCGAGCTGGAACGGCTGTCGGCCGCGCCAGACCCCGGCGTACTCGGCCGCCAGAATGAAGGTGCGCCGGGCCGAGCTCTTCTGGTACCACGCCAGACGTCCGGCGGCGACGGCGTCGTGCCAGTCCGCGTCGAGCCCCTGCCGCTCCCAGGCGACCTCCAGAGTCAAGAGCGACCGGTTCCCACCGATCCCCACGTAGAGGTCCGACGAGAGCACGACACTGTTCTCGACGAGTGACCGGCCGATGGCCGTCGTGGCGACGACGCCCCGGGGCACGTCCTCCGCGCCCGCCAATGACTGGAATCCGCGCACGGTCCTGTACGACAGGGCCCGGAACCCGAGCACCAGTCCCGCCCCGCTGCTTGTCCGGGCGGTGAAGCGGTCGTGCAGCCGGATGTCGTCGGCGGCGACCAGCCCGGAATCCGAGGCGATGACCGCCGAGTCGGCCGGCTCGACCCGGTCGTGGCTGAGGAAGAACCCGCCGAACACGCCGAGAGTACGACCACCCACCCGGGCCACGGCCCCGGCATCGAACCGGTTGCGTTCAAGGGCCAGGGACAGCGGCTCGTTCTCCGGCCGGGAGTAGCGGTAGTAGCTGTCGTCCCGGTCGATGTCCACGTACCACGCGCCCCGTTGGGCCGAGGTGAGGAACGGGCGTCCGGCGGCGAGTCGGAGGGTGCGGCCGAGAGGTTGCCGGACCACATCGATCCGCAGTCGATACGGCTGGCCGAGCACGTGGGAGTTCAGGTACCGGAGCTCGAAGCCGTCCCGGTACGCGAAGCCTTCGCGCCACCCCGCGGCGAGAAGCTGGCCCCGTCCGAAGATGTTGCGGTTGCCGAGCCTGACCGAGGACAGCGAGCTCCGGCGCACGCCACCGGTCACCACGATCGGGATCTCGTCCTGTGTCCGGACGGTCAGGATCAGACCACCGCCCGGGGCGGGCGTCGTCGTGATCTCGGCATCGGAGAGGTGGTGCTGCGCGCGCAGGAGACGCTCCGATTCCGCGACCAGGAAGGGATCGCACGCGTCGCCCTCTTCCAGGAGGAGGAAAGGCACGACCGCCTCGGGCCCCGACGTCCAGGGGTAGACCAGAAAGCGTACGAGCGGCCGCAGCCCCCGGGGGATCCGGTCCTGGCCCAGGTCCGGCGGGGCGGATTCCAGCTCGACCGCCGTGACCGTGTACCCCGCGCACAACACGCTGTCCGTCGGCGGGGCGGTCGTGTCAGCCACCTGCGCGCCGAGCGGACCACCGGCGAACGCGAGGAGCACGACCGCCGCCCAGCCGAACCCGTACGGGCGCCCCGCGATGGGCATCACCCGGTCCGGATCGCTTCCGCCGGGTCCGTACCCCGGTCGAGTTCCTCGTAGTCCAGCTCGCTGCCCCGCAGGCTGTGCGGCACCAGGTAGACCACGAGCATCACGGCCGTTGCGGCCAGCACGGCCCCGCGACCGGCGGGACCGGGGCGTCGGGACCACTCCCGATCGTCCGACTCTCCCCGCTCCGGATCACGTCGCGCGCGCTCCCACACCAGGACCCCACAGGCCAGGACCCATACCAGCCACATGATCAGGGTCTTGTTGTCGGTCAGGTCGTAGCCCATGGGGAACCCGGTCCAGTACGCGCCGAAGGCGTGCTTCTGGACGACCGGACCCATGGCCATGCCACCCACGGACATCAACCCGAGGGCAATCCAGGCGTAGCGCGCGTCCCACCGCCCCACCGCAGCGCCGAGTCCCGCTCGGAGCCCCACCAGGATCGCTAGAAACATGAGGATGACGTGGGGCAGGAGAGCGGCCAGGGGGACGGGGTCCTTGAAACGGATGATCGGGTTTTCCCCGGCCGTCACCGGCAGACGCGCCGACCCGGCACCCGTCAGCTCTACGTAGTACTCGAGCTTCCCCGCGGCCGGCTGCCGCGGGAGGGGCGCCACGAGGGTGGCGTTGTCGGTGGGCGTGAACCGGACCCGCCGGAACGGCTCGTCGACCGGGTACCTCCGGAAGAACAGCTCCGCGACCGCTCCGGCACCCGGATTCGGGATCTCCACGACCGCGTCCTCCGTCGACGTCCCGCTCCGGACCAGCGCGTACTCGAGCCGTTCTCCCCCAAAGACGACGACGCCATTGAGGGGATACGTCGGTCCCGTCGTCCGCTGCCACCCTGCGGCCCCGAACATCCCGGCGATCGCCGCTGCCCAGAGGAATGCGCCGAGCCAGCGGGCGTCCTGCCACGCGCGCCGTTCGCCCCGGACATCGGCCTGCCGTATCGTCATGAGAGAACTTACGTACCGACCGTGGCTCCGACTCGCAACCCCGCGATGCCGGCCGTTCGCGGACCGGCAGCCCTGTCCGGCGGAGCGCCCGGCGACCATGTTCTAGGGCACGACACGTCCGTCACGCCGGCGCCTCCGCGGCGGCTGCCGCGCTCCTCGTGCTCGGTCTCTGCCCCCCCGATCTCCACCCGACCCCGTCCAGGATCCGGGCTCAGCCACCCATCAGCCCGCCCGCCAGCGTGGGCAACGCGGCGATCAGCCAGACCAGGATCGCCACGATCCAGGCATTGGCCCGGGCCAGCCGCGTGACGGTGGCGAGTCCGATGGCGATCAGGGCCGTGGCCCAGAGCGTGAACAGATCGACCCGGGACGCCAGGCCCAGGGCCATGGCGCTCGCTTCCGGCTGGTCCATGAATCGGGCCACGCTCCAGCCCACGTCGTGGATCGAGTCCAGCCCTGCCACGCCGAAGACCGTGGCCTGGAGCAGTCCGAGGACGAACCCGAGGATCCGCACGATCTGGGCGTACGCCACGACCATCAACATGGTGCCGAAGGTGGCGGCCGCGCCGAAGAGCCGGGCCAGCACCCAGGTCACCAGCGCCGCGAGCACGACACCGAGGGGGAACGCCAGGGCGAAGCCCACCACGGAGGCGACGGGCCCCATCGAGCGCATCGCCTCGAACTGCTGCGGGTCGACGTCCGGATTCTGCGTCACCGCTTCCGCGATCGTGCGGTCCATCTCGACGTCGAGGACGGGGCCGACCGACCGCTGCCACGCGAAGAAGAGGAGCGTCAGGATCACGGTCACGATCAGCAGGATCAGCCAGCCGGAGCGGTCGCGCCGTCGCTGGAATACGGAAAACGGCGCGTAGAAGATGTCCAGGAAGTCCTCCCAAAGGGCGGCCCTGGGGGAATCCGGCCCCGGGGAGGCCGAGGCGGCGTTGCCTTCGTCGGGCATGGCGATCTCCATGTGACGGGATCCGACTGTCGAAGGTGACTCCCCGCGCTCCATGAGTGTGGCATCGGAGGCGGCACGCGCAATGTCCGCTGATTGCCTGGCGCGGAGGGCCGTACCACGTTTACGGCTCACTCCGGATCCCTGTTCACTCCGTTCGACAACGCCGGTGACCAAGACCTCCAGTGCACCCGCGTCCGGCACGACGACATCGCCGGCCCCCGCCGCCGACTCGGCCCTCGCCGGTCCCGCCGCGCCCGCCGGCCGGCTGGTCTCCCTCGACGCGTTCCGGGGCGCGACCATCGCGGCCATGCTGCTGGTCAACAACCCCGGCAGCTGGGCCCACGTCCATGCCCCACTCCGCCACGCCGAGTGGCACGGCTGGACCCCCACCGACCTGATCTTCCCGTTCTTCCTGTTCATCGTGGGCGTCGCGATGACCTTCTCGTTCGGGAAGCACCGGGCCTCCGGCGCCGACCGCAGGGCGCTTCTCGGCAAGGCGACGCGCCGCGCCGCCATCCTCTTCGGCCTCGGCCTCCTCCTCCACGCGTTTCCCTGGTACGATGTCGACCTGAACACGCTCCGGATCCCCGGCGTGCTCCAGCGGATCGCCGTGGCCTACCTGGCCGCTGCCGTCATCGTCCTCTTCCTCGGACGCCGGGGCCTGCTGCTGACGACGGCCGCACTGCTCCTCGGGTACTGGGCCCTGATGACCCTGGTCCCGGTCCCGGGCGGGACGGCGGGCGACCTCTCGCCGGACGGGAACCTCGGCGCCTGGCTCGACCGGACCGTGCTCGGTACCGACCACCTCTGGGCCTACTCCCGGACCTGGGACCCGGAGGGCATCCTGAGCACGCTCCCGGCCGTGGCCACGGTCCTGACGGGCATCGTGGCGGGACGCTGGATCCGGTCGGGCCGGAGCGGGACGCGCGTCGCGGGTGAGCTGGTCGCCGGGGGCCTGGCCGGGATCGCCGTCGGCTGGCTTTGGGGCCTCGTCTTCCCCATCAACAAGAACCTCTGGACGAGCTCCTACGTGGTGTTCACCAGCGGGATGGCGGCCCTGACGCTCGGGGCCTGCTACTGGGCCATCGATGTGAAGGGGTGGAAAGCGTGGGCCACGCCCTCCGTCGTGTTCGGGGTCAATGCCATCGCCGCCTACTTCCTGTCCGGCATTTTCGCGCGGCTGACCACGCTGATCGAGGTCGGCGGCGTCCCCCTCAAGACATGGACGTACGAGACGCTCCTCGCCTCCTGGGCCGGCCCCCTCAACGGCTCCCTGGCGTACGCCATCGCCTTCGTGCTGCTCTGGCTCGGGCTGATGTGGATCCTCTACGCCCGCCGGATCTACATCAAGGTCTGACCGCCCGCCCCTTGTGCGGGTCCGGCTACCCGGGCCACACTGACCATCGAGCCCCTGCCCCCCTTCGACAGGAGGAGGCATGGCCAGGCGGATCGGCATCATCTACTGCCAGAGCATTCAGGACACGACCTGCGTCGGGTGCGCCAAGTGCTACAAGGCGGTCAACGAGAAGACGTACACGTTCGCCGGGGACGACGATGTCCGGGTCGTCTTCAAGACTTCCTGTGGCGGCTGTCCCGGTCTCGTGCTCCCGAAGCTGGACCTCCAGGCGGTCGTTCTCGATGACCTGGATCAGAGCGTGGACGCGATCTATTTCGGCACCTGCGTCAAGAAGGCCAGGGCACTCATGTCCTGCCCGATGAACCTCGACGCCATGAGGGCCAAGATAGAAGAGAAATGGCAGGTCCCGGTGGCCGTGGGCACCCACGACTACTGAGTCCGGGCGACAGGGAACGGCCCGGGGCCGACCGGAACCCTCCGGCGTCTTCTCCGGTTGGGCCCCGCCACGACAAGCCAGGAGGGGGAACGGGCGTGAGCCGCGAGACGATCTGGGAACAGGTGCGCATGGGGTGGGCCATGCTCTCCGGCCGCACCGAGCGCGACGTGCAGCCCGGGCGACCGCGCGAGGCTCGCCCGGGCCCGTCCGCCGACTCACCCGGGCTCGCGGCCGAAGGCTTCGCCGAGGAGGCGCTCCCCTGGCTCGACGCGGTCTACGCTTTCGCCATGCGCCTGACCCGCGGAGACCAGGAGGCGGCTGAAGACCTCGTCCAGGACACCTTCCTGCGAGCGCATCGGTTCTGGCACACCTATGAGCGGGGCACGAACGCCAAATCGTGGCTCTTCACCATCTGCCGGAACACCTTCCTCCACGACAAGAAACTGGCGCGGAACCAGCGGGAGCAGCCGGCGGCCGACCTGGACGCCCGGGTGGAAGCACTGGCCGCGGCCTCCGCCTTCGAAGAGGCGCCCCCGGATCCGGAAGAGATGTTCTTCGGCCGCCTCCTCGACGACCGCGTGGTCGAAGCCATCGACGAGCTTCCGGAGGAATTCAGGGAGGTGCTGGTGCTGAGCGACCTGGGCGACCTCAAGTACCGGGAAGTCGCCGAAGTACTGGGGATCCCGGTGGGCACGGCCAAGAGCCGTCTCTTCCGGGCCAGGAGACTGTTACAGGACCGGCTTCGGGAGTTCGCTGTCCGGTCCGGGTACATCGAGGAAACCGCATCATGATCGAGTCCATGGGGATGATCTCGTGTGAAGACGCCCTGGCACGCCTCTGGGAGTTCCTGGACGGGGAGCTGCCGCCCGAGGACGAGGCCGCGGTCAAGAAGCACCTGGATATCTGCAATCGCTGCTACCCCCAGTACGACTTCCAGAGGGCCTACTTCGAGTTCACCCACCGATTGAGGGAGCGGGAGCACGCGCCGCCGTCGCTGCGACGACGACTCTTCCGGCGCATCCTGGAGCAGGCAACCGCCCAGGACGAGCAGCCATGAGGCTGAGGACGCCCGCCCCCTTTCACGGGTGTCCTGCTCCTCCGCCTCGCCGCCCCGGGAGTCAGGGGGCTCCCCCCGAGCGGGTACTGGCCCGCTCTGCAACACGGCATGGGCCGTATTCCGCCCGGACACGGAGATCCGCCGCTGAAGGAGGGAGACGACCTTGGAAAATCGAAGAATCAGCTTTCCCGGCACGGACGGCTCAACGCTGAGCGCACGGCTCAGTCTACCGGCCGACGGACACGTGCGGGCCTGCGCCCTCTTCGCACACTGCTTCACCTGCTCGAAGGACCTGAAGCCGGTGGTGAACATCAGCCGGGCCCTGACACAACGAGGGATCGCCGTGATGCGGTTCGACTTCACCGGACTCGGAGAGAGCGAGGGCGACTTCGCGGACACCACCTTCTCCTCCAATATCGGGGACCTGGTGGCGGCCACGGAGTACATGCAGAACCAGTACGAGACCCCGGCCCTCGTCATCGGCCACTCTCTCGGCGGCGCCGCCGCGATCCAGGCGGCCGCGCGGCTCCCCGGCATCCGGGCCGTCGCCACCATCGGGGCACCCTTCGATCCGGCTCACGTGAAGAACCTCTTCGCAGACACGCTCGAGGACATCGAGGCCGAGGGCCACGCCGAGGTGGTCCTCGCCGGTCGGCGGTTCACCGTACGCCGCGAGTTCATCCAGGACCTCGAGCGTCACCGGGTCGAACAGGTGATCCGGTCCCTCGAGCGACCGCTCCTGATCATGCACTCCCCCGTCGATGAGACCGTGGCGATCGAGAACGCCGCCCGCATCTACGAGGCCGCCCGGCACCCCAAGAGCTTCATCTCACTCGACGACGCGGACCACCTCCTGCTCGATGAGCGCGACTCCCTCTACGCCGGCGCCGTGCTGGCGGCATGGGCCGGGCGCTACATTGATCCTCTGCCCCAGCCCGAGACGAAGGAGGAGCTGCGGGACGCCGGTGGCGTGACCGCGCGCACGGCGGCCGGTGAGTTGCGCACCGAGATCATCGCCCGGGGCCATCCCATCGTGGCCGACGAGCCGGTGGCCGTAGGCGGGAGCGACCGCGGGCCGACGCCATACGACCTCCTGGGCGCGGCCCTCGGCGCGTGCACCACCATGACCCTCCAGATGTACGCCGCGCGCAAGAAGTGGCCATTGAAGGAGGCGGCGGTCCAGGTCAGACATTCGAAGGTGCACGCCGAGGACGAGGAGCACTGCCAGGACGACCACGCCCGCATCGACCGGCTCGAACGAGACGTGACGCTCGTTGGCCCGCTGGACGAGGCGCAGCGTGACCGTCTCCTCGATATCGCCGAGCGGTGTCCCGTCCACCGAACCCTCACCGCCGGGCTCCGTATAGAGACGAGGGAGACCGGCGACGCCGCCCTCTGACGCTACCGGTACTCCGGGTTGGGATGGTCGAACCGGCAACCGGCCTCCCACGCGGCCCGCTGGTTGCCGTGGGCCGGAATGCCTCCGGCGTCACGGAGCATGCGCGCCAGGTGAAGCAGGTTCCACGTCATGAACGTGGTGTTGCGATTCGTGAAGTCGTTTTCGGGACCGCCAGAGCCGGAATCCAGGTAGGACGGCCCCGGCCCCGCCTCACCGATCCAGCCGGCATCCGCCTGCGGAGGGATCGTGTACCCGAGGTGCTGGAGCGAGTACAGGATATTCATGGCGCAGTGTTTGATCCCGTCCTCGTTTCCCGTCACGAGACACCCGCCCACTCGCCCGTAGTAGGCGTACTGCCCATCCTCGTTCAACTCGCCCGAGAAGCCGTACAACCGCTCGATTACCCGCGTGCAGACCGATGACTTCTCCCCCAGCCAGATCGGCGTGCCCAGTACGAGGATATCCGCCGCCATGATCCTCTCCTGGATCCCGGGCCAGTCGTCCCGGTCCCAGCCGTGCTCGGTCATGTCCGGGTAGACACCGGCCGCAATCTCGTGGTCGACGGCACGGATGACCTCCACTTCCACCCCGTTTCGCTCCATGATCGTCCGGGACACGTCGATCAGCCCCCGGGTGTGTGACACCTTCGGGCTCGGCTTCAACGTGCAGTTGATGAACAGGGCGCGCAGGTCGGAGTAGTCCCGCTCGCCAACGGACACGTCCTGCTCAGGCTTCTGTGTAGGGGACATCGCGGGTTCGCTCTGGTATACCGTGGGTCGTGTGGCGCGCCTACGCCCGGGCCGTCTGCGCGTTGGCTCCCGAGTCCGCGGGGACGGGGCCGTATACGGCTCCCACCACTGCGCCGTACACCAGATGGCCGATCAGGCTGCCCATCGCCATCACCGCGGACCCGGCGAAAAGGGGCATTCCCATCATGGGCATCACCACGATCTGGGCGACCAGGAACGGAGCGATCCCGTACAGCGCCCCCCTCAACGCCGGGGCACCCACCAACCGCGGCGCCACCACGGCATAGATCAGTGCGAGGATCGTCCCGATCATGAAATGGGCGATCCAGCCCAGCGCCATGCTCCCGCCCATCGGCTCCGCGAGCATACGCGCCGGATTCATGGCGGGCATCCCCATGAGCGGCGCCACCCACACCCCGACGGCGGTCATCACCGCCGTCCCGAGGATTCCGCCCGCCACTGCGTTTCCGATCCTGATGTCCATCTCAGCTCCTGTGTCGAGGTGACCAGCCGGCGCCATTGCGCCGCTGCGGCCTGGGCCGCGCTCCGGTGAGTCAACCGGAAAGGCCCGCCAAGGGTTCCCGGCCGTCCACTCCCACCTCGCGGGTCGACCTGGTGCGGCCGGTATCTCGGCGCTCCTCGGTCACTGGCTCCCTCTCCGGTGGGGGAGGGATCGGGCCGATCGGTGGTCTTACGCCTCGACGAGCCGTTCGTACGTGCGGTACTGCTTCCGGATCCGGCTTCGCAGCCGCTTGATCAGTTCGCTGTCCTCCTTCGACGCCCACCGGGGCTCGTGGATCGAGAACAGCACGTGGTGCAGGTCGTCGAGGAGACGGTCCGTGGCCTCACACCACTCGTCGGTGCACACCTCCTGGACCTCCGCCGCCTGATTCAGGCACTCCTCCATCTGATCCAGCGTCGCCTCCAGCCCCTCCAGGTAGTCGTGCCAGGCGCCGCCGTAGCTGTGCTGGACGTTGCCGTGGATCGTCTGGGTCGTCGTCATTCTCTCCCTCCCGGGCATTCAGATCATTAACCGTAGTTACACACCTGTCTGAGTGTGCAAGTCCGGTTCCGCCGGCCGACCGGCAGGCCGGTCAGAGCTGTGGATGGGATCCGGCTCCGGGGCCGCGGGCAGCCCGAACCGCTTCCAGATCAGCGCGACGACCAGCCACGCGGCCACCGCGGACAGCACGACATCGCTGACGAAGTGGTCCTGGTCGGCGACGCGAGTGAAGGCGCAGCCAGCGGCGGCGAGGTACCAGACGGGGCCGGTCCCGGGGAGGAGTCGTGCGAGGATGGCGGCGCCGGAGAAGGCCACCATGCCGTGGCTGCTGGGCAGCGCGAGCCCCCCGCTGGAGAGGGGCTCGTCCGTCCAGGGTCGGAAGGCGTAGAGCCCATCGAGGACTTCCGGGCGCCGGCGGCGCATGGTCAGCTTGAGGATCTCGGCGACCAGCCCGCCGCCGGCCACGGCGCCGAAGACGAGACCCGCCCGGTGGAAGGGCGAGGCGGGGGTGCGGTGGGCGCGGTCGTACAGCCAGAAGGCGAGGCAGGGGATCAGCCAGGTGGGTCCGTAGCCCAGAGCCCGGAGCAGCTCGCCTGCGTCGCTCCCCTCCCAGCCGGGGAAGTGGAGGTTGTGATAGGCCCAGAAGTCGACGAGATGCGCGAGGGTCAGGGCCGCCAGGGAGAGCAGGGCGAAGCGCCGCCAGGGGATCGCGGTCCGGGGCATCGGCTCAGCCGTCGTGGTTGTCGGACAGGAGCTCGTTGTAGAGCTCGATGTGTGCGTCGGTCATGGTCTGGACGGAGAACTCCTCCACGGCCAGTCGGCGGCCGCCGTGGGCCAGTTTCAACGCGCGCCCGTCGTCATTGAGCACGCCGAGTGCGGCCCGGGCAAGGCCCCGGACATCGCCGGGCTCGACCAGGACGCCGTTGACATCGGGCCGCACGACCTCCGGGATCCCGCCCGCCCGACAGGCCACGACGGGCACGCCACACGCCGCGGCCTGCATCAGGGCGACGCCGAGTCCCTCCCGGCGAGCCGGATGCATCAGCAGTCGCAGGCCCGGCAGGATCCGGGGGAGGTCGTCCCGGAACCCGGCGAAGACAAACGCGCCGTCGAGGCCGAGGGAGCGTACCCGGCCCCGGATGGCGGCTTCGCGGGGCCCGCGTCCAAACAACAGGAAAACGGCTGAAGGGCGTTCGTGCAAGATCATCGGCGCTGCGGCCACGAGGTCGTCGTGGCCCTTCCGGTCGATGAACTGGGCCACCATCCCGATCGGGAGAGCGTCCGGCGCGAGCCCGAACCGGGTCCCGAGCCAGCCGGCGTCGTCGGGGGCGGGGCGGTAGAGCTCCACATCGACGGCGCTCCGGATGCATGTCAGGCGGTGCTGCGGGATCCCGGCATCGCGCAGGAGGTCGTGGATCGCCCGGGAGATGGCGACCACCCGGTCGGGCAGGCGGTACCGGAGCCGGGCCAGCCAGGCGGGCTCCGGGTTGTCCACTCGCCGGCTTAGGACCACCGGGACGCCGGCCCAACGGGCGGCGATGGCGCCGAGAGTATCGGCGCCGCGTCGGCTGTGCAGGTGGACGAGGTCCGGTCGATGGCGGCGGACGCTCCGGGCCAGGCGGGCGACCATGGGCAGGTCGGCTTCCCCGCGCATCGGGATGGGCTCGCGGCGGGCCGGCAGATCCCGATAGGCGGCCGCCACCTCGCTGCCTTCGGCGCACACGACCACCTGGTCGATCCCGGCGTCGGCCAGGCCCCGGACCAGGTATCCGACCTGCTCGGCGCCGCCGTACCTGTGGCGACCCGCCTCGACGTGGAGGACCTTCACCGGTCCGGTGCGCCTGCCCCGACCAGCTCCCGGGCGGTCCGGAGCGCTTCGTCCACGCCGATCCGCTTCATGCAGGTGAACGCCCCGTTGCAGGTCGGGTGCGCGACGCACGGGGAGCACGGCAGCCGGTGATACAGGATGCGGGTCGAGTCCACGCCGGGATCGAGGTAGGGCGTGGTCGCCCCGAAGAGAGCCAGGGTCGGGACCTGGAGCGCGGTGGCGAGATGTGTGAGGGCCGTGTCCACGCCGATCAGGAGCCGGGCATCGCGGACCACGGCGGCCGCTTGACCGAGCGTGGTCCGGTCGACCAGGTCCACGGTCGTGTCGGGCGCGTCGGCGAGGATCCGGTCTGCCGCAGCCCGGTCATCGGGTCCGCCGAGGATCACGGTGGGGAGCCCGAGCTCGCGCTTCACGCCCTCGATCACGGCGGACCAGCGGTCTTCCACCCAGTGCTTCTGCGGCTTGGTGGTGAACGGCACAATGGCGACATAGCCGTTGCCGAGCCCGTGGCCCTCGATTGCGTCGCGGGCGAAGGCGGCGTCGTCGTCCCCGAGCACGACGTCGAGGGCGAAGTCGTCGGTCTCGAGCCCGAGCAGATCGGCCAGCCCCCGGTACTCCGAGCTCATGGTCCGGGGATCCCAGAGGTCGCGGGGGACAACATGCGTCATGAGCACGCCGCTCCCCTCGCGGGGCCCGAAGCCGATGCGGATCGGCGCGCCGGAGAGCCAGGCCGCGAACCCGCTCTTGGCCAGGCCCTGGAGGTCGATGGCGACATCGAAGTCCCACGCCCGCAGCTCCGAGCGGAACAACCGGATCTCTCGCCAGGCCCGCGCCAGGTGCCCGCCGCGCAGCAGCTCCGCCCAGCGCTTGCGGGGGAGCGTCAGGACGCCATCGAGCTCCGGATGGTGCGCCACGAGGTCGGCCGTCCGGGGCTCGGCGAGCCAGACCAGCCGGGTGTCCGGGTAGCTCCGACGGAACGCCCGGATCAGGGGCGTCGCGAAGACCAGGTCGCCCCGCGCACTCATCCGGACCAGGAGGATCGCGGACGGGGACGACGGCAGCGATGGTGGGAGCACGTCCACAGCAACGGGTCCGTCAGCAGGTGACATTCGGCGATTGGGCGCGCATGATAGACGAAACTAGCCCAACTCCGTAGGATTTCGCACTACCGACTACGCAACAGTAGCCAGGCGGTTCCGCTTGTCCACCCGGGTCGACATCGCGTACGCGGCCCTCGCCGGCCTCACTGTGCCCGTCTGGGCGCCGGGTATGATCCGGTCCGGGAAGTGGCGTACGGACTGGCGAGGTCGATTCGGTCACGTCGAGGCGTCGCCCCCGGGCGAGCCGACGGTCCTCTTCCACGGCGTGAGTGTGGGCGAGGTCGCGGCCATCCGGCCGCTCATCGACCGACTGGACCGCACGCTGCCGGGAGCCTCGGCCGTCATTGCGGCCACCACCGACACGGGCGTGGCCCGGGCCCGATCGCTGTACGGCGCCCGACGCGTCGTCCGATACCCGTTCGACTTCTCGTGGATGGTCCGCCGCTTCCTCGACGAGACGCGGCCGGACCTGGTGGTCCTGGTGGAGCTCGAGGTGTGGCCCAACTTCTCCGAAGAGTGCGTCCGCCGGGGGATCCCGATCTGTATCGTAAACGGCCGGCTGAGCCGGTCGAGCTACCGGGGCTACCGACGGATTCTGCCCGTGACCCGCCGGGTGTTCGAGCGCCTGACCGCGCTCGGGGTCCAGACGGAGGAGTACGCCGAGCGGTTCGCCGCGCTCGGTGTGGACCCTGCCAGGATCACCGTGACCGACACGCTGAAATGGGACGCCGCGCCGATCGCGGAGCCGGACGGGACCGAGGAGCTGGCCCGGACGCTCGGCCTCGACCCGGACCGCCCGCTCCTCGTCGGCGGGTCCACCGGCCGCGGCGAGGAGCAGGCGCTGCTGCGGGGTCGGCCGCCCGGCGCGCAGCTCCTCCTCGTGCCCCGGCACCCGGAGCGGTTCGACGCGGTGGCCCGCCTGGACCCGGCCATGGTCCGCCGGACCGCGCCCGGGCGGCCCACCGGCGCCGACGTCTTCCTGCTGGACACCATGGGCGAACTCGCTCGTGCCTACGCCCTCGCCGATGTCGCCGTCGTGGGCCGCAGCTTCGGCCGCGACCGGGGCGGGTCGGACCCGATGGAGCCGGCCGCGCTGGGCAGGCCTGTCGTCATCGGTCCCCGGCACGAGCACTTCGCCGACGTGGTGCGGGCGCTGGCGGAGGACGACGCCATCGTGGTGGCCGACGACCCGCCGGCGGTCGCCGCGGCGCTTCTCGACGACGCCGGCCGGGCCGCGGAGCTCGGGGACCGGGCACGTCGTGTGGTGGCCCGGCATCGGGGAGCCACGGACCGCACGGTGGCCATGCTCCGGGACGCGCTGGGGGTCGATCACCTGGCGGGCGCAGGCGGCGGAGCCGGCGGCTAGCATGCGGGCAGCGCTCGGGTGGGTCGTCGGCATCGGGCTGTTCATCGGCCTCACCGTGCTCGTCCAGACCACGGTCGGCTGGCGCGAGATGGTCCGGCCCTGGCAGACGCTTCCGCCGGGCAGGCTCGGGCTCGCCTTCTCGCTCATCGTGGGCAGCTACGCCGTCCGGACCGCGCGCGTGCACCACTACTTCCGGCCCGCCACCACCGGGCATTTGCCACGCACCTTCCGGCTCGTCCTGCTCCACATCCTGTTCAACAACCTCCTGCCAATGCGGAGCGGGGAGGCGTCGTTCCCGCTGCTCATGAAGCGGGAGTACGACATCGGGTACGCCCGGTCCGTCGGCGCGCTCCTCTACCTCCGGCTCCTCGACCTCCACTTCATCGCCGTGCTCGCCGCGGCCGTGCTCCTGGCCGGGGCCGTCCCGGGCGGCTGGGTGGTCCCGGTGCTGCTGGCCCCGGTCCCGTACCTCGCCTTCCGGCTCCAGGAACGGCTCGCGGAGCGCGCCCCGGCAGGCGGCTGGATCGGTCGACTCGTGGCCGGACTTCCCGACTCCGCCTCGCTGTTCTGGACCACGTTCGGCTGGACCGCCGTCAACTGGACGGTCAAGCTCGCCGTGTTCGCCTGGGTTCTCCGACTTCTGGAGCCGATGTCGTACGACACGGCGGTGCTGGGGAGCGTGGCCGGCGAGCTTTCGTCGGCGCTCCCGATCCACGGCCTCGCCGGCGCCGGCACCTACGAGGCGGGGGTGCTGGCCGCGCTCGTGCCCCTCGGGGTCGAGGCGGAGGCGGCGCTGCGGGCGGCCGTCAACCTCCACCTCTTCGTCCTCGGCTGCTCGGTGCTGAGCGGCGCACTGGCGCTCCTGCTGTCCGTGGGTGAAGCATGGAGTCACACCGCCGGCGCTCGCACCCGCTGAGCTACTCCCGAACCCCGCTCCGATGAACGCCGTCGACCGGACCCGCGTCCTCCTCCTCGCCCTGGCCATGGGGCTCGCGTTCTTCGTGAACCTCGGGAAAGCGCCCCTCTTCGACCGGGACGAGGGCGCCTTCAGCGAGGCGACCCGGGAGATGGTCGAGAACGGTCAGTACATCTCCACCACGCTGAACGGCGAGCCCCGGTACGACAAGCCGATCCTCACGTACTGGATCCAGGCCGTGGGCGTGGCCGTGCTGGGCTGGAACGAGTGGGGGCTCCGGATCCACTCGGCGCTGGCCGCCGTGCTCTGGGTCCTGGCCGTCCGGGGCTTCGGACGCCGGGAGTACGACGACGAGACCGGCTGGGTCGCGGCCATGCTCACCGCCACGACCCTCTGGGTGGTCATCATCGGGCGCGCCGCCACGGCCGACGCGCTCCTCAACCTCTTCCTGGCCCTCGCCCTCTTCGACCTCTACCGCTTCTGGAAGACCGACGCGAAGCCGCCCCTCTACCGCCTGTTCTTCTGGTCGGCCCTCGGGTTCCTCACCAAGGGGCCCATCGCCGTGGCCATCCCCGTGGCCGTGGCGCTGATTCTGGCGGCGGTACGGGGCCGGCTCCGCCGCTGGGTCCGGGCCGTCTTCCACCCCGTCGGTTGGCTCGTCTTCCTCGGCGTGGCCGGGCCCTGGTACCTGGCCGTCTGGCTCCGCGACGGCCAGGCATTCATCGACGGCTTCTTCCTCCGCCACAACCTGAACCGGTTCGCCGACACCATGGAGAGCCATGGCGGCCAGCTCTGGTACTTCATCCCCGTCATCCTCGTGGTGCTGCTGCCCCACACCAGCCTATTCCTGAAGACGCTGCCCCGGATCCGCCGCGCCCTGGACGATGATCTCGAGCTCTTCCTCTGGATCTGGTTCGGCTTCGTCCTCCTCTTCTTCAGCGTCTCCAGCACACAGCTACCTCACTACATCCTGTACGGGGCGACGCCGCTCTTCCTCCTCATGGCCCGGTACCGGACCCGGCTCCAGAACGACCTGTTGACCCTGCTCCCCGTCCTCTTCCTCGCCAGCCTGCTGTTCTTCCTCCCGGACCTCTGGCCACTCGCCGAGCCCCTGGTCGATGACGACTTCACCCGCGCCATCATGTCCGTCGCACCCGAGACCTTCCGCTGGTCCTATCGCCTGGCGAGCGGCCTCGGCCTGGCCGCGGCCATCGCGCTGGTGTTCGTGCCGGGCTGGCAGCCGTGGCAGAAGCTGATGGGGGCCGGGGTCATCACCGCGGGTCTCATCGGGTTCGGGCTCTTCCCGACCTACGGCGCCATCCAGCAGGGGCCGACGAAGGAGGCGGCGTTGACGGCGAAGGCGGAGGGCTGGGACGTCGTCATGTGGCGTCTCGACATGCCCTCGTTCGCGCTCTACTACCGGGACATCACGCCGCTGCGGCCGCCGGTGCCCGGCGAGGTGGTCTTCACCCGCGTGACACGCCTGGACGGCCTGAACGTGCCGACCGAGGCGGTCTGGCAGAAGGGCGGAGTAGTGCTGGCCCGGGCGCTGGAAGCGCCGGGAGCGGAGGAGATGGAGCCCGGCATGGCGCCGGGCGCGGGCAAGGGCGGCCGATGAAGCGGGTCCGGGCGGCGAGCAACGCGGTCAGCAGACGGTCTCTCGTCCAGGCGCCCGCCTGGCTGGTCGTCGCGGTCCCGCTGGTGGCCCTGGCCCTCCTGGTGGCGGTCGAGGTTGCGGGCGGCGACCGGGCGGTATTCCTGCGTCTGAATGCGCTGTCGGACGCGACCGGGGCCGGCGTCTGGGCCCAGCTGGACCTCCTGGGCGATGGCCTGGTGTGCGCGGTCCTGCTGGTGCCGTGGATGGGGAAGCACCCGGAGCGGGTCTGGGCGGCGTTCCTGGGGGCCATCGTGATGATGGTCGTGCTATGGATCTTCAAGGAGTTCCTGAGCGTGCCCCGGCCGCTGGCGGTATTCGGCGCCGACGCCATCACCCTCATCGGACCCGGCCACCGACGGAGCGCCTTCCCGTCCGGTCATGCCGCCACGGTGTTCGTCTATGCCGGCGCGTGGATCCTGGCCGAGCGCTGCCCACGATGGAGCCTCGTCCTTCTCGGGCCCGCGGCGGCCATTGGCCTTTCACGGGTGGTCGTGGGCGTGCACTGGCCGTCCGACGTGCTCGCCGGCGCCCTCGTCGGGTGGGTCGCCGCTTGGTTGGGGCTCCGCTGGGCGGCCCGCGCCCGGGAGGTCCTCGCCCGCAGCGACCGCCTACTCATGGGCGCGCTCCTGCTGTCCGCCGCAGCGCTCTTCTTCATCGACCACACGGGGCACACCGGCGTGGTCTGGCTCCAGCGATGGGTCGCGGTGCTGTGTCTCGGCTGGGGGATCTGGATCGCCGTCCTGGCCTCGCGAGAGCGAGCCCGGGACCTGCCCGCGACCCAGCGGTAGTGACCCCAACCTCTCGGTTCAGGCCCGCAAGGTGAATGGCGGGTACGCGTCGGTGAGCAGCAGCAGATAGGCCTCCACGCGCGTGGACCAGGCGAGCACGCCGAGCCCGAACCCGTAGAGCATTTCGGGGAACCGGCCGGTGAGCAGGATCGCCGCCCAACCCAGGGCCGTGGTGAACGCCCAGACGATGTTCAGCACCCCCAGGGCGACCATGTGCGGGATCGCGAGGACGATCCGGAACAGGACCGACAGGACGTCCCGCGAGCCCTCCCGCTCGGGGACGACGAGCTCGGCCGGGTACGGCCCGTCGCCGAACGGCGGGTACTCGTCCCGGAGCAGTGTCGCGTACGCGATGGCCCGCAGCCGCCAGCGGAGGTACCAGAGCGAGAGCCGCCGGAGCGGGGCCGGGTAGCGGGCGGTGAGCAGGATCGCGAACCAGGCGAAGATCACGGCGAGGAAGACCACGACCCCGATGAGCCCGCCCGATCCGTAGCTGAGCTCCAGCCCCGATTCCGACTGCCAGTCGACCGAGACGATCATCGCCACCGGCCCGCCGACCATGAGGAAGTGGGGCAGCGCGAGGAAGAACCGGAACACGGCCGTGAGCCGGTCGCGGCCTTCCGTCCGGGCTTCCACCCGCACTTTCACGGGGTACAGCTCGTCGGCCTGCTCCTCCGTATTCGACATCCCGCGTCTCCTTTCCGGACGTCTCCTCCATGGAACGGGGCCCGCAGAAGGTATACGGGGCCGGCGTGCCGACACTTCACGAAGGGCTGCTCGTTGCCGAAGCCAATGCGCGGACGCGGAGACCTGCTAGATTCCGGATTCCGCTGGACAGGTCGGCGAGACGGGGGGTGCAATGAGAATGGCGTTCGTGCTGCTCCTGACCGTGCACGGACTGACTCATATGATGGGGTTCGTGAAAGGGGTCGGGCTGTTCGAAGTGCCCGAGCTCCGGAGCCCGGTGTCGCAAGCGCAGGGGCTGCTCTGGCTGGTCGCCGGGCTGCTCTTCCTCTTCGGCGGCACCCTGCTGGTCGTGGCGCCGACGTACTGGTGGGTCCCGACCGCGGTCGGGTTGGTCCTGTCACAGACGCTCATCCTCTCGGCATGGAGCGATGCCCGGGTCGGCACGATCGCCAATGCGATCATCCTCGTCCCCCTCGTGGTGACACTGGCGAACCTCCGGTCCTCGAGCCTCCACTCGCAATACGAGGCCGCGGTCGACCGGGCCCTGGCCAGCACGGCCCCTTCCGGCGAGATGATCACGGAGTCGGACCTGGAGGCGCTGCCAGCGCTCGTCGCCGGGTACCTGCGGCGCGTGGACGTGGTGGGCCAGCCACGGGTGGCGGGAGTCCATGCGGTGTTCGATGCCCGGATCCGGGGCGCAGCCGACGATCCGTGGATGACCGGAACGGCGGAGCAGTACGAGTTCTTCGACCCGCCGGTCCGACTCTTCTTCATGAAAGCGTGGCGCGCCGGGCTGCCGGTGTACGTCTACCACCGCTACGCCGGCTCGGACACGACCATGCGAGGGAAGCTGCTCGGCCTGTTCACCGTCCTCGACGTGTCGGGCCCGGAGCTCACCCGGAGCGAGACCGTCACGCTCCTGAACGACATGGTCTTCCTCGCCCCCGGCGCGCTGGTGGACGCCCCGATCGAATGGCAGACGCTCGACGGGCGGCGCGTGCATGCCACCTACCGCAACGCCGGCTACACCGTCTCGGCCGTCCTCCACTTCGACGAAGCGGGTGACATGGTCGACTTCGAATCCCGGGACCGCTATCGATTCGACGGCGGCTCCCACGTGCTGGAGCGCTGGTCCACTCCCTTCTTCGAGTACGGCCGCTTCGGGCCGTACCGCCTGCCCACGGGCGGCGTAGCGCAGTGGGGCGAGTCGGGGGAAGAGTGGGCCTACGGCGAGTTCCTGCTGGACCGGATCACCTACGACCCCTGGTCGGAGCGGTAGGCCCGGCCGGCTACGCCGCGTGGGCCTGGGACCGGGCCGAACCCCGGGGGAAGGCCAGTGCCACGAGGAACGCGGCCACGCCCATGATGGCCACGGCCACGAAGACGGCATGGAGCCCGTGGGCCAGGGCGTCACGGAGGGTGTCGAGGGCTCGGGGCGACACCAGCTCCCGCAGCTCCGGGTCCATGGCGACATTCGCGTCCAGCCGTACGCCGGGCCGCCGGGCCATCCGCGCATTCAGCACCGCACCGAGGGCCGCCACGGCGATGGCGCCGCCGATGGTCCGGAAGAACTGGACGCTGCTGGTCGCCACGCCCCGTCGCTCCCAGGACACCGCGTTCTGCACGGCCACCAGGTAGGGCGTAGCCATGAAGCCCAGGCCGAGCCCGACCACCAGCATGGCGAGCATGAGGAGCGCGCGGGAGGCGCCGACGCCTGCCGTAGCCAGGATCCCGGCGCCCGCGAAGGCGATGACCCCGCCCAGCACGATGAGCGGACGGTAGCCGGTCCGGAGCAGGAGCCAGCCAGCGGCCGTGCTGGCGAGGGGCCACCCGATGGACATGGGCGCCAGGGTGAGGCCGGCGTCGAGCGCCGTGCCGCCCAGGACTCCCTGGGCGAACATGGGCACGAACGCCGTGGAGCTGAACAGGATCGTCCCGAGGATCACGCTCCCCGCACTGGACACGGCGATCACGGGGTTTCGGAACAGGTCGAGGGGCAGCATCGGTTCGGGCGCCCGGCGCTCCTGCAGCAGGAAGAGGCCGAAACCCACCCCGGAAAGCCCGAGGAGGCCGAGGGTCCGGGGGTCCGTCCAGCCGAACAGCTCGCTGCCCTCGAGGAGGGTGAGGAGCAGGACCGTGATGGACGCCGTGAGCAGGAACGTGCCCGGCAGGTCCAGCCGGTGCTCCCGCCGCGGCTGTCGCTCCCGGAGCCAGAGCTGGAGCATGACGAGGGACGCCAGGCCGAACGGGATGTTGATGTAGAAGACCCACCGCCAGGTCAGCAGGTCCGTGATCAGCCCGCCCGCGGCCGGGCCCACGACGCTCGACACGCCCCACACGGCGGAGAACATCCCCTGGATCTTGCCCCGCTCCTCCAGCGGGTAGATGTCGCCGATGAGCGTGATCGCCACCGGCATCACTCCGCCGGCGCCGAGCCCCTGGATGGCCCGATAGGCAATGAGCTGCTCGAAGCTCCGGGCCGTGCCGCACAGCGCCGCGCCGGCCATGAACAGGAGCGCGGACCCGATGTAGATCCGGCGTCGACCGTAGAGGTCCGCGAGCTTGCCGAACATGGGCACGGTCGTGGTCGACGTCAGCAGGTACGCGGAGAAAACCCAGGAGTAGCGGGCCACGCCCCCGAGCTCCGCCACGGCCGTTGGCATGGCCGTGCCCACCGCCGTCGCCTCGAGCGCGGCGAGGAACATGCCCAGGATGAGGGCCGCGGTGACGAGCCTTCGGTCGCGTCCGGGTTCCACGACCGTGGAGCATCGCGCCCCGGCGGCCCGGCGTCAAACCGTGAGTCGCTCGAACGGGATCGGGACCTGTCCGGGCGCTCCCGGGGCCCCTACCTTGGCCCGACACCCGTGGGCGCGCCGCTGGCCGCGCCCCCATTGCGCCTTCAGCCGGATGGCTCGCCGTGGCGAACAAGAAGACGAAGACGGTTCGCGTCGTACGAACCCGCAAGGGAGTGAGGGAATACACGCACCTGGGCTGCCCGCTCACCCGGAACCGGACGGCCTGGTGCTATCGGCTGTGTGTACCGGACGTCGATGGGAAGGGGGAGTGCGGCCGGCTGGCGCCCCACGGCCTGAAGAGCCGGACGCAGCGGGCGATCGAGGAGCACAACCAGAAGCTGCGGGCGGCGAGACTCGAGGAGCTGGAGTCGGCCTATCTGGCCGCGCCGGACCTCGAGGGCCGGGACCCCGGCGTACGCGTGGCGGGCGGCGAGGCCGAGGTCGTCCTGCAGATCAACGAGGGCGACCTGGTGGCCGGCGCCGTGTCGCCGACCCTCTGTTTCCGTGGCATGCACGACTCGGCGCGGCTGGTGGTTGCGTCACTGGTGTTGGAGGAGACCGTGGCGGCGCTGGAGTTCGACATGAAGCTCACCGGGGCGGAGACGCCGGGCGACCTCCTGATCGCCCGTAGCCTGTTCGTCGGCCAGTCCGATGACCACTACATCATCGAGTCGGTGCTGGCGGACGACGAGGGCCGGGAGCTGGGGCGGGGGACTGGGACGTTCGTCGTTCAGTCGACATAGCGGCTCAGGTGTTGGTCGGTGGCCGGTTCCCGCGCCCGGCGGCTCAGCCGCCGGACTCCTTCCACGGGTGGGCCGGAACCAGTGTCTCACCGGCGCGCCAGCCGCGGACGTGGAACTCCCGGGCGCCGCTCACGCTCCGGCCGGTTTCCCGGTCCGTGACGGTCACCGTGAGCCGGTACCTCCCCCGGGGAAGCGACGCCTGGACGTAGCGCAGCTCCGGGATCATCGCGTCCGGCCCCGGCAGCGCCTCGCCCGCGAACCGCAGGCCCACCGGGTCGTCGGCCCCTTCACCGGCGAGGGACTCGACCTGGATCTGTGTGGTATACGGGTGCCCGTGTGGCAGGTTGTAGATCTCGTAGTAGACATTGAACGAGCTGGAAGGGAACTGGTTGGTCGGCAGCAGCGCGAGCGTTACGTCGCCGCGTCGCCAGCCGTCGCGGGCGTCCACGGGCTGGGCCAGGGCGACGTCGCTGAGCATGAGGTCGGTACCCCGGTAGTCGCGGATCGGGAAGGGCGAGTGGTAGAGCTGACCGACGCCCGGCGCCGTCGCTTCGAGCATGACCACACGCTGCTCGATGTCCCGGGACGGCTCGGCCTCGACCTGGATGTGCGTGTAGAGCAGGTGGTCCCGGCGCAGCGCCCGCGGGAGCGCGACGTACACCGAGTCATCGGTCCGTGAGACCGAGCGCTCGGCCGTGTCGGCCAGGACGAGGCTGACATCGAACCGGTACCGGACGCCCTTCTCGACATGCTCCGCCCGCAACTCACCGGCAGACACGGCGAACGCGGCAACGACCGAGGTCTCGCCGCCATCGCCGCGGAAGGTGTAGAGGTCGTAGTAGAAAGGCAGGTTGCCCGGGTACGAGCCGGCGGACTCGTCGCCGCCATCGGGGGTAGTCTGGGCCGCGGCCGGTGCCACCGCGACGGGGGCCCACGCCACGAGCAGCACGGCTAACGCACGGACCGGCAGACGGGCCCGCACGCGGGGCGGACCGGGGACGTGGTGATTCCGTTGCATATCTGAACGATGATGGGGCAGGTCGTCTCTGCCAACTCCGATGAAGGGCATCGCGGCCCAGAGTCGAGTACCACGGCCCGGACCGCGGGGTTCCGACGGGGAGGGACAGGGGCTGTCGACTCGCTCCCGTCGTGGGGGCGATACGGGCGAGGGGGGAGGGATGTCCCGCGGCTGGCGACCGGCTCGCCGCCAGCGCAGATTGGGAGCGTTCCAGTCGCCGCGTTCACCAGCGTACCGACCCATGCGCACCCTCGTGCTGCTCGCCATGCTGACGCCTGCCACCGCCGCCGCCCAGATCCCGGAAGGCTGGACCGACTTCGACCGCCAGTTCCGGGAGTACGTGGAGAGGGACGGCGTGGTGGGCGCGAGTGTCGTTTTCGTGAAGGACGGCCGCGTGCTCGCGCGGAGCGACACGGGCCACGCCGATCGGGCCTTCCTCTACCTCAATCCCCGGACCCGGGCCGCCGTGATCGCCGCCTTCAACACCACCAACTACGCCTCGCCCACCGACCGGGTCGCGCGGGTGCGGGAAGCTGCCATCGCGCTCCTGCGGTGAGCCCGGGCCACCGGCCCGCCTCATCAGCGACAGCACCTCCGACCGCAGCTCGCGGTTGTCGGCTCTTGCCCCCGGCACGGCCGTCGTCACCATGCGCGCGCCCTCCTCGCGGGCGTACACGTCCACCGTCCGCGCCACGGGCCGCCCGCGCCGGCGTCACCCGGGGACCCTCCCGACGATGGGACCTGGACCCGGTACTGCCCGGACGCCTGCGTCCTGTTATCGTAGCGCGAGACGGGGCGGGCGGAATCGGAACCGGGGACGGCACATGACCGGATCGAGGCGTGTGGCCCTCGTGCTGGGCAGCGGCGGCGCCCGCGGGTATGCCCATATCGGGGTCATCCAGGAGCTGGAGGCCCAGGGCTTCCGGATCGGCGGGATCGCCGGCACCTCCATGGGCGCGCTGGTGGGGGGGCTGTACGCGGCGGGTCGACTCGAGGCGTACACCGACTGGGTGCGCGGTCTCAGCTACCGGGACGTGCTGCGGCTGCTGGACCCGGTGCTCATCGGGCCCGGTGCTGTCCGTGCCGAGAAGATCCTGGCCAAGGTGACGGAGCTTGTGGGCGATACCGCGATCGAGGAGCTGCCGATCCCGTTCACCGCCGTGGCCACCGACCTGAGCGCCCAGAAGGAGGTCTGGTTCCAGCAGGGCCGCCTCGACGCCGCGATCCGGGCGTCCATCGCGATTCCCGGGCTGATCACGCCGGTTGTCATGCACGGTCGACTGCTGGCCGACGGCGGGCTGCTGAACCCGCTGCCGGTCGTCGCGACAGCGGCCATCCCCGCGGATGTGACGATCGCCGTATCTCTCTGGGAGGATCACGTCACCCCCGGGGGTTGGCCACCGGATCCGGCCCGGCGCCATGCGGGAACGGTCACGGAGGCGGACGAGCAGTCGGAGCCTCCGGGCTGGCGGGACCTCGAGCTGATGCGGACGCTGGCCGGGTGGCTCGACAGCCTGCGCGGTCCCTTCGACCAGGATGCGGAGCCGGGAGCCGGGAACGGGGAGCGAGACGGGGAGCGGCCCGGCGTCTTCGAGGAGCTGCCGCCCGGATTGCGGACCCGCGACGTCCTCGAGCTGGCCCTCGACACGCTGCGGGGGGTGGTGGCGAAGTACCGACTGGCCGGCTATCCCCCCGACGTCCTCATCACCATCCCCCGGGACGCGTGCGGGGCCATGGAATTCCACCGGGCGGAAGAGATGATCGCCCTCGGTCGGGAACGGGCCCGGACCGTGCTCGCGCGTCTGGACGGGGGCGAGGCACAGCCGGGTCGCTGAGCCGGTCGCCCGCTACCGCCGACCGCAGCTGCAGCCGGCGCGAGCGGCGGGCTCACTCCGGCTCCGGCGCATGGACGACCCGCGCCTCCTGGACCCCGCGGCCCCGTACCGCCGACACTTCGAGCACGACGTCCTCGTGCTCGATTCGATCGCCCACGGAGGGCGGACGACCGAGCCCGGCGATGATCAGCCCGCTCACCGTATCCACCTCCTCGTGCTCGAGGACCAGGCCGAGGGCCTCGCCCAGCTCGTCCAGCCGGACCGTTCCGGCCACCGCAAGGCGGTCCGCCTCGTCCCTACGGATCGACGGGCGTTCGCCCGGGTCCGCGATGTCGCCGACCACTTCCTCGAACAGGTCCTCGAGGGTCAGGAGTCCGGCGGTACCGCCGTGCTCGTCGATGACGACGGCCATCTGGGAGCGAATCCGACGCAGCGTGGCGAGCACGCGGTCGAGGGGCTCGGTTGCCGGAACGAACGGGATGTCCCGGACGAAGGCCCGGTCCAGGGTTCCACCGCCCTGGAGCTGGGCGAGGAGGTCCTTCACGTGGACGAACCCGACGATCTGGTCCATGTCGCCGTCGTAGACCGGGTATCGGGTATGGCGCTCGGTCTCCAGGGACGCCGCCACGTCGGCTCTCGTTGCGCCCAGCGGGAACGCGATCACCTGCGTTCGGGGAACCATCACTTCGCCCGCCGTCAGGTCCGAGAACTCCAGGAGCTCCTGGATGATCCGGGCCGGCTCCCGGGCCAGCAGGCCTCCGGCGCGGCTCTCGGCCACGATGAAGCTCAGCTCGTCCGCCGTCCGGTAGCTCTCCTCGCTCACGGCGGTCCGCTCCACGCCCATCAGCTTCAGGATGCCGTTGCCGATGCCGTTCAGCGTCAGGACCAGGGGATAGAGGGACACCTCCACGACCCGCATGGGGAGAGCGATGAGCCGTGCGACGGTGCCAGGCGACTGGAGGGCCAGCGATTTCGGGACCATCTCGCCGAGGACCACGTGGAGATAGGTGAGGAACGCCACGGCCAGGACGCTCGCCAGCGCGTGGGCCCCGATCCACCGGAACACCCCCAGCGCTTCGAGCTGATGGGCCAGCCACTCGGCCAGGAGGTGCTCGCCGTACATACCGAGAGCGAGACTCGCCGACGTGATCCCGAGCTGCGCCGTGGCAATGTAGCGGTCCTGTTCCCGGGCGTCCCGGAGGACCCGGTGGACCAGCTTCGCCAGACGATCTCCCTGCCTCGCCGCCCGCTCGAACGCAGGGCGTGAGGACCCGATGATCGCGAACTCCGCGGCCACGAACAGGCCGTTCAGGAGGATCAGCAGCGCGATGATCAGGGCCGGGATCACGACGCCTCCCCGTCCGCGGGCCTGCGGGGCGCCACCAGGACCGTCACGACGGCCCGCCGCTCGACCTTCTCGACCTCGGCCGCCACGCCGTCGATCTCCAGACGGTCGCCCGGCTGGGGGACCCGGCCGAGCCGCTCCATGACGAGCCCGCCCACCGTGTCGGAATCCCCCTCCCAGCGAGTGCCGACCCAACGCTCCGTCTCGTCGAGCAGCATGTCCCCGGGGATCCGTACATGGCCGTCTGGCAGGCGCTCGGGCGCGCCGCCAGCGTGCTTGAACTCGTCGGCCACGTCGCCCAGGAGCTCGCTGAGGATGTCCTCCGTGGTGATGATCCCGGAGGTGCCGCCGAAGTCGTCCACTACCACGGCCATCACACCCCGCTCCTCGCGCATGAGGGTGAGCACCCGGTCGGCGGACACGGCCTCGTGCACCGCGAGGATCGGTCGGATGTAGCCGTCGAGGGTATCGTCGGGCGGCCCGTCGGCCAGGGCGGTGGCGGCGAGGTCCTTGACGTGGACCAGCCCGATGACCTGGTCGATCGACCCGTCGTAGACCGGCAGACGGGTGTACGGCATCGTCGCGGCCACCTCGACGGCCCTGGCCACACCGCCGGCCCGGGGCACGGCAACCACGCGGGTGCGCGGGACCATCAGCTCCCGGGCGGTGCGGCGGGTGAGACCGAGGGCCTGGTTCAGCCGACGCTGCTCTTCCGGCCGGAGGTGCCCGCCTTCCCGGCTCTCGGCGACCAGGTACTTGATCTCCTCCGCCGAGTGCAGGTGCCGGTGCGCCTTCGGCTCCACTCCCAGCAGCTTCAGGACGATCCAGCCGCTGCCGTTCAGGATCACGATGAACCAGGCCAGCAGCTTCTCCGACCAGCGCATCGGGACCACCGTGAGCAGCGCGAGCCGTGTCGGATACTGGAGCGCCAGCGATTTCGGCACGAGCTCGCCCAGGATCATCTGGAGCGTGGTCAGCCCGATGAGGATCACGGCCGCCGAGGTGGACTGGGCCGCCACCACCTGCATGTCTCCCCACGACTCGAACACCGGGGTGAGCGCTTGACCCAGGGTCGCCTGCCCGTATGCCCCCAGGACGAGGCTCGAGACCGTGATGCCGACCTGGCAGGCCGCGATATAGCGGTCCAGCCGGGGCGCTTCCTTCAATGTCGGGAGGAGCGCACGGGCCAGGGCGTTCCCCTCCTCGGCCATCTGGCGGATCCGGCTCCGGCGGACGCTCACCGCCGCGAACTCCGCCGCCACGAAGAGCCCGTTGAAGCCGATGAGGACCGCGATCAGGAGCCAGGTGAACGCGGTCACGACTCCGCCGCCTCCCCGGGACCCGGTTCCGCGCTCCCGAACCGCTCCGCCAGGCTCCGCATCGCTTCCGGGCCCCCGATCACCGTGAGACGGTCACCCTCGCGCAACAGCGTCGAGCCCTGAGGTACCAGTCCGTGACCTCGACGCCGGATCAGGGCGACCAGGGTGTTGGGCGGCAGGCTCAGCTCGGCGACGGTCCTGCCGATCCACTCGGCTGCGGGACTCCCGGCACCGAGGTGGAGGGACAGGGACCGCTCCTCTCGCAGCAGCGTCAGCTTCAGCTCCTGCTCGTTTCGGGCCGCGAGCCACCGGGGGAGGAAGGCCTCCTCGTCCACGTGCGTGGCCAGGTGGCCGAGCAGACGGAGATGCTGCCCCGGCTCGTGCTCCGGGCTGACCAGGAAGAAGACGGCATGGAGCACGGACTCCTCTTCAGGCTCACCCTCCTTGCGGTAGCGAACACCCTCGGCCGACCGCGCCAGGAGCAGCTCCGGGTGTTGCAGGCCCGCGACCCGAAGGTGCGGCATCGCCGCGCCCCGGGCCATGGGGACGAAGCCGACCCGCAGCTCGTCGAGGAACCCCTCGAGGAGGATGTTCATGGGCACCCCTGTTCGCTCGGACAGCCGTGAGGAGGCCAGTCCGATCACCGCCGCCAGGTTCACCGACTCGATCTCGATCACGTCCGCCCTCGCCACCACCTCGTCGAAGGGGTCCTCCTCCCGGAGTCCCTTCTCCTTGACGATTCCCCGCAGCTCGAGATCGAGGCCGGCGTACTGCGCTTCGCCCCAACGTGCGAAGGTGTGGAAGATCGCCCCCGCCCGTTCGACCCGCGGCCGGGCGTAGTAGAAGTACCATCCGGTGGTGAGGGCGACGAGACCGAGGCTGAACAGTATGGCCAGGTCGCCCATCTCGCCTATGAGCCAGAACGGCGTGAGCCCGCCCAGGATCTGCATCCAGGGGTAGAGCGGGGAGCGGAAGCCGGGGTCGTACCCCGCGATCCGGCTCTCCCTCATGACGATCACCGCGAGGTTCAGGAAGGCGAACAACAGGAGCTGGAAGGCGCTCGCGAGCTTGGCGATCGCGGCGATGTCCAGCAGCAGGATCGACGCGATCATCAGCAGGCCGGTGGCCACGATCGCGACGACCGGCGTGTGGAACCGGCCCAGGCGGCCGAAGGGCTCGGCGACCAGCCGATCCCGCGCCATGGCCAGGGGATAGCGCGACGCGGACAGGATGCCCGCATTGCCCGTCGACGCGAACGCCGCGATGGCGGCCACGACGATGAGCAGCACGCCCGCGGAGCCGGGCAGCCAGTCGAAGAAGGCCTGTGCCGCCGTCGCCACCGGCGTCAGGTCTCCGCGGAGCGCGGACGGGTCCAGCACCGCAACGATGATGTAGACGCCGACCGTGTAGATCACGGCCGCGGTCAGCAGCGAAAGGGTCATCCCGAGGGGGATGTTCCGGTCCGGGTCCCGAACCTCTTCCGACACGCTGGCCACTTTCGTCAGCCCCGCGTAGGAAACGAAGACGAAGCCCACCGTGGCCATGAAGCCCTGGAACCCGAACGCGAAGAACGGCGTGAAGCGCTCGGCGGTGACGGTCGAGAAGCCCCGGGTCGCGACCTCCGCGAGCCCCTGCACGATGAAGAACGCCAGGATCGCGACGAGCGCCGTGACCAGGACCCGCTGGAGCCCGCTCGTCTCCTTCGCCCCCACGATGTTGACCACCATGAAGACCACGGTCAGCGCCACCGCGAGCGGCTTGATGGGGATATCCACGAAGATGGCGAGGTACGCCCCCATCCCCACCAGGGCGAACGCGCTCTTCAGGACCAGCGCCAGCCACGTCCCCAGCCCCCCCACCGTGCCGACCATCGGCCCGAGGGCCCGGTCGAGGAAGTAGTAGGCGCCGCCGGCGCGGGGCATGGCGGTCGACAGCTCGGCCACGCTGAACATCGCCGGCAGGATGAACAGGCCGGCGACCAGATACGCCAGCGACACCGACGGCCCCGTCTGGGCCGCGGCGAGGCCGGGGAGCAGGAAGAAGCCGGAGCTGAACATGGCGCCGGTACTGATGGCGTAGACATCGAACAGCCCCAGCTCCTTCTTGAGCCGGGCGCCGGCGCCGCCAGTGGAATCAGGCACGGTCAGAGCGCGCTACTCCTGTTTCGGGTTTCGAGCGGCGGCGAGGAGACCGGGTCCGGCGGCTTCCGCTCCAGCGGGTCGTGGATCACCGGGTCATGGGCCTCCACCGCCTTCGGCCAGGCGAGGGATGCCAGGACGGAGGCCGTGAGGACCGGCGCGATCACGCCCAACGACAACCCGACCGGGACCTCGAATATATCTATCAACAGCATCTTGGCGCCCACGAACACGAGGACAACGCTGAGGCCCGGGTTCAGATGATGGAATCTGCGGACCACGCCGGCGAGGAGGAAGTATAGCGCCCGCAGTCCCAGGATGGCACCACGAACAGCGGCGTGGCGACCCGGCGCATCCGACCCGCCACGTCCTCCCGCACGAACAACTTCTGGCCGTGGCATACGCTGGTCACGGGGATGAGCCCGCGGACCAAACGGATCACCGGGTTCGACTCGGGCTCCATGGCGTGCGGGCTACCGGGGCACCAACCCCGCCGGGCTACCGGGGCACGGGCCCCGCCGCTATCCTCCGTGGCCGGTCGTGGAGATCCGACGAAAGGAGCGAGGCGTGAGCAGGACGGGATGGGTGACGGCGCTGGTGCTGGCCGCGACCGTCGTGGTCGTACTCGCCGCCCTCTTCTGGGAGGCCGCCTCGGGCCCGACATTCCGGGCGGAGGATTACGACTCGTACCGGGAGTGCATCCAGAACATTCCGGCGGGGTGGGGTCCCGGCAGTCCTCAGCGGGATGGCGCCGAGGATGCCTGCATGTACGTCCACGCCCGGCGATAGAACGCGCAGGGCGCACGGCGATCGCGAACCACCCGAGGTTCGGGCGGCGAGACCGCCGGACGGATCGGGGCACCTCAGTTCGGGACCCGCGCCTTCAGCTCCTCGAACCAGTTCAGCACGAGGATCAGCTCCTCGGTCTCCGCCTGCTCGCGGCGGAGCATCACGAACCGCGCGTCGTCGGGCATGATGTCGTACAGCGTGTAATCCGCGTTCTGTGGAATCATGAATTCGGAGCCAATGGCGAAGAGGCTCTCACGATCCCGGACCGCGAAGGAGGGCGTCGTGGAGACCCGGACCTCCACCATCTCCCTGGCGGCATTCACGTAGAAGATCCGACTCCCGTCCCGGGACCACAGCGGCATGGCGCCCCCGCCGACGGACACCGCCCACTTGCCCGCGCCGACCTCCGGGAAGGGTCGTACGTAGATCTCGTTCCGGCCGGTTTCGTCCGACTCGTACACCAGCCAGCGTCCGTCGGGGGACAGCATCACGGCCTTCTCGTCGAACCCGGTGGCGATCAGCGGTGTCGGCCCGGAGTCCACCCCCGGACGGATCCCGATGACGTCCTTGCCGCCAGGCTTGCCGTCGACGCTCACGCCCCTGCCGACCCGAGCGATCAGCCATTCGCCGGTCCCGGAGAGGGCGCCCTCCATGATCGGCCTCTCGTGGCGCAGCAGGAGCTCCGCGCTTCCGGTCCCGTCTGCGTTGCGGGCGTAGAGCGCGCCCGGCCCCCACCGGAAGGAGACGTAGCTGACTCGCCCGTCCCGGGCCCAGCGCGGCCGCGTTTCCTGATTGGCGCCAAAGGTGAGGCGCGTCAGGGCCCCCCGGGGAAGCTCCTTGATCCAGATGTCCTCGTGGACGTCGCCCATGATGCTGACGGCCAGCCGCGTCCCGTCCGGAGAGACCGAGAAGCCGGGGTCTCGGCCCGGGTCGTATCCCCATGCGGGATCGATGGGAGTCGCCGCGCCGCCGCGATCGACCCAGACCGGCTGGAATCGCCTCGAACTCACCTCGGTGGTGTAGACGAGGGTGCCGTTCTCGGAGAGGGTCAGCGAAGAGTAGTATTCTTTGAACACGAGGCCCCAAACGAGGGGCACGGCGGGGCCGGTCACCACCATCTCCTCGGCGTCGAACGGGACGGCGGTGAGCACACCGGCGGGAGTCATGTACACCAGGTGGCCCGTGCGCGTGTGGTGGGGCCGTACGCCGCCGGAGACCACCGTCGTGACTTCACGGCTCGCCAGGTCCACCGCCCGGATCTGCGGCACATCTCCAACATTCACCACGAAGAGGACGGCGTCGCCCTCCTCGACGAACCACGGATTGTAGTGGGGGGTGTCCTCGCCTTCCTGCCGCTCCGTGATCCGCTGCACCGACCCGCCTCCTGGCGAGATCCGGCTGATGCCCCCGGTCTCCGCGTCCATGAAGTACACGTATCCGTCCGCGCCCCAGCGAGGATAGCCCCGGATCGGCTCGTGCAGCAGCCGGGGCACGCCGCCGTCGAGGGACGTGACCATCAACCGGTCCTGGCGGCTCGCCACCAACCCTGACTGGTTCCTGCCGCCCCGGTCCATGTACGAGATCTCCCGACCGTCGGGCGAGAACGAACCGTGGACACCGCCTGTGGTGCCCGGAAGGGGCGAGGCGTTCGACTCGCTCCACCGCCGGACCCAGAGCTGGTGGGTCCCCACCTCGCTCGGCCCTTCGTACACCAGCGCCGAGCCGTCCCTCGACAGAGCGATGGTCCCGAGGCCGCCGGTCCTGGGCTCCGGGAGCACGATCGACACCCGGGTCGTCGGCGCCGGAGGAGGGGCACGAGTGAGCGCCCATGCCGAGACCAGGGCTAGCGCCAGGGCGGCGAGTCCGACGGCGAGGGTGCCGGCCCGCCATCGCCGGTGTGTGGCAATCGGCACGCCCGCCGCCTCGCCATACCGGAACGACGGATCGGTCAACGCCTTCGCGAAGTCCGCGGCCCTATCGAATCGGTCCGCGGGCAGCCGCTCGAGCGCCTTCCGCAGAGCAGCGTCCACGTGCGCGGGAACGGATTTCCGGGCGGCCGCGGCGGAGACCGACCCTCCCTGGAGCAGCCGGGCAAGTCGTGCCTGGGCCGTCGTGCCCGCGTACGGCGGTTCCCCCACGAGCAGCTCGTAGAGGACACACGCCAGCGAGAAGACGTCGCTGGACGGGCCGACGGGGTGGTCGCCGGTGACCTGCTCCGGTGACATGTACCGGGGCGTCCCGACGCTCAGTCCGGTCTCCGTCAGCCGGCTCTCCGCTGCGCCTCCGACGGCGAGGGCGATTCCGAAGTCGGCGACGAGCGGCTCGCCACGGCTGAGGAGGATGTTGGCCGGCTTGATGTCGCGGTGAACGACCCCCGCATCGTGGGCGGTCTGGAGCGCGTCGGCCACGCCGGCCGCGATGCGCAGCACGTCCTCGACCGGGAGCTGTCCCTCCCGAGCGATCCGCTCCTGCAGCGTCTCGCCGTCCACGTACGGCATGACGTAGAAGAGCGAGCCGTCGGCTTCGCCGGAATCGAAGAGGGGGAGGATGTGCGGGTGCTGGAGCTTGCCCGTGGTCCGGATCTCCGCGAGGAACCGCTCCGCCCCCAGCAGCGCCGCGACCTCGGGCTTGAGGACCTTCAATGCGACGGCGCGATCGTGTCGCTGGTCGTGGGCCATATAGACCGTCGCCATGCCGCCCTCACCGAGCTGTCGCTCGATCCGGTACCGGCCTTCCAGAGTCCGGTTCAACCGAAGGATGGGAGCGGAGTGATCCATGCCGGAAGATAGCCCCTCATGCCGGGAAAACCGCCGGTCTCGTCGTGGCGAAACCCCCGGGGCCCGCCGTCACGGAGCGGCGACGTGCGTTCGACCCCACCGTCCCTGACCTCGTGTATCCGCTCCCGGCCACCTTCGGGGCCCGGCACGCGCGCTACGCTCCGTCGTCCGCGGCCGGGTCGGGTGAACCGTCGGGCGCGGCATCAGCAGATGGATCAGGCGCGATCGCCGCCCGCTACTGTGAGCGGCTCGCCGCCCGGCGGCGGGACCCGGATGTTGGCCGCGGCCGCGAAGAAGGGCGCCTTTCGCCCGTCGTCCATCGCCAGCTCGAGCAGGCGGCCGCCCGAGCCGGTCCTGCCCAGGAGACGCACCACGACGGCCGTCCCCTCGTTCGTGTAGACCCGCTCACCGGGCGAGGGCAGCCTCTCCGCCCCGCTCACCGATCCCGGGAACCTGTCCGGGTCGACGCGCAGCGCGCGCAGACCACGCGGCACATCGGTCTCGTCCTGCATCTCCAGCCCTCCCGGGACATGGCGTCCCGCTCTGCAGGGTCGGTCCGAGCCGGTCGAACCGGAAAGCCGGCCGGGCCTAAGCCCGGTGGCCCGGCTCAGCGGCCCTCCGTGTGCATCCGTTTCCTCACCGGATCGAAATGGACACCGCGCATCCGCTTCACACCGCCCTCGGTCTGCTTGTAGACCGTCTTGCGATCCCGGGCGGACGTTTCCTTGTCCGACCAGAAGTATGGCGACGGGTTGCCATCCGGCCTGTTGATCCTGACCTTGGCCATGGGACTGCTCCAGTTCTGCGAGAGGGACTCGAACCACGGGAGGCGTTCGAAGGAGTGAGGACTCTACTACACTGCGCGAGGCCGTTGGATCCCGCGGCCCCTCCCAACCGGTTTCAATGGCGGACCCCAGCCATCGGACCGGATCACTTCCGCTCGATCTTCGCCGACTCGCAAGACGCCATCCTGCTCCTGGACGTGGAGCGGGACCGTATCGTGGAAGCGAACCCCCGGGCGGCCCACATGTCTGCAGCGGGAGAACCGGTCGAACGGCTGAAGCGGCGGTCGGGAACCTTCCGCGTCGTTGTCCGGTTGGGGCCGTGACGACCACCGGAGATCCGAGGACCAACGTATCGCTGGCACCGTGGGACCCACGAAACGAACGACTCCGACGAGCCGCATCGTCCCGGATACGATCCCATGAGCCGTGAGGCCATGTGGGACAGAGTCCGGATGGCGTGGTCGATGCTCTCCGGGCAAACGGATCGGGACGTTCGACCCGGTCGGCCACGGGAATCGCGGCCGCAGCAGGAACCCGGTGCCGATACATCCGCCATTACGGCCGAGGGGTTCGCCGAGGAGGCGCTGCCTTGGCTCGACGCCGTCTACCGCTTCGCCATGCGCCTGACCCGCGGGGACGAGGACGCCGCCGAGGACCTGGTGCAGGAGACGTTTCTCCGGGCCCACCGCTTCTGGCACACCTATGAGCGCGGCACGAACGCCAAGTCGTGGCTCTTCACCATCTGCCGGAACACGTTCCTCCACAGGAAGGCGCTGGTGCGCAACCAGCGGGAGACGCCGGCGTCGGAGCTGGCGGACGCGCGGGTCGAAGCGCTGGGCGCCGGGTCGGCGTTCGCGGCGCAGTCGTCGGACCCGGAGGAGGAGTTCTTCGCGAAGCTGATCGACGATCAGGTGGTGGAGGCGATCGACGCGCTGCCGGAGGAATTCCACGAGGTGCTGGTGCTCAGCGACCTCGGCGACCTGAAGTACGCCGAGATCGCGCAGGTACTGGATGTACCGGTCGGGACGGTGAAGAGCCGCCTCTTCCGGGCGAGAAAGCTGCTGCAGGGCCGGCTGCGCGAGTTCGCGGTCGAGTCCGGCTATGTACCGGAGATCACGCGATAATGGAGTCCATGGGCATGATCCGCTGCGAGGAGGCGCTCGCCCGCCTCTGGGAGTTCCTGGACGGCGAGCTTCAGCCCGGGGAAGAGGAAGCTGTGAAGAAGCACCTCGACATCTGCAACCGCTGCTACCCGCAGTACGACTTCCAGCGGGCGTACTTCGAGTTCACGCGCCGGATCCAGGACCGGGAGCACGCCCCCTCGTCGCTCCGGCGTCGCCTGTTCGAGAGGATCCTGGAGCAGGAGGCGAACAACGGGAAGGCGTCATGACACGCACCGTGCTGCTGGCCATCTCGCTCCTGCTGGCGTCGGGGCACCTTGCCGCCCAGGAGGAGTGGAGGACCGACTTCTCCAAACACACGGTCCCGCTGGATGAGATCGTTCCCGGCGGGCCCCCGAAGGACGGGATCCCGGCCATCGACGATCCCCGGTTCGTTTCGGTTCGCGCGGCCGACCGGTGGCTCGAGGACCGGGAGCCGGTGATGGTGGTGGAGCACGGTGGCGACGCGCGAGCGTACCCGTACCAGATCCTCATCTGGCATGAGATCGTGAACGATGTAGTGGGCGGCCGACCCCTCGTCGTCACGTTCTGCCCGCTCTGCAACATCGCCCTCGTCTTCGACCGCGTCCACAGGGGGCGAACCCTCGATTTCGGCACGACCGGCCGGCTCCGCCACTCGGACCTGGTCATGTACGACCGGCAGACCGAGAGCTGGTGGCAGCAGGCGACGGGCGAGGCCATCGTCGGTGACTTCGCCGGCGATACCCTGTCGTTCCTCCCCGCGCAGACGCTCCGCTGGGCCGACTTCAGGAAGACACATCCGGAGGGCCAGGTCCTGTCCCGGGAGACCGGGCACGACCGCCCCTACGGCCGGAACCCGTACGTCGGATACGACCAGGGCGACGGCCCGCTCCGCGGCTTCCTCTCCCGTGAGGTGGATCAGCGCCTCCCGGCCATGGAGCGAGTGGCGGCGGTTCGGCTGGATGGCGCTTCCGTGGCGTACCCGTTCAGCGCGCTGAGCGAGCGGCGCGTGATCAACGATGAGATCGGGGACGAGGCGTTGGTCGTCTTCTGGGCACCCGGCACGGCCAGCGCACTGGACGAGATCACGGTGGCCGGTGGACGCGACGTCGGCACGAGCGGCGTCTTCCGTCGCTCCGTCGAGGGCCGGGTCCTCACCTTCACCGCTGACGAGGAGGGCTACCGGGACCGGGAGACCGGGAGCGCCTGGGACCTCACCGGACGCGCCGTCTCCGGTCCGCTCCGGGGCACGCGACTCGAGGCCATCCCCCACGGCGACTACTTCTGGTTCGCCTGGGCGGCCTTCCGGCCGGACACCGAGATCCGCCGCTGAGGCACCATTCACGACGGAGCTGCACGAATCGACCGGGAAGCGATCGTGATCGCCGAGGTGACCGAGCGCCTGGCCCGGGCCATGGGCGGCGACCCCGTCGTCGAGAATCGCCCCGACGGCGGCGCCCGCTCCACTGTGCGCCTGCCGCTGGAACAGGATGGCCTCGAGCATGCGGGGTCGCGCGAGACTGCGACTGGCGGTACTCTCACCACTGTTCCTTCCAACGAAGCCCGATCGAGCATCGATGTCTGAGCACACGCGCGCCGACGAACCCGGGGCCGCGCCCCCCGCCTGGATCGACACCGTCGCTCCGGAGGACGCCGATGGCACCCTCGCCGAAGTCTACCGGCGGATCGGCGGCCGGTCCGGCCTTGTGTCCCATATCCTCCGCTGCCAGTCGCTCCATCCCGAGGGTCTGCGTGACCACTACGCCCTCTACCGGACGGTCATGTTCGACCGCGGCGCCCTTTCACGGGCCGAGCGCGAGTCCATCGCCGTGGTGGTTTCGGCGGTAAACCGGTGCCGCTACTGAATCGAACAGCACGGGGCGGCGCTCCGTCAGGTCACGCGGGACGAAGATCTCGTGCGGTCCCTCTCCGAGGACTGGCGTGCGGCCGACCTCGATGAGCGACTCCGCGCCATCCTCACCTTTGCGGAGAAGCTCACCCTTCGCCCGCAGGAGGTCCGGCGAGACGATCACCGGCCTCTGCACGAGGCCGGGCTGGACGACCGGGGGATCCTGGAGGTCGTCGAGGTGACCGCCTACTTCGCCTTCGTGAACCGTCTCGCGGACGGGCTCGGTGTCTCCCTCGAAGGTGGAGGCCGGTAGGTCGGAACCATTCCGCCGGTGTCTCTGTTGGCGTACCGGAGCTGGGGACCATCGGGCAACAGGAGGAGACGCGGTATGGCGAAGATCTCGGTCGTGGTGCTGGCAGGCACCGAATCGCATTCGGATCTCGGGCGGGTGCTGAACGCCCTCGAGCTGGTGAAGGAGGCGGCCCAGGAGGGGGACCGGACGGAGCTCGTGTTCGACGGCGCGGGCGTGCAATGGATCCCCGAGCTCAGCGACCCGGAGCACAAGCTGCACGGCATCTATGAGGACGTGCGCGGGTTCGTCGCCGGGGCATGCCAGTTCTGCGCGAACGCGTTCGAGGTGAAGGAGCAGGTGCAGGACGCGGACGTGGCGCTGCTGGGCGAGTTCGAGGGACACCCGAGCCTGCGGCAGCGCGTGGCAGACGGCTTCGAGATCGTCACGTTCTGACGAAGGTCCAGTGCAGAATTCTGAGCCGGCGCGCCCCTGGTGCGTCGGCTCTTCTGCTGCTGGCCGCCATGGCGGCGGAACCCTCCCGCAGGCGATCCGGTTCGAGCCACGAGACGAGTACCCCATCGAGCAACGGAGGCTCTCATGACGCCGGCCATCAAAGCCGCGGGCAGCATCCTGACGTTCACGACGATCACCCTTCTGGCTGCGTGCGCGGACGCGGGCGACGCGGCGGACACCGACCAGCAGGCCCGGCCGCCAGCGGAGGCCACGACCACCGCGGAGGCCGAGCCGCGGGCCGCCGCCCCCGACACCACGGCCGGGGCGGTTTGGGCGTTCCTCGAAAGTCAAGCGTACCGGGAGAACTGGCGTCTCTGGCCCGGCAAGGACCGGCTGTATCCGGGTACGGAGCCCCACGGCATGCTCCTCACCACCTACGCGAACAGCACCGCCTACCAGGCGCTGCAGGACGACCAGGTGACGGACCTGCCGGCGGGTTCGATCATCGTGAAGGAGAACTGGATGCCGGACTCGACCTTTGCGGCTGCGACCGTGATGTACAAGGTCGACGGCTACAA
>CAYMLW010000002.1:0-53509 GCA_964391035.1 uncultured Gemmatimonadaceae bacterium
TGCCGGATTCGCCCTTACCGGCGTGATCGTGGCCGCGCTGATCCTGAAATACCCCTTCTTCGAGTTCGGGCCCCGCTATGCCGCGGCCACGGGCGAGAGCCTGGTGGAGGGGTATGCGCGCGTCGGCCGGTGGGCGGTCTGGGTCTACTTCGTCATCACCCTGGCCACCGCCGTCATCGTGGACGGCGCGATCCTCCTCTTCACCGCCTTCCTGCTGCTCTCCGTGGCAGGGCTGAACTGGCCGGTCTGGACGGCCGCCGGCGCCCTCTACGGGCTCTGTGCCGGCATTCTGTGGGTCGGGCGGTACCGGCTCCTGGACCTGACCGTCAAGGCGATCCTGGTGCTGCTGGCGGTCTCGACGCTGGTGGCCGCGCTGGTCGCGCTGCCCCGGGCCGACCTCGGGACCTTTGCCCTGATCCCCGAGACGCATCCGTCCGCGGCCGGGCCCGCCGTCCGGTTCGCGTTCCTCCTGGCGCTGATCGGCTGGATGCCTTCGGCGATCGACATCTCCGTGTGGAACTCGCTGTGGACGCTGGCGAAGGACGAGGCGGAGCGGGTCCAGACCAGCGTGCGCCACGCGCTGCTGGACTTCCGGATCGGCTACATCGGCACCGGGGTCATGGCGTTCGCGTTCCTGACGCTGGGCGCCGCGGTCATGTACGGGAGCGGCGCGGGATTCAGCCCGGCCGGGACGGTCTTTTCGCTTCAGCTCGTGGAGCTGTACGCGGAAACACTGGGAGCGTGGGCGCGGCCGTTCGTCCTGGCCGCGGTCCTGACCACGATGCTCTCGACGTCGCTCACGGTGGTGGACGGGTTCCCCCGGGGCCTGGCTCGCTCCGTCGAAGTGGTGCGCGGCGAGCGAGGCCCCCTCGGATCGAGAGCCGGAGCGGAGCGGGCCGGTCCGGTTGCGCCGAGCGAGACCGGCGGGACCTACTGGGTGGCCCTCGTCCTCATCGGAATCGCGACGCCGCTGCTCCTGGCCTTCTTCGCGGGCTCGCTGACGGGGATGGTCGATTTCGCCACGATCGTGACATTTCTGACGGCACCGCTCCTGGGCTACCTGAATCTCCGGGCGGTCACCCATGACGTGGTGGCCCCCGAGCACCGGCCCGGGGCGGCGCTCCGGGGCGTGGCCTGGGTCGCCATCGTCGCGGCCACCGTCCTCGGGTTCTTCTACCTCGCGTCGCTGGTCGGCTGACGCGGGTCCACGCGCTGGAACACTTCCCGCCGGCCGTCCGCGGTGAACGCGATCACGTCATAGACCTCGGGGTTCGCCGCCGCCCGCTCCACCCGCGCGGCCACCGAATCCGTCCCGTCCTCGGCGTCCGGGGTTCCGCAGCCCACCGGGAGGAGCAGAGCGAGGGCGACGGTCATGAGAATGGTCTTCATGCGCCCGACCTCGCGGGGTCGCGCCGGAGGGTAAAGGGGGCCGGTCCAACCGGGCGCACCGGGCGGCCGGGTCGCGGGCCGGGGATGGGGCGTGGCGGAGTGGGGAGTCAGGCGCCCGTGGTCCGGATCAGGGCATCGCGGAGGGCGTCGATATCGGCGTGTGTGTTGTACACGTTCGGCGCGACGCGGATGGCGGCACCGCGAAGGGAGACGTAGACGCGGCGTCGCTCGAGCTCGGCGGCTAGGCGGTCGATGTCGAGTCCCGGGGGGGCGCGCAGGCCGAAGAGGTGAGGGCCACGGCCGTCGGGGTGATCGGCCTCGAAGCCGTGATCCGCGATGGGCTCGAAGAGGTGGTCGGTGAGGTGGCGGCAGTAGTCCCGGATGGCCGGAACGGTCCATTCCAGGATCTGGTCCATGGCGGCAATGGCCATGGGGATCAGGACGAAGTTGCTGCGCCCCCCGACATCGTAGCGGGCGGCGGCGGGCCGGTACTCGTCGACGTATGCGACGAGGTTGCGGAAGTCGTCGCTGCCGGCCCGGGCGAGCCAGGCCTCCTCGAGGGGGACGCCTCGATCATATCGGGGCCCGAACCAACCGAAGGCCACGGAGTAGGGCCCGAGGAGCCACTTGTACGCGGCGCAGACCACGGCGTCGGCGCCGGTGCTGGCGAGGGCGAAGGGCATGGCGCCGACGGACTGGGTGCCGTCGACGACGAATGCGGCGCCCACCTCCCGGCAGCGCTGTCCGATGGCGGCGAGCTGGAAGCGGGTGCCGTCGGTCCAGTGGACGGCGGCGAGGGCCACGGCGGCGGTGTCGGCGTCGATGGCTTCGAGGATGCGGGCATTCCACTCGCGGCTGCGACCCCGTGTGCGTTGCGGGGAGGGGATAGTGCGAACAGCGGCCCCGGCGTCGGCGGCGAGGCGTCGCCAGATCAGGGCATTGCTCGGGAACTGGCCTTCGGTGAGGACCACGTTCTGGCCGGCGGCGATGGGGGTGTTGCGGGCGGCGATGGCGATGCCGTAGGAGACGGCCGGGAGGACGGCGACGCGCTCGGGGTCGTCAGCGCCGATGAGTCGTGCATAGCGGTCGCGGGCGGTGTCGGGCGGGCCGAAGAAGTCGGGCGGGTGGATGTCGACCGGGAACCGCTTGGTCCGGATGGCGGCGATGCCGGCGTCCTCGACGGACCGGAGCAGCGGCGACATGTAGGCGCCGTTCAGGTAGTGAACGTGGTCGGGGAGGGCGAAGCGATCGGCCTGGCAATCGAGCATGGCATGTGGAGGCGAGGGTCCGGGGCACCACCCCCACCACGCTATCCCGGGCTTCGGGGCCCGGCAACCGGCTGGCTCAACTCGCCTTGAAGATGTCGTCGGCCACGGCCTGCCGGTCCGCGGCGTCGGCGGTGGACGCGGCGGGATCGAACGCGCCGGCGGGGTGGCGGAATCCGTTGTCGCCCTTGCGGTCCTCGTCGTCGCGGAAGACGGACCTGGCGAAGATGCGGACCACGCGCCGGAGCTGGCTCTCGAGGTCGGCGATAATGGCCGAGGCGTGCTCGAGCTGCTGCGACGAGATGTCCTGGAACTGGAGGGCGACGACGAGGGCGTAGAGCTCCTCGCGGAGGGACTGGAAGTCGTCGTCGTCGCCGTCCTTCTCGATGCGGTCGACCAGCAGGAGGGCGCGGTCGACGCCGTCGAGCATGTTGGTGGCGGCGTGCTCGGTGGTGGACGAGACCTGCTGGAGCTTGGCCGTGGTGGTCTCGAGGTGGCTGAGCGCGGCTTCTTCGAGGAGGCCGCGGCTCTGGCGCACCTGGTAGAGGATCCGCTGGAGCTCGGCGTACATCCGGACGAAGGCGCGCTCGACGCTCCGGGTCTCGGAGCTGTGCTCGTTGAGCCGCTCGAGCATCCGAAGCAGCCCGGCGTTCAGGCGCTCCTCGTCCTCCGGCTCGCTGGCCAGCTCGGCCACGAGGTCATCCACGAGCCGGAGCGTGGCCGCGGAATCCTGGAGCTGTTCGTTCGTCAGACCGCCCACGACACCCTCCTCGCCTCGAGTCAGGCCGCCGCTCCACCCACGGCGCTGAGGACCTGATCGATCTTCTCCTTCAGCACCTCGGGTGTGAACGGCTTGACCACGTAGTTGTTCACGCCGGCCTGGGCGGCGGCGACGATGTCCTCCCGGATGCTCCGGGTGGTGACCATGAGGATGGGAACGCTGCCGCCATCGGGGCGTGCCCGGAGCTCCTTCACAAGGTCGAGCCCACCCATGTTCGGCATGTTCCAGTCGGTGATGACGAAGTCGATGGAGTCATCGAAGACCTTCAGTGCGCGGAGCCCATCCTCGGCCTCGGCGAATTCGCTGTAGCCGATCCGACCCAGGGAGTTGGCGACGATGCGCCGCATGGTGGCCGAGTCGTCGACGATCAGGAATTTCATGACAGCCTCAGAACTCACCGAAGTCGATCATGCGGCGCGCGATGGATTCGATGACCTCGGGCGCGTCGTAGGCACCGGTCACGATCCGGTGCCGGATCTCGGCGACCTGCTCGGCCGACAGGCCCGGGACGTTGTCGAGCTCCGCGGCCCGCTCCCTTGCCTCCCGGGAGATCTCGACGCGGTCGGCCGCGCGGGGCTGTTCGGTGCGCTTGCCCTCCGCCCCATCGCCCGTGGGGCCCGTCACCGGCTGGAAACGGGCAGGATTGTTTTCGATCGGTCCAATCATCGTATCTCCTCCTCCATGTCTACTGGAGGTTGTCGGCACTTCCGGAAATTACTTTAGCGGTCAGGAGGTCACGTCCACGCTACGACCCGTCGAGGGGGTCGAGCCGGCCAGGTACCCCATACGGCCGGGACGCCGGTCGTCCATGTCCTTGACCGCTCTGCCGACCTCCCCTCCCAGGGCCCCGAGCTTCTGGAGCACCGCCCGGTCGGTGGCGCCGATGGCCTGGAGTCTGTCCCGGAGCGACGGGTCCACCGACTTCGCGTCGTGTTCGCCGGAGTCCGGGTCGAGGGCATCGATCTCGCGAGCGACCGCCTCCCGCTCGTCCGCCAGCTCGTGGAACCGCTCCAGGTCGGGGGCCGGTGCGTCGAGGGCCGCCAGCTGCGCGGCCAGGATCCGGCCATACCGGTCCCATGCGTCCAGCTGGGCTGGAGGGGCGCCGTTCCGGCGGCGTCGCGAATCCCTGGAGCCGGCGGGCTCGATCATGCGGTGCCTCCGCGTTCGACCTGGCTCGCCGCCTCGTCCCACGCGGTGTGCAGGCCGTCGATCATCTCGACGAGCGAGTGGAGTCGGGCCGTGTCGAGGGACCGGCCGACATCCAGGATCTCGCGGGCGAAGTATCCGTACAGACCCGCGAGGCGGGAGGCGAGCTCGTCGCCGGCATCGAAGTCGAGAGAGCCGAGCAGCTCGTAGACGATATCCGATGCCTTCTGGAGACTTTCCGACTTGGCCTCGAGATCCCCGGCCTCCATCTGCCTACCGGCCCGGCGAAGGTTCTTGAGCAGCCCCTGATAGAGGAGCGGGACGAGCCGCTCCCGGGGTGCAGTGAGGATCTGATTGTCGAGGTACGCCGAGTGCCCGTACATCATGCCGCTCCGTAGTCGGTGCTCCATGACTCATGGTATCGACACTACTCGTCAGTACTTGAGGCCGATCCGGGGAGAGCCCCGATCTGGGCCATCAGCCAGGCGGACTGGTTCTGGGCAATGGCCATCGCCTTCTCCATCGCGGTGAACTTGCGGATCAGGGTGTCCCTGCGCCGCTCGAGTCGCGCCTCCATGTCATCGATCCGGTCGTTCAGCGTCTCCACGCGGTCGTCGAGCCCGTCGAGGAGCCACTGGATCGAGCCGTCGGCGCTGTCGAGCATGGGCTCGATGGCCTGCTCGACCAGGGAGGCGATGCCGCGACTGAACGTGACCGAACCTGTCGAGAAGCTCTCGCCCACGGACACCATGAGCCCCTCGACATCGGTGTCCGCGGCGCCGGTCAGAACGCGACCCGAGCCGGTGGCGGCCATGCCGCCGATGGTCCCGACCGCATCCGTACCGGCGTACTCCGTGGCGGTCGTCCCCCCGAGCCCCAGCTCCGTCTCGGTCCCGGCATTGGCATACTCGATCCGGAAGCCGGCGGTCGTACCGTAGTCCTGGTGCGCGAGGGCGAGGGCGCCGCCGACGAGGGACGCGTCGATCCGGGCGGCGGCCCGACCTTCCTGAGAGACCTCCGTGGCCAGCTGAAGCGTACCGCCCCCGAGGTTGTCGGAGCTCATCTCGACTTCCAGCAAGCTCGAGCCGGTTTCGGCGGCGGTGATCGAGAACGTGCCGTCGCCGGCCAACTCCACGGTGGCGTCGGTGCCCAGGGTGTTCTGGAGGAGGTCGCGCAGCTCGCCCAGTGTCTGAGTGGTCACGTCGGCAAGGGCCAGCGATTCGCTGAACGAGGTGCCGTCGGCACGTCGGCCAGCGATCGTGATGGTGTCGCCGTTCTGGACTCCGGCGCTCGATCCGCCCTGGTGGATCTGGCTCCAGGTGGTGTCCGTGGTGGCGGCGGTGCCGCCGGAATCCGAATCGAGGGCGGTGGTGGTCGCGATGGTGTGGGCCCGGGCCGTCGCCAGCTCGGTCTGGACGTTCTGGAGGACGGTCTCGGCCGTCTGATTCGCCTCGAGGGCCACGCTGTAGCTGCTGCCGGTGCCCAGATCCGTGATGACCAGGGTGTCGGATGCGAAGGAGGCGTCGAGCCCGTCGGCCAGATTGGTGCTTCCCGTTACCGAAGCCGTCGTGGCCGCCGACGTGACCGCCACGGTGTACGTGCCCGGGACGGTGTCATCCCCCGCCCCGAGGTAGCGGAGCCCGCTCCCGCTGGCGGCGCCGTGCACGCCGAACAGTCGCTCCACGGCGGTCGGGTCCGCGGCCAGCGCGTCGCGCAGGGTGGCCTCGTCGAAGGAGAAGGTGCCGTCCTGCTGGATCTCGACCCCGACATCCGTGAGGCGGGTCCACGAGCCGGCCACGCCGGTCCCGAGTGCCGTCCGCATGGCCGCGAGGATCCGGGTCCGGAAGCTCCGGAGGGTGCCGTCAGCAGCCAGAGGTTTGTTCGAGCCCTCGCCGCCGGTGAACTGGTCGGTCACGAAGCTGGCGACATCGTTGTAGCCGTCGACCAGGGCCTTCACCGCTGTCACCGCGGCGTCCACGTCCCGGCCGAGGGTGAGGGTCGCGGCCTCCGTCGTGGTGCCGGTCAGACCGAGGATGACGCCGGGGACGGGACCGGTGACCGTGTTGCTGGAATGGGTCGAGTAGACCCCGTCCACGCGGACCGCGGCGTCGGCACCGGCGACGATCTCCCGGGACCGGCCCACCACGGCCGTCTCGAAGGCGCCGAAATCGAGGGTGCCTCCGCCCTCGTTGTGGCTGACGATGGAGACGGCCAGGCGGCTGGCCCCTCCGGTGGCGTCGGTGACCACGAGCCGGCCGCTACCGTCGATGGAGGCGGTGGCCGCACCGTCGTAGCCGCTGGCGCCCTCGAGGGCGTCGAGGATGCCCTGGAGGATGTCGCCGCTCTGGACCGTGTAGTCGAGCTCGAACGTGGTGCCGTCGCGCCGGGTCCCGGCCAGGGTCAGGGAATCTCCGACCTGGACGCCGGCCGAACCCGCCGCGGTCGCGAGGGCGGTGAGCTCGGTGGCGGCGGTCGCGGTGGCGGCCAGGTCGTCGAGGAACGCGGTGGCCGAGCGGACGGACTGGGCCACGTCGCCGCGCCCGCCCTCGAGTACGCCGAGGGTCTCGAGGACGCCGTTCGCGTCGGAAAAGGCGGTGGTCCCGCTGATGTCGAGGCGATAGACGGTCCCACCGTCCACCGTCTCGGCGACGACGACGGCGGAGATCTGTTTGCCCTGGGCGGTGGCGGCGTCGTTGAGGGCCTGGGCGATGTCCTCCAGGTCGCCGGTCAGGTCGATGGCCACGTCCTGGACCCCGCCGATGTCGACGGTCCCCGTGGTGGTCCCCGTGATGCCCAGCATCGTGGACACGGCCGTGCTGCTGCTGGCGAAGGCGTCGCTCGTGGCGCCGTCCGAGGTGGCGTGCTTGATTGCGGACGTGCCGTCGGTGAAGCCGAGGGCGGCGGCGATTCCGTCGGCCCCGTCGGCCAGCGCGATGCCGGCCGCGCCCGTGCTGCGGGCGGAAAGGACGAGCTGGTCGCCGACGTCTGTGCTGACCACGGTCGCCGAGACCCCGGTGGCGTCGGTGCCGGTGTCGGCGGCATTGATCGCATAGGCGAGGTCGGCCAGGGTGTGGGCCGCGTCGATGGCGATGCGGGCGCCGTTGATCCAGAACTCGCCGGTGAGGCCGAGGGCGTCGCCGCTCGAGGCGACGAAGTCGCTCCCGATCTTCTCCGCGGTGGCCACCTGGAGCACCTCGACGGCGTAGGATCCCGGGGAAGCGGAGGCGCCGGCGCTGGCGGTGAAACCGCTGCCGGTGACGGTGGTCGTGACGCCGTCGAAGGACGAGCCGTCGGCCAGGACGCTGGCGGAGTCCTGGAGCGTGGTGATCCTGGACTGGAAGGTGAGCCAGGCAGCGGACCGGGACTGGATCCCGGTGATCTTCTGCTGCACGCGCTGCGCGGGTCGTTCCTCGATCTGCATGAGCTGGTCGACCAGGTCCCGCCACTGCACCCCGCTGGCCAGCCCGCTGAACGTCGCGATGGGTTCCATGTGTCCCTGCTGCTACGGGCGGCGTCCCGCCCTCGTGGATTCCGCTTGATTGAAGGATCGGCAAGGTGTGGGAAGACTTGAGGGGGCGTGAAAAGGAAGAAACCGACGCCGGGCACGAGGCCCGACGCCGGCTGCGGATCGACCCTCGGGGCCGAACCGAGCTTCCGTTCCTCTACCGCAGGAGCTGCAGAATCGACTGGGGCGCCTGGTTCGCCTGCGCCAGCATGGCCGTACCGGCCTGCTGCAGAATCTGCACGCGGCTGAGCTCCGTCATCTCCTTGGCCATGTCGGCGTCACGGATCGTGGACTCGGCCGCGGCCGTGTTCTCGATCGTCGCCTGCACGTTCTGGAGGGCGTAGTCCAGCCGGTTCTGCGCCGCACCGATCTTACCGATCTCGCTGTTCAGCGTGACGATGGCCGCGTCCAGGTTGGTCAACGCCGTCTGGGCGTTGGCCGCCGTGAGGAGGTCATCGCCGTCGATGCCGAGCGTGCTCGCGTCCACGTCCACTGCGTTGATGGAGACGAGGTCGTTGCCGGCGTACTGCCCGCTCGAGCTGACCATGAAGGAGCCGCTCGCGGTGCCGCTGACGATGATCGTCGCGGTGTCCGCCGAGCCCGCCGTGTCGGTCCCGTTGGAGATCGTGAAGTCGTCGCCCAGCTTCAGCGTGATGCCGAACTGAGAGAAGCTCAGCGACTGCTTCCCGCTGGCCACGCCCGTCACGGTCTGGGAGTTCCCGCTGCCGTCGCTCAAGGTCACGCTGCCCCCATCGTCCGCATCGTTGGCGATGGTGTAGGTGGCGGCCGCGGTGCCGTTGAGGTCGACGTCGTAGACGCCCGTCGAGCCGCCGTCCCAGGTGCCGCCGGTCACGCTGGCGCCGAAGCCGCCGGCGAGGAGCGTCTGGCCGTTGAAGGTGGTGGTGTTGACGATCCGGTCCAGCTCGCCGAGGAGCGAGGAGAACTCGGAGTTCAGCTGCGTCTTGGCGTCGCCGTTGTCGGCGCCCGAGCTGGCGGAGTTCGCCTGCGTGGCCAGCTCCTTCATCCGATCGAGGATGCTGCTGATCTGGGTGGTCGCGCCCTCCATGACCTGCAGCATGGCTCCGCTCTGCTCGGCGTTCCGGCTGGCCTGCTCCAGCGCCCGGACGTCCGCCCGCAGGGTGTTCGCGATCCCGAGGCCGGCGGCGTCGTCCGCGGCCTTGTTGATCCGGAAGCCGGACGACAGCCGGCCGATCTGCTCGGCGGCCACCTTGTTGGTCTGGCCCAGGATCCGCTGAGTGTTCAGCGCTGAGACGTTCGTGTTGATCCGCATGGTGCTTTCTCCATCCCTTGAGAGGTACCGGGGCTTCCCTGCCCCTTCTTTCCGACCGCTTGTTCGGCCGACTATGTCAGTGTATCGGCGGCCTTTCCCGGGACTTTAGCGGCGCGTTCCGTCTGGCTGGCGAGATCGAGGGTCGAGACCCGGCTCCGAGAATCGAGGATTCGAGATCGAGACCGGGAGGCGAGGGGGGAGGAGCGAAGGCAGGTGTCGAAGGGCGAGGGAGGAGGGGTGGGAGGGGGGGCGGCCCGGCGGTTGAGGCGGACGGGGGTGGCCGGGCCGGTGGGACCGTCGGGCGAGGGGTCAGAGGTTGAGGGCGCGGATATGGCGGTCGGCCTCGAAGAGGGCATCGAGGTAGACCTCCCGGAGGTCGAGAGAAGTGGCGTGTGCGCTCTTCACGAGGCCGGGCACTTCGAGCCAGTGGCCGCCTTCGTAGGCCTCGACGAGTGCGAGGACCGGGGCGAGGGGGCCGCGTCGGGCCGTGAGGGCCTGGTAGACTTCGGGCCGGAGGTCGATCCGGTCGAGGAGGTCGGCCATGGGAGCGCCCAGGAGGGCGTCGAGTCGTGAGAAGAGGCCGGTCATGTAGAGCGCGGGAGCGGCGCCCGAGTGTCCGGAGCCGAGTGCGATGCGCTCGCACATACCGGCCCGGAGCAGAGCGCTCTGGGCCAACTCGCCTCGGGGTCCGTGGGAGGCGCCGGAGGCGAGCATGAGTGCGAGCCACCGGTGGAGTGACTGACGCCCCAGCAGACGGAGGGCATGGCCGATGGAGACGATGCCGCGGCCGCCCATGGCCGCGGAGTTCACCATGCGGAGCAGCTTGTAGGAGAGGGACACGTCGCCCCGGAACACGCGCTCGACCTCGGGGTCGGAGGTTTCCGGGTCGTTCACGAGGTTGAGCAGTCGCATGACGTTCATCTGCTCGACGGTGAGGTCCCGTCGGGCGAGGGTCTGGGGCCGGCTGAAGTGGTAGCCCTGGAAGTACTCGAATCCGAGGTCCAGGGCGGCCTGGTGCGCGGCTTCGTCCTCGACCTTCTCTGCCAGGAGCGCGGCGCCGTACGGTCGCACCCGGTCGACCAGGGCCTCGAGCTGGTCCGGCGTATGCTGGAGGAGGTCGACTTTCACGACGGAGGCGAGGAGCAGGAAGGGCTCCGAGTCGGGGTGTACGACGAAGTCGTCCAGGGCGATCCTGTAGCCCAGCCCGGCGATCCGCTCGAGGGCCGGAATGGTCTCTTCATCGGGCCGAACGTCCTCGAGGACCTCGACCACGACCTGTTTCGGGTCGAACAGCTCGACGGCACCGTCCACGATCATGGGGCGGGTGACATTGAGGTACGCGGGTCGGCCGCCGGTCAGGTCCCCGAGTCCCATCCCGAGGAGCACGTCCACCACGACGCCCGGAGCCATGGCCTCGGCGAGGGAGCCGTCGCTCCCCTCCCCTGCCGTATCCGCCGTCGCGCTGCCCCGGTACAGCAGCTCGTAGCCGTGGACGTGGTTGGTCGCGTCGAAGATCGGCTGACGCGCGACGAACACCTGCCGGGTCTCCTGTTGGACGCTCATGATGCTCCGTAGAAGCTCAGGTTGCCAGGATCCGGTCTCTGTTCAGGCCCGATCTCGATTGCCGGGGTCGACGCGGGTCGGAACGGGATGAGCATGGTGATGCGCCGGTTGCGGGGATCGAAGGGTTCGTCGGGGATGCGGAGATCGCGGTCGGAGTAGCCGCGCACCTCGAGGACCTTCGCGCCCCTGTAGCCGCTCCGCTCGAGGGCGAGCCGTGCCGCGTGGGCCCGGTCGGTGGACAGCTCCCAGTTGGAGTACCCGCTCCGGCCGTAGGGCATGGCGTCGGTGTGGCCCTCGAGCACGATGCCGTTGTCGAGGGCGTCCAGCTCCGGCCCCATCAGCAGGATCAGGCGTTCCGCCGATGGCTTGAGCTGGGAGGAGGCCACCGGGAAGAAGGTCTCGCCGCCGGCATCCTCGATCAGCTCGATCCGCAGTCCTTCATCGGTGATCTCGAGCTCGATCTGATCGGCCATCTCTTGCAGGTCCGGGCGAGTCTCCAGCTTGTCGAGGATCTCCTGTCGGACCGACTCGAACTGCCGCTGCTGCGCTTCCCTGGAAAGGAGCAGTAGCCGTTCCACGTTCATGTTCGCGGGCGAGTTGGCCACCGAGAGGATGTTCTTCCCGGCGGCGTGTGCCTTCTTGTACCCGATCGGGTTGTTGAAGTAGCCCTGGACCGCCTCCTTGACCCCCGCCTCCATGCCCATGATCCACATGACGAGGAAGAACGCCATCATGGCGGTGACGAAGTCGGCGTATGCCACCTTCCAGGAACCGCCATGGTGGGCGGCGTGGTCCTTCTTCCGCTTCTTGACGACCCGGATGACGGTGGTCGTGTTCCTGGGGTCGTGCTCCGGAATCATCGCCGCCTCCTGGTCATGTCCTCGAGCTCCGCGAAGGTCGGGCGGTCCTCCGGCTCGATGTTGCGCCGTGCGAACTCGACCGAGGTGATGGGGGGGTCACCCCGGGCGAAGCTGAGAAGCGCGGTCCGGATGACCCCCATATACGACTCCTCGGCTCCGACCCGCGCGGCCAGGGCCTGACTCAGCGGCGCGAACACGCCGTACGCCAGGAGGACTCCGAGGAACGTCCCGACCAGGGCCGCCGCGATGGAGTGCCCGATCTCGGACGCGGCCCCGCCGATGTGGCCCATGGTGATGATCACGCCCAGGACGGCGGCCACGATCCCGAAGCCGGGCATGGCATCGCCCACCTGGGCCAGGGCGATGGACGGCTTCATCGAGTGCTCGTGCTGGGTCTCCATGTCCAGGTCGAGGATCTCGGCGAGGTGGTGGTCGGCCACGGCGCCGGTGAGAAGGACCTTCATGGTGTCGGAGAGGAAGCTGACGGCGTGGAGCTGCTTTCGTACGGTGGGGTAGTTGTTGAACAGCTCGCTGGACTCGGGCTCCTCGATGTGCTGCTCGATCCCGACCAGACCATCGCGCTTCGCGGCGTAGAAGAGGTCGTAGAGGACCTGGAGGAGCTCCTCGTATGAGGTCCGGGTGTACGGGGTCGGCTTCAGCAGGCCGAGGACCTCTCGGAAGATCCGCATGAGCTCAATGGGCCCGTTGCTGATGAGCATGGCGCCGAGACCCGCGCCGCCGATGATGATGATCTCGGAGATCTGCACGAGGACCATGATCTCGCCCCCGTGCAAGGTGAAGCCGAATACGATGCTGCCGAATACGACAGCGAAGCCGATGATCGTGAACAAGACGACTCGCCCGAGCTGTGACTCTGTGTCCCCGTACGGTTGGGGAGTATCGGCGGTCGTCGTCCGAACTGAAGGAAGGACCGTAACGAAGGAGGGCGTACCGAGGCGTGCGGGGGCCCGATCGACCGGCTCAGTCGGGGGCGAGCCGGTCGGCCCATGCCCGGGCCCGGTCGCCGGCCGTGGCCCGGCGGTTCTCGTCGGTGATCTCGGTCACGATCTCCTCCCGGACGATGCCCACGGAATCGGGTGCCTCGATCCCGAGCCGGACGGTACCGCCTTCCACGGCGAGAACCACCACACGGATGCCGCCATCGATGAGGATGGCGTCGCCCGGCCGGCGCCCGAGAATCAGCACTAGACCATTCCGAGGATGGTCTGGAGCATCTCGTCGACGCGGGAGACGATCCGGGCGGCGGCCCCGTAGGCGGCCTGCTGCTGTATCATGAGGGCCAGCTCCTCGTCGATGGCGACGCCGCTCACCTCGTCACGCCGGGTCTGGGCCTGGAGCGCCAGCGTGTCATGGACCTTCTCGGAGCTCTGGGCCGCGGACAGTGCGGCGCCGCTCGAGGCCACCAGGTCGCCGTACGCGGCCGCGAGGTCGGGGTGGTCCCGCAGCGCGGACATGGCCAGGGCGATGTCGTTGGCTCCCGACTCGTACGCGCCGGAGCCGCTCGTCCCGGCGGCGATCGCGTCCCGCGGGTCCCGGAGCGGGTCGAGGCCGAGGAGGTCGTCGGTCAACTCGATGCGTCCGCCGTCGAGCTCCTTGAAGAAGAGCTCGCCCGTGACGCCGTCCGGTGTAGTGCCCGTGACGTGGAGGTCGTTCACGGCCGTGATGATGTCGCCGGCCAGCGTCTCCACACGCGTGCGCACGCTGTCGAGATCCCGGGCCATGGCGTGGATCAGCCCGCCGATCCTGCCGCCCGGGCGGGTCATGGGAGTGTGATCGCCGAACTGGAGGCCGGCCATGGCGCCGTCCGCCCCGTAGATGTCCACGGTCCGGGCCGTGACCCCGTCGACGAGAGCCTGGCCCTCGATGTAGACACCGACACCGCCGAAGTCCCGCTCGATGACCTGGACGTCCACGAGCGCGGCCAGCTCGTCCAGCGCGGTGTCCCGCTGATCGCGGAGGTCCCCAGCCTCCGAGCCCCCCGCTTCGGCGGCCACGATCCGGCCGTTGGTCTCGGCGATGTGGGCGGCCAGCGCGTTGACCCGGCTGACCAGCTCGGTGACCCGCTGGCGTGCGAAGTGCTCGATATCGTCGAGCCCGCTGACCACCTGGTCGAACCGATCGCCCAACTCCATGGCCCGTTCCCGGATCACGGCCCGGGTCGCGCCGTCCAGCGGGTTGTTGGCCAGGTCGCTCCACGCATTCCAGAATGCATCGAGGGTGGCGAGGATTCCGGTCTCGGACGGCTCACCGAAGACCTGCTCCATCTCCCGGAGCTGGGTCGAGCGCTCTCCGTGGAAGGCCGACAACGCGCTCTCCCGCCGGTAGATCTCGTCCAGGAGCGGATCACGGAGCCGATCGATTCTGTCGATTTCGACGCCGCGTCCCACCATGCCCTCGGGCGTGATGAGCGGCTGCGTTGCCTTGAGGATCGCCCGCTGCCGGGAGTAGCCGTCCGTCTGGGCGTTGCTGATGTTGTGGGCGGTCACGGCCAGCGACTTCTGATGCGTGATGAGCGACCGGGCCGCGGCGGAGAGGATTCCGTTGATGCTCGACATCAGACTCTCTGGTTGATGAGGGCTGGTTCCCGTCCCCCCGCGCCCCACGTCCCGTTCTCGCCATACCCGGCGGAGGTCGGGGTCATGAGTCGCTGGACGTACTCGTTGCCGGTGTCGATGGCCCGGGTCAGGACGGCCCGGTTCAGCGACACCTCCGCCGAGACCGCCCGGGCGACCTGGCCGAGTTCGCGGCTGCGCGCGGTGAGCTCCGGCGTCATGTGGGTGCCGAGGGCCTCGCCGAGTTCGTCGACCGGAACGTCCCTGCGGTCGGTCAGAAGGTGGACCAGAGTCTGGCGGCGATTGCGTGCCTCGCCCAGGGTCTGGAGGACCCGATGGGCGGCATGGACGGACTCGTCGACCTTCGCCACGTCGTTCTCAGCGACGCCTTCACGCTGTTCCCTGAGGATCGCCTCGAGCCGGCCGAGGAGCCGGCTCTCGGTGTCGAGGGACTCGGCCAGCGACCGGATCGTCCGGCCGATGGTGGCCGTGTCCAGGTGCGCGGCGCTCACGATCCCGTCCCCCGGATGAGCTGGCGGTAGAGGGCATCCGCCAGCCCGCCACCCCCACGCCGGGCCGTGAGTCCGGCAACGTGTTCATCGAGGAGCGCCGTAAAGACCTCCTCCGAACGACCCGCATCCAGCAGCCCGCCTTCGGGAACCGTGGCTCGCATGGCCTTGAACATCTCCTGTACGAATACGGCTTCGAAATCCCGGGTCGCGGCCCGGAGCCGGTCGTCGTCGATTCGCGAGCGGGCCGCGTCGAGGGCGCCGCCCACGCCGTCGCCAACCTTCATCGTACCACCACCTCTCCGTGGATCGCGCCAACCTCCCGGAGCGACCGGAAGATCGCCGCGATGGCCGAGGGCGTGGCCGCGACCGCGTGGAGCGCGATGGCCACGTCCTGGACCGATGTCCCGACCGGGACCCGAACGCTGCCCGGCGTGCCGTCCTCGACGGTCCCGCCGATGGCGAGGGTCAGCGCCCCGTGGCTGACCACCGCCTCGCCCACCGTGAGCCCCGCGCCCGCGACCACGGTCCCGTCCCTCGAGTCGATGACCACGCGGGCCACCCGCTCCGGGTCCACGGCCACCTCCTCGACCTGGCCGAGGAAGACCGGGAGCGACGCGTCGGTCGGCGGCTCGAGCCGGACGGAGCCGGGATCCTCCACGGTGGCCGTCTCGCTGCCCAGTGCGGCGTTCACCGCGCCGGCCACGCGCACGGCCGTGCCGAGGTCGGGCTCTCGCAGCAGGAGCCGGGTCGGCCCTTCGAAGGCCGGGGTCGCCATGCCGATCTGGAGCAGGCCGCCCGACGGGATGGTCGCCGCCGTCTCCACCCGGTATTCCCCCCGGACCGCCCTGCCCTCACTGATCACCACCGCGCCCTGTGCGGTAGCGAAGGGAGGGGCGTCGGGTCGGCTCAGGAGCGGAGCGGAGTAGAGCTGACCGCCGCGCAACGACACGGCGTCGCCCATGGAGGCCACGCTCACGTCGAATCGACCGCCAGGCCGGAGGTACGGCGACACCTCGGCCGTCACCAGGACGGCGGCCACGTTGCGGGTGCGGAGCAGCTCGGCCGGGACCTGGACGCCGAACCGGCGCAGCAGGTTGGTCACCGAGCGGACGGTCTGCGGCGATCCCCGGCCGCCCACGGCCCGGTCCCCGGTGCCGTCGAGGCCCACGACCAGGCCGTAGCCCATGAGCCGGACCGGCACATCACGCTCGACCGTGACGAGGTCCTTGACGCGCACGGACTGGGCCGCGGCGGACCCGGTCAGGCCGGCTGCCAGGGCCAGGAGAGCCAGAGTAGCGACGGGGCGGCTCATGGCCAGATCCAGCCGATGATCCGGGTGATCAGCCCCTGCCGGGCCTTCCCCAGGTTACCGCTGGCCTCGTATTCGATGGTGGCGTCGGCCACGCGCCAGGACTCGATCACGTTGTGGGGCGGTACATCCTCGGGCCGCACCCAGCCCGTGAGCCGCAGCTCCTGCTCGTGGCCGTCGATCTGAAGGGCCTTGGTGCCCTCGACCCGGAGCCGGCCGGCGGAATCGACCTCGACCACGCGGACGGTGATCTCGCCGGCGAGGCGGTCGTGGCGCGTCGCCTGACCCCGGTTCTCGGAGCGACCCGCCGTGCCCGTCTGGAGACCGGCGCTGCCGAGGGTCGTGCCGTCATACGACCCGGCCGCCGAGAGCGCCCGCGTCCGCTCTTCCTGGGCGCTCTCGTTCCGGTTCGCGGAGGCCAGGGTGTACTCGTCCAGGAGCACCGAGATCATGTCGCCCACCCGGAACACCTGGGCATCGGAGGTCCAGGAGACCGGGGCCTGGGCCCGGGCCGGTCCGGCGGCCAGGACCGCCGCTATCACGATGACATCTCTCCACGCCCTCATTGCCGGCTCCCTTCGATCTCTACGCGATCGGACGACACGGCCACTCCCCAGAGCCGGCGTCCGGATTCCGTCCTGACCGCGACCCGATCCCCCGCCGCGGCGGTCCCCACGGCGACGCCCCGGGTCGTCACTTCCAGTCCTCGCCCGCGCCAGACCAGCGTGATGACGCGTCCGGCCACCACGGCGGCGGGCGGGGCCACGGCCGGGCGGCCCAGCAGGCTGCCGGCCTGGAGGCGCCGGGCCGTCTTCCAGCCGACCTCGACGGGCGTCGGCTCGGCGGAGCCCCATACCACGGTGTCCCGGAACGCGAGGTCGTCCGGCCCGAGCGTGGTGGCGCGAGGCAGGTCCCGGGCGGCCACGGCCACCGTGCGCCGGACGCCGGCCCGGAGCCGGCGCCGCACGGCGCCGCTCGGGCCATCGACTTCCACGACGAAGGCGCCACGGATGCCGGAGCCCAGAAGACTCACAGCGCCTTCAGGGAGGACGGGTCCGGGGCCCCACTCGAGATGGACCCGGCCGGGCTCGACGGCCCATCGGTGGGCGATGGCGGCGACGACGGCCGACGGGGCGCTGGCGGGCACGGGGGCCTCGCCGTCGGGCTCCGACGGGGACTGGGCGGCGGCCGGCCCGACGAGGGCCAGCCCCAGCCCGATCACGATCAGTCCACGCCGCGCCAGGTTCATCGGACCATGTGGGTGGCCGTCTGGGCCATCTCTTCGCTGGTCTTGACCGCCTGCGAGTTGATCTCGTACGCCCGCAGCGCGGCGATCATGTCGACCATCTCGGTGACGATCTCGACATTGCTCGCTTCCAGATGCCCCTGGATCACGCGGCCGAAGCCCTCGTCCTTCGGGTAGCCGGCCAGGGGCGGTCCGGAGGCCGGCGTCTCGGCGAACAGGTTCTCCCCGAGGGCCTGGAGGCCGGGGACGTTCGCGAACCGGGCCAGCTCGAGGCGTCCGATCTCGATCACGTCCGCCGCCGACCGCATCTGCACCGTGACCGCGCCCATCGGCGAGATGCTGATACCCGTGGCCTCCTCGGGAATCGTGATGCCCGGGAAGACCTCGTAGCCGCCGTGGGTGACCAGCGTGCCGTCGGCCGAGATGGTCAGACTCCCGTCCCGGGAGTACGCCATCTCGCCATTCGGCATCCGGATCTGGAAGAGCCCCTCGCCCTCGATGGCGAGGTCGAGGGGACGGCCGGTGTTCTCCAGCGGCCCCTGCCCTTCCATCCGCTGGACGGCCGCCAGCCGCGTCCCCCGCCCCACCTGGACCGGATCCGTGGTTCCCTGGCCGGCGCCACCCACCCCCGGACCTTCCATGGTCTGGTACAGGAGGTCCTCGAAGTGGGCCCGGCTGCGCTTGAACCCCGTCGTGTTGACGTTCGCCAGGTTGTTGGAGATCACCTCCACGCGACGCTGCTGCGCCGCCATCCCCGTGGCCGCCGTGCGAATCGACGGATCCATGACTCCTCCTCGTTCCGTATTCCCTGTCCGCTCCCGGTCAGCCGACCCGGCCAATCCGGTTCGCGGCCGTATCCATCACGCTGTCCAGCGTGGTCACGCCCTTCTGGATCGCCGCGTAGTTGCGCTGCACCTCGAGCATCTCGACCAGTCCGTCCAGCGCCTGGACGTTGCTCTCCTCCAGCGACCCGTGGTGCAGCATCACCCGCTCGGGCTCCAGCACGGTCCGGGCATCGCTCGCCCACAGCCCACCACCGACCCGCCGAAGCGAATCCGCCGGTGCGTCCTCCACCCGCAGTCGGGCGATCTCCGTCCCGTCCGCCCGGATCGTTCCATCCTGCTCGATCACGATCTCACCGGCCTCCGGCACGACCACGGCTCCGTCCTCGCCCAGGACCGCGTTCCCGGCGCCGTCCACCAGCACACCCGCGGCGTCCAGCGACAGCGATCCTCCGCGGCGAAGGAGCTCTCCGTCCGGCGTCTCGACAACCAGGAACCCGGCGCCCTCCAGCGCCACGTCCAGCGGTCGGCCGGTGGCCCGCAGAGCCCCCTGGTCCCAGTCGGTGCGGGAGACCGCCGCCGGGCCGTCGTCGAGCAGCTCGGCGAACACCCTCTCGCCCTTGAATCCCGGCGTCTCGGTGTTCGCCACGTTGTTCGACGTCACCTGCTGCCGGCGCTCCCAGTAGGCGAGGGCCCGGGCCGCGGTGCGAAGGGGGTCGATGCTCATCGTTGTCTCCTTCCGTGCCTTTCCGCTCGCTGACAGTGGCAACGCGCGTGCCCATCCGGACCGGCTCTCGCAATCGTGTGCATCTGGCTTATTGCCAACATGTTACGACGCGTTCCCGGCGAATCCGCGGCCGTCACCGCGCGCCCATGCGGCGGAAGCTTCTTCCCCTACCGGCAACTCCATCCGGGCCAGAGACCCGGGCCAGGAGGGTGACGGCGTCCCGGGGGAGCGCCGTCTGGCGGGCGACGTCCAGGGCGAAGACGCCCTTGCGGGCCATGTCGCGGGCCTGGATGACGCGGCGGTCGGGGGTTCGCGTGCTGCGGCGAGGTTCCGGTGTCTGGGGGTCCCGGCGCAGGACGGCGGCGAGGCCGATGCCGACTCCGGCGGCGCAGATCACGATGATCAGCGATGCGGTCGGGGAGAGCGCGGCCCATGTGGCCACGTTCTCGAGGCCGGTGTCGATCCCGGCGACGGTCCGGAGGCGGGTGGCCTCCCACCCCAGGGCCCGAAGTCCGGCCTGGGCATCGTGGCTGAGGGCCTTGCCCGCCCGGTCCAGGGTCGAGGCGTCGGGGATCGGGAAGCGTGAGGCCACCAGTGCGACGGCCGCGCCGAGCCCAGCGGTGATGAACGTCTTGATTCTGTTCATGCCGTGACCTCCCTGAGATGCCCGATTCGGGCTCGCAGTGTCTTGATGGTCTTGGACCGGATCTGCGAGATCCGGGACTCGGTGACACCGAGGATCTGGGCGATCTGGTGCATCTTGAGACCCTCGTGGTAGTAGAGCGCGAGGATGGTCCGCTCGCGTTCGGGCAGCTCGGCGATGGCTTCGGCGAGGATATCGACTTCCTCGTCGTGATTGAGGCGCTTTTCGGTTTCCTCCCCTACCGCACCGGGAATGACCTCGACGGTCGTGACCTGCCGCGTGCCGCCGGGGAGGGGTGCATCGAGGGCGACGTGCACCGCGTCGGCGGCATCGGATTCCCACCGACAGACCGTCTCGAGGTCCAGGTCGAGCTCCTCGGCGATCTCGACCCGGGTCGGCGCCCGTCCGAGCTGTGTGGCCAGCACCTCACGGGCCTGGGCCAGGGACCGCTGCTTGCGCCGGACCGAACGGGGCACGTGATCCCAGCGCCGGAGGTGATCGAGGATGGCGCCCCGGATCCGGGGGGTGGCGAAGGTACTGAATGCCAGGCCGCGGTCGGGGTCGAAGCCTTCGACGGCGTTGATCAGGCCCACAGTGCCGGCGCTGACGAGGTCGTCGAGATCGAGCTTGCCGCGGATCCGCTTCCAGTGCTTTCGCGCCACGTACCGGACGAGGGGCAGGTGCTCCTCGACGAGTCGGTCCCGAGCCGTCGGGTCGCCGTCACTCTGATACGCTTGCCAGAGAGCTGTCTCAGTCATGATCACTTCATCAGGTGCAGAGTCGAAGGCCCGCCATTCCGGGCTGGCCGCAGCAGTCGGGCGGCGGCGGTGGCTGCGGCTTCCATCAAGGCCGGCTCGGCCTGGTCTAGGGCGGTCCAGAGCGGCTCGACCTCGAGGGTCGGTGCCGCCGGCAGGTGCCCGAGCCAGGAGACCGGTCGGTCGGTGAAGCGGCGCACGCCGGAGCGGAAGGCGTGCTGTACGAGGCCGGCCTGTTCCAGGTCGGCGGCGTTCGCGAGCCCGGCGACGGTGGTCTCCGGGCGGAGCCGCCAGGCGTACTTGGCCAGCGCGAAGCCGGCGGCCGGGGACACGCCGTCGGGCCCCATGACGGCGATCAGGCTGGCCCCGAAGTCGAGGAGTGCGCCGCCGATGGTGGCCGGCCGGGCGCCGGCATCGACGATCAGCGTGGTCCCCGGGTCGACGCGACCGGCGCGGCGCAGCGCGCTCCGTCGTTCGGCATCGGTGAGGCCCGGCAGGGTATCGATCAGGACCAGGTCCGGATCCAGTTCGGTTCGCCGGACGGGCTCGCCGTCCGGGTCGGGCCCGGCCAGGCCCAGCAGATGGGCGGGGCCACCGAATCCGCCCTGGGCGTCTATGAGGACCACGGGACCGAAGCGGCGCCCGGCGAAGGCCAGGAGGAGCGCTACGGAGGAGGTGCCCACGCCCCCCTTCCCGGCCGCTACCACGTGGCCGGTGCCCGGGACCCGTGGCGGCCTGGTTCGATCCACGAAGCGGCGGATCCCCTGCGCCTGAGTGCTCATCCTACCAGCCTCGTCCGAGCCGCTTCCGCGGCACGGGCTGCGGTGGTGAGCATGCCGACGCCACCCCGACGCAGGTCGTGGGGGACCTCCTGTCCGTCACAGGACCAGCGGACGGGCAGCCGGACGGCCTCCGCGACGGAGGCCGCGCCGTTGGCATCCGGCATCTCGTCGAGCTTGGTGACCAGGAGGTGCGTGAGGCCACAGTCCATATAGCCGTCGCGGTGGGCCTTCCCCACGCGGGGCTGGATCGTGGCCGGGAGCACCAGGTGCACCTCATCGGGCTGCGTGCGGTCGAGAGCCACTCGCCACTGGGTGAAGCTGGTGCTTGTGGGGCTGCGACCCGGGGCATCGACGATCACGATGTCGCATTCGGCGAGGGCGGCCATGGCGGGCTCGACATCGCCGGCGTGGTACGCCGCCTCGAAGGGCGCGCCCATGATGTCTGCATACATCTGGAGCTGCTCGAGGGCGCCGACCCGGTAGGTGTCGAGGCTCAGGAACCCGACCCGGTTGTCGCCGTAGGCGTCGCCGTGGAGGGCCAGCTTGGCCGCGGTGGTGGTCTTGCCGGCGCCGGTCGGGCCGACCAGCGCGACCACGCGGGGCCGTCCCATGGGTCCGTTATCGCCGATCCGGATCGGCTCCGGCTCCACGCCCTCGAGGTCGAAGGGCAGCACGAGCTCGGCGGGCGCGGCCACGATCTCGACACTGTTGGCCGATCGCCGGGCCGTGTGGATGATCATCGCGTCTTCCCCGAGCGTCGCACGGACCCGATCGAGGGCCGTGCTCATGTCGGGGCCGTGGAAGGTATCAAGTTCCATGGTCCAGCTCCCAGACCGCTACGGTCGTAAGGGTCACATTCGTGGGCAGCTCGGCGAGGGAGACCACCGGGATCTTCGGCAGGACCGGCTCGAGGAGCCGACGCACGCCGACGCGCAGTCCCGGAGGCGTGACGATCGGCGGCGTGATGCCGTCGATGGTGTGCTCGCGTGTGATCCGATCCACCTCGCGCAGAGCGGTGGTCAGCGTGTCCGGTCGGAGCATGCTGTCCGGACGGCCCTGGCGGGGCGAGAAGAAGTTCATGAGCGCCGCTTCCAGGTGCGGTCCGACGGCCACACCGCGGACCTCGCCGTTCTGGTCGGCGTAAAGTTCGCCGATGACGTGGGTGAGGGCGCCGCGCACGTGCTCGGTCAGCGCTTCCGGGTCCTGGGTCCGTTCCGCCGCGTCGGCCAGACTCTCGAGAACGGTGATCAGGTCGCGGAGCGGGATCCGCTCCCGCAGCAGCCGCTGAAGCACCCGGTGGATCACACCGAGACTCAGGCGGTTCGGCACCACGTCCTCGACCAGCGCGGGGTGCGTCTCCTTGAGCCGGTCCAGCATCTCCCGCACGTCCTGGCGGCCCAGCAGGTCGGCGCTGTTGTCCTTCAGCGTCTCCATCAGGTGCGTGGCGACCACGGTCGGCGGCTCGACCACCACGTAGCCGCTCGCCTCCGCCTCGCCGCGCACGGCCGGGGAGATCCAGCGCGCTGGCATGCCGAAGCTCGGATCGGCCGTCTCGATGCCATCGACGGGCTCGAGCACGCCGCCGGCGTCCAGTGCCAGGATGTGCCTCGGGACCAGCTGCCAGCGGGTCACCTCGGTGCCTCTTACCCGGACCACGTACTGAGACGGGTCCAGGCGCGCGTCGTCCCGGATCCGGATCGGCGGGATCAGCACGCCGAGCTCCTGGGCGGCCTGCTTGCGCAGGATACGGATCCGTTCCAGCAGGTCCCCGCCCTGCTCATGGTCGACCAGCCCGATCAGACCGTACCCCAGTTGGAGCTCGACCTTGTCCGTCTGGATCAGGTCCTGGACCGGGTCGTCCGGCGGGAGCGGCTGTTCCTGCCCACGGTGGAACTCGGCCTCCGCCTGCCGGGCCTCCGCTTTCCCCTGCCGGTCCATGCCCCAGGCCAGGCCGGCACCGCCGGCGGCCAGGGTGAGGAAGGGCAGGAGCGGGAGTCCGGGCACGAGGCCCAGGGTGCCCAGGAAGCCGGAGGCGATCCACATCGGCGTGGGGTGGCGGCCCACCTGCCTGAGCAGCGCCGCGCCCACACGGGCCTCGCCGGCCGAGTGGGTCACCATGATGCCGGCCGCGGTGCTGACGATGAGCGCCGGAATCTGGGTCACGAGGCCGTCGCCCACGGTGAGGAGCGTGTATTCCGTCAGCGCGGCCCCGGCGGGCATCCCCCGCTGGACCACGCCCACGAAGAGGCCGCCGAGGATGTTGATGGCCGTGATCAGCAGCCCGGCGATGGCGTCGCCGCGGACGAACTTGGCCGCGCCGTCCATGGCGCCGTAGAAGTCGGCCTCCCGGGAGATCTTCTCACGCTGGAGGCGGGCCTCGTCGTCATCGATGAGTCCGGCGCTCAGATCGGCGTCAATGCTCATCTGACGACCGGGCATGGCGTCCAGCGTGAAGCGCGCCGCCACCTCGGCCACGCGGCCGGCGCCTTTCGTGATGACAATGAAGTTGATGGCCACCAGGATCAGAAAGACCACGATCCCGACCGCGTAGTTCCCGCCAATGACGAACGCCCCGAAGGCCTCGATGACCCGGCCCGCGCTGCCGTCGCCGAGGATCAGGCGAGTGCTGCTCACGTTCAGCGCCAGGCGGTAGAGGGTCATGAGGAGAAGCACCGCCGGGAACACGCTGAACTCGAGGGGATTGGTCGTGTTCAGCGAAACCAGCAGTACCAACAGCGAGGTCGCGATGCTGAGGGCCAGGAGGAGGTCCAGCAGCACCGGCGAGAGGGGCACGACGAGGAGGGCGACCACGGCCACGATGCCGATGATCACGCCCGCTTCGGCCGCGCTGCGCCAGCGCGGCTCGGCCACCGCCAGGGCCCCCGCCACCGTGCTCATGCCACCACCTCATCCAGGCCGAGCGACCCGCGCTGGCGGATCACGTAGGCCAGCACCTCGGCCACGGCCACGTACAGCTCCGTCGGGATCGGCTCGCCGACCCGGCCGGTGGCCAAGAGGGCCCGAGCCAGCGGCTTGTTCTCCATGATCGGGAGCCCGAGGTCCCGGGCGATCTCCTTGATCCGTTCCGCCACCTTCCGCTCCCCCATGGCCACGATCACCGGCGCCGCTACCTCCTCCGGGCGGTAGCGTAGCGCCACGGCGACATGGGTCGGATTCGTGACCACCAGGTCGGCATCCGGTAGCCTGTCGAACATGCGCCGACGGGCCCGCTCCCGGCCGATGGTGCGACGCCGAGCCTTCAGGATCGCGTCGCCGTCCTGTTCCTTCTGCTCCCGTTTGATCTCCTCCTTGCTCATCTTGAGCTGCTTCTCGTGCTGCCAGACCTGATAGGCGTAGTCGGCCAGCGCGACCACCAGGTAGGCGAGCCCTGCGGCGAGGAGCAGGCGGACGGCCTGGCTCTTGATCTGTACGGCCAGCGCGAGCGGCGACTTCGAGGCCAGGTCGCCCGCCGTCTCGAGGGCGCCGGTGATGATCGGGTAGAGAACGGCGCCGATGACGGCGAGCTTGAGGAGCGACTTGGCCAGGTCGGCCCATGGCTTGATCCCGTACAGCTTCTTGATGTTCTTGTGCGGAGCGATCCGCTCGAGCTTCGGTTCCAGCGGCTTGGCGCTCAGGACGCCCCGGGCCTGGAACCCCGCCACGAGGGCGGCGGTGGCGGTGAGGGCCATCAGGACGGGGATCAGGGCACCGGCCACGTGGCCCCCGACGTCGCCCAGGAGCCGGTCGAACCCCTCCACGGTCTCCGGCGCGGCGGGGCCCATGAGCATGAGGCGCTGGAAGGAGTCGATCAGCACCCCACCCAGGGAACCACCGGCCACGGCTATGGTCCCGGCCGCGGCCAGCAGCATGATGGCGGTCGTGAGCTCCTGGCTCCTCGGGACCTGCCCCTCCTTCCGGGCGTCCTCACGGCGGCGCCGGGTCGGGGCCTCGGTCTTCTCCTGGAACGAGGCGTCCGACATCAGCGGCCTCCTCCGAGTGAGCCGAGGGCGTTCTCGAGCCAGGCCAGGTAGCTGGCCGCCCAGTCGCTCTGGCCCACGGCGATGTATGGAATGGTCAGCGCGAGGGTGGCCAGGCCGAGGGCGATCTGGAGGGGGAACGCCATCATCAGCACGTTCAGCTGCGGGACCGTCCGGGCCAGGATCCCCAGGCCGACGTTCGCCAGGGTCACCGCCGCCACGACCGGCGCCGCGAACTGGAGGCCCCGGGCGAACACGATGCTGCCCGCGGAGACCACGCTCGGGATCCCGCCCTCCAGGGCCAGCACCGCTCCGGGGGGGATCGCGAGGAAGCTCTCCCGGAGCGCATCGATCATGATCAGATGTCCGTTCATGGCCAGGAGCAGCATCACCATGAAGAGCTGGGTGAGCTGCCCGAGGACCGGGAGGTGGACCTGATTGATCACGTCCAGCGTCGACGCGCCGGACAGCCCGACCTGGACCGCGAGCAGGTCGCCGGCGAACTCGGCCGCCGCGACTACGAGGGCCGCCCCGAGTCCGATGATCACGCCCACCACCAGCTCGCCGGCCAGCGCCCGAATCGAGGGCTCGACGGGTCGGACATGGGGTGCCAGAAAGACCGTCAGTGTCAGGATCACGCCCACCCGGACGGGGACGGGGATCGCCCGACTCGAGAACATCGGCGCGACCAGCAGGAGCCCGGTCACGCGCGTGGCCACGAGGGCGGCGCCGCCCAGTCCGAGTGTGAGAGCGTTCACGAGGCCAGCCCCGGGATGCCGAGGAAGAGCTCGCGGGTGTAGCGCACGGCCGTGCTCAGCATCCAAGAGAAGAGGACCATGAAGGTGACCCCGACGGCCACGAGCTTGGGCACGAAGGTCAGCGTCTGCTCCTGGATCTGGGTGACCGCCTGGATGATGGCGATCAGCAGCCCGACGCCCAGGGACACACCCAGCAGGGGCCCGGCGAGGAGCAGGGTCTGGAAGAGGGCGTCCCGCATGAGGTCGAGGACCAGCGTCACGGACACGTGCCCCCCTCAGCCGAAGCTCGCCACGACGCTGTGGACCACGAGGGCCCAGCCGTCGACCAGAACGAAGAGGAGCAGCTTGAACGGCAGCGAGACCATCACCGGGGGCAGCATGAACATCCCCAGGCTCATGAGGACGGCCGCCACCACCAGGTCGATGATCAGGAACGGCAGGAACAGCACGAACCCGATCTGGAACGCCGTGCGCAGCTCGCTGATGGCGAACGCGGAGACGAGGGTGATGAGCGGGACATCGTGGATGGTCTCCGGCGCCGGGCCGCCCCCCATGTCGATGAACGTGGCCAGGTCCGATTCCCGGACGTGGCTGGCCATGAACTCCCGGAACGGTCCCGCCGCGGTGCTCAGCATGGCGGCCTCGTCCATCTGCCCGTCCATCCACGGCTCCAGGGCGACCTCGTTGACCCGGCTCAGCGTCGGGGCCATGACGAAGGCCGTGAGCAGGAGGGCCAGCGCCGCGATGAGCTGGGCTGGAGGCGCCGTCTGGGTGCCCAGGGCCTGTCGCAGGAAATGGAGCACCACGAGCACGCGCGTGAAGCTCGTCATGAGCAGAAGCAGCGTGGGCAGCATGGTCAGGAGCCCGATGACCAGGACCGTCCCGACCGTGCCGGAGAGGCGGAGGCCGCCAGCATCCTCGTCGCCGACCTGGAGCTGGAGGTCGGGGAGCGCGTCACCGAACGCCGCGAGCGGGTCCTCCGTTTGCTGCTGCTGGACCGCGCCCACGGCAGCGCCCGGCGATGCGCCTGCCTGCGCCTGGGCCCCCGCCGCTGCCGGCGTCACCGCCTGGGCTCCGACGGCCAGCGATAGCGCCAGGACGGCGGCGCCCGCCGAGCGCAGGATCCTCTGCCACGAACGGGGCCGTGGGCCGCGCGACGTGCGGTCGACGGCGACGGGCGGCGCCACGTCGTCGTCCAGCTCGCACACGGGATGCACGCCGCCCTCGCCCACCGAGACCACCACGAGCCGGTCCGCGATCCGCACCGTGACCAGCCCTTGACGAGGACCGATCCCGAGGCGGCCGACGACCTCCATCGGCAGCTCGTTGGCGCCCACGCCGTGGGTCCGCCCCTTCAGGAGCCGGACTCCCACGGCGATCACGCCGAGCACCAGACAGAGGGCGCCCATGACGGACGCGGCCAGGGAGATCATGCGGCGTCCGCGCGCGGCTCCTGGGCCAGGATGCGGGTGATCCGGATCCCGAACTGCTCTCCGATCACCACGACCTCGCCCTCCGCGAAGCGGCGGTCGCCCACGTACACATCCATGGGCTCCCCGGCCAGGCGGTCCAGGTGGATGACCGACCCGCGCCCGAGCGTAAGGAGCTCCTGGACCGTCATCTTGGCCCGGCCGAGCTCGATCGCGATCGGCATGGTCAGATCGTACAGGCTCGAAAGCGGCGCTTCGGTGCCCGGCCCGGCCTGGTCCTCCAGCTCGGCGAACTCCGCCGCGGTTGCCGTCTCCTCGACGGCGGTGCCCGACTCGGTGGTCGGCTCGTTTGCATCACTCATGGTCGTTCCTCGTCAGTCTCCACTTCGTCCAGAATCTGGACGGCGAGCACATCGCTCATCATTCCCACGAACCCCGTGTACCGGGTCCGTCCACCGACCTCGACACGGGCCGGCGAGCTTCGTGGGATGCCGGTGACCAGCGTCCCTCCGGGGCGCAGCTCGGTGATCTCTCGGAAGGTCAGGTCGAAAAACGGCAACCGGACCGAGATCGGCACGTGCGCGCGCCGGACGTTGGTCGCGATGGCGTTGCGGTCCGCCGGGTCGCTCGCCCCCCGCTTGGTCCGGCCGCCCCCCGCGGTCGCGGCCGCGAAGAAGTCATCCAGGACGGCGAACGGGAGGCAGATCAGGATCGAGCTCGTCAGGCCCTGGAACCGGGTCTCGAGGTTCGCGACGAGCATCGAGTCTTCCCGGTTGGCCGCCTGGAGCATGTCCGGGACGGCCTCGAAGCGGGCCAGCTCCAGATCCATGTCGGCGTGGTCCGCCCACATGTCCCGGATCTGGCCGGCCAGTCGCTCGGCGATGATCCGGACCACCCGGCGCTCGAGCACGGTCAGGGCCCGGCTCGGCACCTCCGACGCGCTGGCCGCGCCCAGGAACCGCTCCACCGCGTAGAACGCGAAGTCCCGTCCCAGATCGACCACTGCCTGTGGCCCGCCCGGCTCGCCCACGTTGAAGACGAACGACGTGCAGGGCTCCGGCAGCGAGAGCACGAACTCACCGAACGTCAGCTGCTCCACCCCCTTAAGGTGCACGTCGACCTGCGACCGCACCCGCCCCACGAGCCAGCCCTCCAGTGACTTCGCCAACGTGCCGTACATGCCCTCCAGCGTCCGCTGCCGGTCCTTCGAGACCCGGGCCGGACGCCGGAAGTCGTATAGACGCGCTTCCGGCTCGACCCGGTCCGCGACCGGTGCCGGCTCGGCGTCGCCCGTGAACAGGGCATCGATTTCTTCCTGAGAGAGCGCCTGGTTGCTCATGGGCTACTGGATCACGAAGGTCGGCAGATAGACCGTCACGATTCGCTGGGAGGGCAGGAGCTCGGAGAGCGCGGCCTGGATCTCCGACTTCAGCGCGTCACGGTGTCCCACGTCCGTCAGCTCATCCACCGTCTTGCCACCCAGAAGCAGCATCAGGTGGTCCCGGATCTCCACGTCCCGCTCCTCGAGCGCTGCGGCGCTTCCTTCTCCCTTGACCGCCGCCACGATCGTGGCCATGAGGAAACGCGTCCCCTGGGTCTCGGCCGGGTTGAGGACCAGGTTCTCGACGGTAAAGGTCGTCACGGGCGACCCATCTTCTCCCCCCTCGTCCCCCTCGGCCACCGCCCCGGTGTGTGCCGGGGCCTGGAGTCGCTCCGCCGCGACCGGCCCCACCAGCCACAGGCCGATGGCCAGCCCCACGGCCAGCGCTGCCACCGTCCCGAGGATCGGGAGGATGCCGCGCGTGCGCCCGGACGCTTCGTCAGACTCGCCTTCGGCCTGCTGGACCTCTTCGTCCGCCATTCTCTATTCGCCTGGTTGGTGCGACGCCGGGTGCCTGCCTCCGACCGCTCCCAGGGCAGGGCGCGTGCCACCTGGCCCGGATCGGTATAGGTGCCGTAAAACGCTGGTGTGCAACACGTTATGGATGTCGACCCGAAAGGGGGCTCCGACCTCCGATGCCCGGGGCGGGCGGGTACCGGAAGCATCTTCCCATTCCCGGCGGCTAGAGTTGCCGGGCCAGCGGAAGCGGAAGGAATTGCCGGGAAGACGAAGGGGCCGGGCGTCGCGAGGACGCCCGGCCCCTTCCCTGCTCGGAAGAGACGGGTCAGGCCTACCGCTTCAGGTTGACCAGCTCCTGGAGCATCTCGTCCGAGGAGGTGATGACGCGAGCGTTGGACTGGAATCCGCGCTGCGCGGTGATCATGCTGGTGAACTCCTGGGCGAGGTCCACATTGGACATCTCGAGTGCGCCGGAGGTGATCACCGACTGGGAGCCCTCGCCGGCGAAGCCGAGCACCGCCGCGCCGGAGTTGGCCGACGTGGTGTACATGTTGTCACCGGTGCGGATGAGGCCGGTCGGGTTGTTGAAGTCGGCCAGGACCAGCTGCCCGAGGGTGAGGCTCACACCATTGGTGAACGAACCCGTGATGGTGCCGGTCAGGTCGATCCCGATGCGCTCCAGCTGGCCCATGGTGTAGCCGTCCTGCTCCCGGGCCACGGCGGTGGAAGCGCCGGCGAACTGCGACAGGCCGTCGATGGCCATGGCCTCGCCGAAGTCGATCGCGATCTCCTGGCCGTTCATGGTCACGGTCTGGGTCACCGACTGACCGGTGATGGCGTCGGAGTCGAGTCCGTCGACGTAGGTCTGGAGTGCGCTGTGGTCGGTGGTGTTCAGCTGGCCGACCAGGCGACCCTCGCCGTCGAAGACGATCCGGCCGGTCTCGAGGCTGTCGGCGATGCCGTCGCCGTCGGTGTCCACCTCGACCTCGTACTCCCAGACGTTCCCCTGCTCGGTGACGCCATCGCCGTCGAGATCGAGGTCCACGTATCGCTCGTCGGTGCCCGCCGTGGCGGCGTCATCGGCGGCCCGCTCGAAGCGAACGGTCAGCTCGTACTCGACGCCCATCTCGTCATAGACGATCATGGTGGTCTCACGGGTGGACGGGTCCGTGGCGGTCGGATCGAAGACACCGGCGGCCTCGGCGTCCAGGTTTCCGCCCACGGAGACCATGCTCGTGGCCCGGGCGGAGGACTTCTGACCGAACGGCAGGACAATATCTCCGATGGTATCGGTGAGCTCGCCGTCCTGGGCGACCCGGCCCTGGATGACGTAGCCGTTGGTGGACGAGACCAGACGGCCATCGGCGTCCAGCTGGAGGTTGCCGGAGCGTGTGAAGTAGTTCCGGCGGCCGTCGGACGCGACGAAGAAGGCGTCGCCCTGGATCGCCAGGTCCGTGGTGACGCCCGTGTTCTCCAGGTTGCCCTGTGTAAAGAGCAGGTCGATGCTGCCGATATTCATCCCCAGGCCGACCTGAATGGGGTTCGTGCCGCCGCTCACGTTGGAGGCGGCGCCGGCGGGGCGGCTGGCGCCCTGGACCATCTGGGCGAAGGCCTCCTCGAAGGTGACGCGCGACGACTTGAACGCCACGGTGTTCACGTTGGCGATGTTGTTGCCGATCACGTCCATCCGGACCTGGTGGTTCCGCAGACCGGAGACGCCGGCAAAAAGGGATCTCATCATGGTGCTTCTCTCCTCCTAGTTGGCGCTGACTTCCACGACAGCGCTAAGTGGTATCTCGATCGCTCCGATCATCAGAACCGGGCCCTCCATTGAGTACTTCACGCTGCTGACCGTGCCGCTCAGGTAGGTGGTCACGCCCACGGGCTCGCCGGCCGGGCTGGTGACCTCTACCTCGCAGCGGTACGTGCCGTCCTCCAGGTCGAGCGCGTCCAGCTCCAGCGTCTGGCGGCCGCCCTCGACGAAGCCGGCGTCGACCTCGGCCACGAGCTGGTTCCGGTCGTCATAGATCCGGACCGTGGCCGAGCCGCCGACCGCGCCGACCTCCACCGGGATCCGGGCCGAGCCGGCGGCGACCTGGGTCCGATCGCCCACGGCCAACACCTGGCGACCGAGAACGCTGACGGCCGCGTCGCTGTTCATCGCCTGGGCGAGGGCGGCCGTGTACTGGGCCTGACCGATGAGGTTCTCGTTGACGTTGATCAGCTGCTCGACGCTCGAGAACTGGGCCAGCTGGGCCGCGAACTCCTGGCTCTCCATGGGGTTCATGGGGTCCTGGTTGCGCAGCTGTGCGACCAGGAGCTGGAGGAACTCCTCCTTCCCCAGGGCCCCTCCGGGCGGTGTCAACACCGACGAAGGAGGTGCACCCATCCCGCTGATTCCGTCCATCATTCGTTCCCCTCCTGGTTGCGTTCCCTGCGCCGGTCCCGCCCCTCGTGGGCGTGGCGCTGGGTCCCGGTCTCGTCGTTCCGACCCGAGGAGCCGGGCTCCGTGGTCCGAACGGACTCGGCCACCTTCGGCGTGGCGATGTCCGCCACGATCCGCTCTCCCTGCCGTACCCGAAGTCCTTCCAGCTCCACGCCCTGGCGTCCGAGCGCCCGGGTCAGCTCCGGCAGCTCATGACCCATCTGGTGCGCCAGCCGGGAAGACCGGGTATCCATCTCCGCACGGACGGCGTCGCCCTGGAGATCCACGCGGACCCGGGCTGCGTCCTGACCCTCCCCGACGCGGAGCGAGACACGCCGGAGCGGCTGTGCCTCGGAACGGGCGCGAACGCTGTCCACGGCCTCGACCCGGCTCGCCACGTCCGGACGCTCCATTGCGACGACGCCCTCCACCGGCCTGGCGGCCCGAAGCTGCCCGGACTCCACCGGGATTCGCGGCTCGGTGGGCCGGCCGGCCGTCGGCTCCATCGTCCGCGTCGTCAGGGGCTCGGGCCTCGTGGCCTCCCGGTCCGATGGGGCCGTGGACTCGGGGTCCGTGCTACGGGCGGCCTCGGCGGCGGCCCGTGGACCGGCCGCTCCGGGTGCGCGTCGGGTCACTTTGTACTCGGCCGCAGCCCTGGCCGCTGCCCGTTGCCCCAGGCCGCGGGACTCCGTCCGAGTCGGGCCTCCGGCGGGACGGGCCCGGGCCTCGCCGCTACGGTCCGGCGCGCCGGGCGTGGTCTCCCCGGTACCGGGCCCCGTTCGCGTGGGGCGCGGCTGCCTGTCGCCGTCGACCGGGGCGGGAGCTCCGGGGATCTCCGACCGACCCCGTCGGAGCGCGGAGTCGCGACTGGCCGACGGATCGCGGCTCGGGGCCGCGTCCCGGTATGTGCCCGCGTCCCCGGTCCGGCTGCGAGCCCGGACGTGGTCGACGATCTCCGCGGCCAACGAGGCCCGCTCCGCCGACCGGGGCTGTCGGGACTCGTGGGAGCCGTCCTCGGCCCGCTCGACCGCGGGCCGGGCGTCTGGCTGCAGCTGCGGCCCGGGCCGCAGGGGGCCCGATTGGGGTTGCGGCGCGGCAATCGGGGCCTTCGGGGTGCCGGATCCGGCCCGGGTTGGATCCGTCCCCACCCACCCGGCCGCCGGCGTCTCCGGGTCGGTACTCGAGCGCGCCCGCGCGGGAGCGGGTTCGAGCGAGGAAGGCGCTGGCGCGTCGTCCGGGCGACGGGCCGTGTGCTCCATCACCGCGCGATACCGCAGGTCACCGCTCGTCGGCCCTGCCTCGACGGCCTCGCCTCCCAGGGCGACCTGGCCGTCCTGGTCGAGCGGCCGTGCCGCCTGGCCGCCCGGGTCCTGGCCAATGGCGGCAGCCCTCGGGTGGGCACGGCCGGCCACGGGCTCTTCCGCCGCTGCGACGATCGGCGGTCCGCCAGAGCCCTGGGCTGCTTCGGGACGCGGGGTCGAACGGGCTTCATGGGGGACGTCGGGCGCGCCCGCCACCGTGGACTTCGGGGCCGCCGATGTCGTCCCGGGGACGGCGATGCGCGCGACCCGGGCGACCGGCGCCAGACGCGCGACACCCGCCACCGTGGCGACTGTGGCGACTGTGGCGACTCTGGCGACCCGGGCCACCCCGGGCGCCGGGTCCTCCACCCGCGCCGGCAGGCTGCCGTCATGACCGGCGGCGTGCATGCGCGTGTCCCCGTGCCCCGTTGTGGCGGCCCCCTCGAGGCCCGGGAGCTCGACGTGGCCGGGATCCCGGAGCCCGAGGGTGACCAACCCTTCCTCGCGAGCGACCCGCTGGAGCGTGCGATACGCCTCGAGGTCGCCGTACCCGCCGTTCACCATGAGGTCGGCGGCGCGGCCGACCTCGTGGGCCGAATCCCGGGTCCAGGTCACGACGGGGCCGGGTCGCGTGCGGCCCTGTGTGAACAGGTGGTCCTGGCGGGCCGCGCTGCGCCAGCCCTCCACGACCTGGACATCGTGGCCGAATTCACCCCGCATGCGGCCGATCACCCGCTCGAGGCGCGCTCTGAGCTCCGGCGCCAGCCGGGCCATCTCCGGGTCCCGGACCGGTCTGTCCAGGGGCGGCCCCGGGGCTCGCCGCTCCGCTGACGACATCACGCTCAGGAGCGCCGCGTCGAACCCGGCCGCGGCTTCCCTGCCCGTGGGCCGGATGTCCGGTCCGCCGAACAGGCTCAGGATCGCCTGGATCACGGGGCCCCTCCTCCCAGGACGGACCGGCTGAGGATGGCGGCCCGGTCCGGGTCCATCCGGCTGAGGATCGAGGCCGCCTGGCGCGGCTGGATGTGGCTGAGGATCGACGTGATCTCGGCGTCGCTCATGTGGCCGAGCACCGCCGCGGCGTCGCGCGGCTGCATGGCCGCAAAGATCCGGGCGAGCTGTTTCGCGCCATCCACGGCCCGGGCCCTGAGCTGCTCGTCCCCGGCTCCGTTGTCCGTACCGTCGGCGATCGCCCCGCCGGTGGCCGGCCCGGATCCGGCAGAGCCGGCGCCGATCCCCGGCCGGTCCGTGGCCGGGGTCCGTGGGGCCCCCTCGTCCGGCGCGGCCGTCGGATCCGGCCGTGCGGTTGCCCCGGCGAGCGTGTCCTGCCCGGCGGGAGAGTCCGGCATTGCCAGGGCGTCCGGGGACGCGAGGGAGCCAGCCGGAGGAGCGGTCGCCGGATCGGGGGCGTCCCGGGGCGTATCCGGATCGAGATCGGGCGGATCGGTCCGTGGGACCTCGTCCGTCTCATGCGACGGGGCGTCGGGGGAATCCGCCGCGGGGTCCGTCCCCGGGGCCTCGGCCGCGTGGGCGACGTCGGTGGCCAGGACATCGACGGCCGCCTCCCAGGTGGTGACCGTCCATGCGGTCCCGACCACGATCCCGAGCAGCAGTGCCGCGAGCGGCAGGATCAGCGCTTTCATGCGGCCCCGTGCCTTTCGCGACGCTGGAACCGGCCGATGGCGATGTCATCCATCCGCTTCGTTTCGGCTTCCCGGAGCGCGAGGCGCCACGCTTCGTGCTTCCTGTCCTTGAGCTGGTCCATCACGCGTCGGTCCTGCATGGCCGTCACGAACTCCGCGCGCGAGGACTTCACCGATTCCGCGGCCTCTTCGTACTTCTCCTCGGCCTCTACGAGCCGCGCCGAGAGCTGTTCGATCACCCGGCTCAGATTGCGGAGCTGGCCCACCGACCGACCTTCCGTGTGCGCCCGCATCAGCTTCTCGGCCTCTTCGGCCCGGATCTCCCGGAGCCGGTCCAGGCACCGACGCGCTTCGTCCGCCTGCCGCTGCGCCTCCGCCAGGGCCCGGGCCTGGTTCTTCTCCCGCTCTTCACGCAGCTCGAGGATCTTCTGGAGACCGAACCGGAACGAGCTCATGACTCACCCTCCCCCGCCACCAGCCTCAGGATCCGGTCCCGGGTCTCCCGGAAGGGCGTGTGGTCCCCGGCGTCCTGCCGCAGGAATCCGTTGATCGGGTCGCGCAGCGCGATCGCCCGGTCGAGGGCCGGGTCGGACCCCTCCTGGTACGCGCCGACGGAGATCAGGTCCTCCCGCTCCCGGTACGTGGCGATGTGGCCGGCGAGGTTGTCCGCCGCCCGCCGATGCTCGTCGTCGATGACCGAGTTCCGCACGCGGCTCACGCTGCCCAGCACATCGACGGCCGGGTAGTGGCCCGCGGAGGCGAGGGAGCGGCTGAGGGAGATGTGGCCGTCGAGGATGGAGCGCGTCGCGTCGGCGACGGGCTCGTTGAAGTCATCGCCCTCGACCAGGACGGTGTAGATCCCGGTGATCCCGCCCACGCGACCGTTTCCAGCGCGCTCGAGGAGACGCGGGAGGTTGGCGAAAACCGATGGCGGATAGCCCTTGGTGGTCGGGGGCTCACCCACCGCCAGCCCGATCTCGCGCCATGCCGTGGCCACCCGTGTGATGGAATCGACCATCAGCATCACGCTCTTACCCTGGTCGCGGAAGTACTCGGCGATGGCCGTCGCCACCAGAGCACCGCGGGCGCGGATCAGTGCGGCCTCATCGCCCGTGGCCACCACGACAACAGACCGGCTGAGGCCCGTGGCGCCGAGGGACTGGCTGAGGAACTCGCGCACCTCCCGGCCCCGCTCGCCGAGCAACGCGATCACGTTGACGTCCGCCGAGGTGTATCGGGCGATCATGCCCAACAGCGTGCTCTTTCCCACCCCGCTCCCCGAGAAGATGCCGACGCGCTGGCCCCGGCCGATGGTGGTCATGCCGTCTATGGCGCGGATCCCCGTCTCGATCGGGTCGCTGATCTCCCGCCGGTCGAGGGGGTTCGGCGGCTCGGCGGCCAGGGGCACCCGGGTGAGGGGTCCGACGGGGCCGCCGCCATCGATGGGCCGGCCCAGGCCGTCCACGACTCGGCCCAGCAGGCCGGGGCCCACGTCCACGCCGAAGGACCGGCCGAGCGGCTCCACGGAGCTGCCGGGATGGACGCCGCCGATCTCGCCCAGGGGGAGCAGGAGGACGCCGCGCTCGTGGAACCCCGCCACCTCGGCCAGCAGCGTGTGGTCGTCGGTCAGGCTCTGGATCCGACACAGCTCGCCGACGCCGACGTTCAGGCCCGTGGCCTCGATCACCAGCCCTACGACCCGGTTCACACGGCCGAGGCGCGTAAGCCGCTCGATTCCCTTCAACCGCTCGATCAACGCGTCAACCATAGATCAGCTCGGTGTAGATGCGGTCCAGGGCCTTCTCGACCCGGCCATCGACAATGGCATCCGGCCCCTCCACTACGCAGCCGCCGATGGCGATGCCGGGGTCCGGGACCCAACGGACGTCCGGGCCCGTCTCGGTGCCGTCGCTGCCCCGGGGCGTGGAGATGGCCGTGAGGTCGGCGGGGTTGAGGCGGACCCGGAGCGACGTCGTGATCGGGAACTCGCTCACCGCCTCGCGGACCAGCGACTTCACGTCTTCCGCGCTTCCCTTCAGTTCCCGCCCGATGATCGCCCGGGCGATGGCCGTAGCCAGCGCGACGAGGTTCTTCTCGAGGTTCTCGATCCACCCCGGCGCCTCGTCCCGGACCTGGCCCATCAACGCCTCGCACGCCTGCACCGCGGAGGCCAACCGGTCGCCTTCCGTGGCCCGGCCCTCGGCCAGGCCCTTGTCGTAGCCCTCCTGGTAGGCCTGGTCGATCCGGGCCTGCCGCTCGTCCTCGGCGGAGGGCTCCGGCGCCGGCTCGGGCACCTCGGAGGTTGGGGCCCCGAAATCGCCGTTCGCGCGTTCCTTCGGGTCGATGGCGCTCGGCTCCCACGCGGCCACGCCGGACGTCTCATCCCCGATCGAGCCGCGACTGCGGGGCCTACTCGACCAGTACATCGTCGTCTCCGGCGGAAATGACGATCTCGCCCGCTTCCTCGAGCCCGCGCGCGATCTTCACGATCTCGGCCTGCGCCGCCTCCACATCGCTCAGGCGGACCGGGCCGAGGAACTCCATCTCGTCCGTCAGCGTGGTGAGCGCACGCTGAGACATGGTCTCCTTGATCTTGTCCTTCAGATCCTCCGTGGCCGCCTTCAGCGCCAGCGCCAGCGTCTTGGTATCGACCTCCGACAGCAGCCGCTGCAGCGCCCGCGGGTCGAGTTTGACCACGTCCTCGAAGACGAACATCAGATCCTTGATCTCGTCCGAGAGGTTCGCGTCGCGCTCCGCCAGACGCCCCATCAGCTCCTTCTCGAGGGTCCCGGCCAGAAGGTTCATCACGTGGGCGACGGCCGTGGGACCGCCCGCCGCGCTCAGCTCCTGGCTCAGCGCGAGCTCCGACGTCCCGCCCACGGTCGACTTGATCACGTCCAGGACCTCAGGGGAGACCTTGTCCATCCGGGCCATCCGGAAGATCACGTCCGCGCCCACGCCCGGGTCCAGATCCCGGATCACTTCCGCCGTCTGGCCGGCATCCAGATGGGCGAGGACCAGCGCGATGGCCTGGGGGTGCTCGCTCCGGAGCACGCTCGCGAGTTGTTGCGGGTCGACTTTGCGCAGGTCGTACAACCCGCTCCGGTCCTTGAGCTGGGTCTCGATGCGCTCCAGCACCGACACCGCCCGGTCCTTCCCCAGGGCGGTCTCCAGGATCTCCTGGGCCACGCCCACGCCGCCCGTGGCCAGCGATGACGCGGCCCGCTCGGTCTCGTACCACTCTTCGAGGACGGCCTCCGCCACCTCCGGCGGAACGGCCTCCATCCGGGCCACCTCCAGGGTCACGGCCTCCAGCTCATCCGGAGACATGGCCTGGGTCAGGTGGACCGATGCCTGGGGTCCCAGCGCCATCAACAGGACGGCGACCTTTTCCCGACCCGAGAGTTGGTCGACATTCAGGGCGCGCGTCTTCAGACCGGACGGGCTCACTGGACTACTCCTTCAGCCAGGCTTGCATGACGCGGGCGGCCATGTCCGGCCGCTCCAGCACTCCTGACGTCACTTCCTGCATTCGTTCGGCCTGGACGGCGCTCAACTGCTTCCGCAGCCCCGCGCTCTTGTTCAAGGCGCGAACCGACGCCGACGCGCCCCCGGACAGCGACTCGGCGGCCCCGGCCTCGAGCATCCGACCCGGTTCCTGGATCCCCTCACCCGCCGTGCGGACCAGCTTGAGCCCGAGGACGAAGGCCAGGATGAGCGCCAGCACCGTGAGAACCGGGCGCTGGAGCTGGTCCCATACCTCCCAGAGGCCGGGACCCGACGGGGGCGGCGGCAGCGACGCCGGCTCGCCGCCGAACGGCACCGCTACCACTGAGATGACGTCGCCTCGACCGGGGTCCATGCCTACCGCGGCCGCGACCAGGGTCTCGATCCGGACGGGGTCCGGGGCCGGGGCACCTTCCGCGGCCGCGGCCTCGTTCACCAGGACCGCGACCGACAGGCGCTTCACGTCGCCGTAACCGCCCGAGAATCGTTCCACCGTGCGGGTGGTCTCGTAGTCCGTCTTGTAGGCCACCGAGCCGGCGCCCACGTCCTCCGGGCCCGGCGTGACCTCCGTCCGCTCCTCCCGCGTCACCAGCTGGTCTTCCGGGCTCACCGACTGGACGGTCCGGTCCACCCGGTCCAGGTCGAGCTCCGCCGCAACCCGGACCCGCACGTTTCCGGGTCCGACCACGTCGTTCACCAGCGCTTCCGCCTTCCCTTCCAGGTACCTCTCGACGCTCTCACGGAGCTCGAGCTGCCGGCTGGTCATGCTGAACCCCGTATCGCCCTCCACCGACCGGGACAGGAGCCGGCCGGTGTGGTCCAGCACGCTCACGTGCTCGCTCGCGAGCTCGTCCACGCTGCTGGCCACCAGGAAGGTCACGCCCTCGACCAGGCTGTCCGTGGGACGCGCGCCGGAGCGCATTCGTACCACGACCGACGCCTCCGTGGGTCGGGAGCTGCGGCGGAGCACGGAGGCCTGCTGGAGGGCGAGATGGACCCGGGCGCTCTCCACGCTGTCCATCTCTCCGATCGTGCGCTCGAGCTCGCCCTCCAGGGCGCGCCGGTAGTTGATCCGCTGGGTGAAGTCGGTCATCCCCCAGGCCGGCTGATCGAAGAGCTCAAAGCCGGGTCCCGATTCGCCCGGCAGGCCGCGACTCGCGAGCTCGACCCGGGCCCGGGCGAGGTCGTCTTCTGCGACCTCGAGCCGGAGGCCGCCGGCCCCGAGCCGGTAGGCGATCCCGGCCTCGTCAAGCCCCTTCGTGACCTCGCCCACGGCATCGAGAGGGAGCCCCGTGGCCACCGGGACCCAGCGCGGACCGACGCCCCACGTCGCGATGAGTAGGAGCGCGACGATCAGCGCGACACCGGCCCCGAGGGCGAGAAGGCGTCGGCCGCCGAGCGCCGTGACCCGTTCCAGTATCAGATTGGCTCGCTCGCCCACGGCCTCACCCCTGCATGTTGATCACCGAGCGATACGCCTCGGTGAGCTTGTTGCGGATTTCGATCAGCAGCTCCAGCGCGATCCCCGCCTCCTCCGTGGCGGCCATGACCTCGTGGAGTTCGACCGGCTCGCCTCGCAGGAACGCACCCACGGCATCGCGGGCATTGTCCTGGAGCTGCGACACCTCCCCCAGCGCTTCCTTCAGCGCATCGCCGAACGAGCCGTCCGGCCGGGCCATCCCCTCGATGCTCTGACGCCCGGTGTCCAGACGCTGCGGCGCGACCTGGCCGATCCCCTGAATCGCCATGTCAGATCCTCAGGTCGAGCCGGTGGCCCCGGGCGGGAGGCGTGGACGGCCCCTCCGCGCGTGGCCCGTACGTCACGCCGCCCATGGCCGCGAAGCGGGCGAAGTGGGCCCGCTCTTCGGTGGTGAGCAGGCTCCACAGCTCTGCGTCGACCCCTTCCGGGACCGACTCCAGCTCGCCCACCGCAGCCGGGACCTCCGGCACCACGGGCCGCGCCGTTTCCGTCTGGCCGGAGCGGGCCGGGCTCGTGCTGTCACTGTCGTCGGGACGGCGACCCGGCTCGCCTCGGAAGACGTCCGGGATCACCGGACCGATTCCTCGTACGCTCATACCGCTACTCCTCAGATCTCTGTGGCGCGTCGGAGCATGCTCTTGACGGCGTCGAACACGGTGGCATTCGCCTCGTACAGACGCCGGGCTTCCATCATCGTCACCAGTTCATCCGTGACCCGGACATTGGGGTACCGGACGTAGCCATCGGCATCGGCGTCGGGGTGCGACGGGTCATAGACCAGCGGACCCTCGCCCGCGGCTTCCTCGACCCCGTTCACCACCACTCCCGTCGCGTCCGCCTGGCCCGGCAGCTCGCCGGGTGGGATCGCGACCGGGGCCTCCCCCGCCGCAGGGGCGCGACCCGACCCGACCGGGCCGGGCGAGAGGCTCACCCGCTTTGCCCGATACGGACCCCCCTCGGCCGTCCGCGTGGTCTCGGCGTTCGCGATGTTCGTCGCGGCCGCTTCGATCCGACGGCGCTGGGCCGACAGGCCGCTCGCCGCGATCCCCAGTCCACGGAACAGACGCGACCCCACCCCCCCGAGCTCCGACATCAGCGCTCCCTCACGCTCGCCCGGACCTGGGCATAGACTTTCTGGAGCAGTCGGGCGGTGGCCTCGTAGCGGAGCTGCTCGTCCGCGAGCGTCACCATCTCCCGCTCCACATCGATCGCCTCACCCGCAGCATCCAATTCCGCCGCGAAATCACCGCTCGACACATTGGCTACCCGGGTGGCAACCTCCCGAACGCGGCGACTGCTCGCACCCAGCCCCTCTTTCAGGAGCGCGGCAGTCGTATCGCCTCCGAGAATTCTGTTCAGCATGGCCTCGTCACCGATTTCGTTGCGTTGGGTTGCGTCCGTGCACGGCCTGTCGAAGGCAACCCGTGTTCCATGAGCGATCTTCGGGCGCCTCGATCTCATCGGCGTTGCCATAAGTACTTATGCCATACTGCTTTACGGCTGTATGTTAGGCGGGGCGTCGGGCCGGCAATGGAATTCTCGGTGGACGGCGGATGGGATCCGCGTCGCCGGAAGCGGAAGGAGTTTCCGGGCGGAGCGGGACGGCTTTGCCGGGTGGCTAGTCGGGTTGGTTGAGCTTGTTGCGGAGCGTTCGGACGCTGATCCCGAGGAGCTCGGCCGCCCGGGTCCGGTTCTGCTCGGTCTCCTCGAGGGCCCGCTCGATGAGGGCGGCCTCGGCCTCCTTGACGTCGAAGGAGTCGAGGGTGACCACGCCGCCGGTGGCCGGCCGGTGGTTGTTCGTGGCGCCGAGGAGCCCGAGCTGGAAGTCGCAGGGCTCGAGGACGGGCCCGGAGGCGAGGATGACGGCGCGCTCGACGGCGTGGGACAGCTCCCGGACGTTGCCGGGCCAGTCGTGGGAAAGGAGGAGATCGAGCGCGTCCTTGGACACGCCGGTGATCTCCTTGTCCGTGGATTCGGCGGCCCGGGCGGCGAAGCGCTGGGCGAGGGGCGGGATGTCGTCCTTGCGGTCCCGGAGCGGAGGGATCGTGACGGGTACGACGGCGAGGCGGTAGTACAGGTCTTCCCGGAGGCCGCCGTCCTGGACGGCCTCGGCCAGGTCCCGGTTCGACGTACCGACGATCCGCACATCCACGCGTATGGGCGTGCCCCCGCCCACCCGCTCGAACTCCTGCTCCTGGAGCACGCGCAGGAGCTTGGCCTGGAGCTCGGGCCGCATCTCGGTCACCTCGTCGAGGAGGAGGGTGCCCCTGTCGGCCCGCTCGAACGCGCCCTTGGTCATCCGGATGGCGCCGGTGAAGGCGCCCTTCTCGTGCCCGAACAGCGTGCTCTCGATGAGCGTCTCGGGGAGTGCGGCGCAGTTGACGGAGACGAAGGAGTTGTCGGCGCGGTCGCTCCAGTTGTGAACTGCCCGGGCGATGAGCTCCTTCCCGGTCCCGGACTCCCCCTGGACGAGGACGGTCGACCGGGTCGGTGCGACAGCCCGGACGAGGTCCAGCACTTTCTGCAGACCGGCGCTGTCGCCGACGATGGCGCGTTCACCGCGGATCTCCCGGACCTCGGCCTTGAGAGTGGCGTTCTCCCGGCGGAGCCTGGAAAGCTCCAGAGCCTGGTCGACGGCGATCGCGAGCTGCTGGATCCGGACCGGCTTGGCCAGGTAGTCGGTGGCGCCCGCCTTCATGGCCGAGACGGCGTGCTCGATGCTGCCGTGGCCGGTGACCATGATGAGCGGCAGGTCGTTCCCGTCGGCCCGGAGCTTCGTGACGAACTCGAGCCCGGTCATCCCGGGCATCCGGTAGTCGGTGATCACCAGGTCCACGCCGCCGCGGCCGAGAACGTTCAGCCCCGCCTCTCCGTTGGTCACCGGGATGACCCGGTGGTCGAGCTTTTCCAGAGCACTCTGGAACGTGTCCAGAATGACCCGGTCGTCGTCGACGCAGAGGATCGTGGCCATCTTTTTAGCGTGCCGGCTAAAGTCGCGCGGGGATGGTGCCGATATTGGGAGCGTATGATAACCATCGGCTGTCGGCCCGCAAAGGGGCGACGCGGGGTGCGGAGGGAAACGACGTGAGAATTACCAGCAACGCGATCCAGCGAGAGTCGCTGGCCACGATCCAGGACAGCATGAGCGCGATCGCGGAAGCCCAGCGCCGCGTGACCACGGGCAAGCGGATCAATGCCCCGTCGGATGACCCCGTGGCCGCGGACGCGCTGCTCCGTACCCGAAGACGCAGCCGTGCACTGACGCAGTACGCACGGAACATCGATCAGGCGGACGCGCGGCTCCGGACGGAGGAAATGGTCCTCGAGGGGGTGACGGACCTGCTGACCCGCGCGAAGGAGCTGGGCGTGTCGGCCATGGGCCCGGTCATTGGGGATGAGACCGCCCTGGAGGCCATGGCGGCGGAAGTGGACGCCCTCCTGGAAGCGGCGATCCAGTCGGCGAACACCCGCTTCGGCAGCGGCTACCTGTTCGGCGGCTCGAGTCCCGACCTGGCGCCCGTCCTCGACGACGGGACGGTCCGACCGGAGGCCGAGGGCGCCCACCAGGTCGACATCGGCGCCTCGTCCTGGTTCCGGACGAACCACGACGGGCACGAGGTGTTCGAGGCGACGGGCGTGCTGACCGTTCTCTCCGACCTGGCGACGGCCCTGAGAGCCGGAGACACCGAGAGCATCACCACGGGCCTGAGCGAGATCGATACGGCATTCGGGGAGATCCAGTCCAAGGTGGCGGAGGTAGGCGCCCGCATGAACCGGCTGGAAGTGGCCCGCTCGAATGTCGAGGCCCTCGATCTCAATCTCCGGACCCTCCAGTCCGATCTCGAGGACGCGGATATCGAGAAGGCCGTCTCGGACCTCGTGGGTCGGCAGATGGCCTACCAGGCCGCGCTGCTGGCCACCTCGAAGATCCTGTCCACCACCCTGACCGACTACCTGCGATGAGTCTGGCCGCGATCAAGTCTCCGACCCCGGACATGGTGAACGTACCCTCCGATGTGCTCGGCGAGCTGCGGCTCCCGCCGGACCAGCTGATCCATTTCCCCGCCGGGCTCCTCGGGTTCCCGGATACGCGCAGCTACGTGCTCGTGCCGACCCGCCGCGCAGGGTCCTACTGGCTGCAGTCCGCAGAGCACTCCTCGCTGATCTTCTTCGTCATCGACCCGTTCCAGCATTTCGAGGAATACGCCGTCGATCTGTCGGCTGGACAGGTCGAGGCCATCGGCGCCCGGACCCAGGACGACGTCGCGATCCTCGCCATCGTCACGCTTCCTTCCGGAGACGCGGCGCCGGCCACGGTAAACCTCCAGGGCCCGCTGGCCCTCAACATGGCCGACCGGGTGGGGTGTCAGGTGATCCTGCGGGACTCCGGACTGGGCGTCCGCCGGCCCTTGCCGATGGAGGATCTGGTCTGATCGAGGGCGGGCATTCGGGGCCACCGCGAACAGGCCACGGCCCGGGGCGGCAGCCACGCCCCGGGCCGTGTTCGTTCCTCCCGCCGGCTGGATCGCTCAGACCTCGACCGGACTCCGCTCCTCCAGGAGATCGAACAGCGTCGCGGCCATGCGGTCGAGGGGAACCACACGCTCGGCCGCGCCGAGCCGGATCGCCTCCTTGGGCATCCCGAAGACCACCGACGACGCCTCGTCCTGAGCCGCCGTCCGGGCTCCCGCTTCCCGCATCGAGCGCAACCCCGCCGCACCGTCCACGCCCATACCCGTCAGAATCGCGCCCACGGCATTCGATCCCGCCGAACGGGCAACCGAGTCGAACAGGACGTCCACGGACGGACGCTGGTGACGGACCGGCGGGCCGCCCTTGATCCGGACCGAGTAGCGCGCGCCCTGTCGCTGAAGCACCATGTGGCGATCGCCCGGGGCCAGAAGGACCCGGCCGGGGACCACCCCGTCCCCGTCACGGGCCTCCCGCACCTCCACCGCCGAGGCCGTGTCCAGCCGTTCGGCGAACGACCGGGTGAAGACCGGCGGCATGTGCTGGCAGACCACCGTGCCCGGGGCGTCCGGTGGGAAGGCCGCGATCACCGCCTCGATGGCCTGGGTCCCGCCCGTGGAGGCGCCGATCGCGATGACCTTCTGGGTCGTGGTCAGCTCCCGCTTCAACCGTGGCGGCGCCTCCCGGGGCGGGCGGGGTCGGGATGTGGCCGCCGTGCGGATCGAAGCCACCACCCGCTGCGCCACGTCGGGCACCGTGAAGGCCGACCCGGGCTTGCTGATGACCTCGACCGCTCCCAGGGCCAGGGCACGGAGCGCCTGCTGGCCGCCTTCCGGGGTCACGGAGCTCACCACGACCACGGGGAGGGGATGATGCTTCATCAGCGCCTCGAGGAACGAGAGGCCGTCCATCCGGGGCATCTCGATATCGAGGGTGATGACATCCGGCGGGTCCCTGGCGATCTTCTCCCTCGCGGCGTACGGATCGACCGCGGTGGCGATCACCTCGATGTCCGGATACGCATCCAGCTCCCGGGCCAGGATCTTCCGCACCACGGCGGAATCGTCGACCACCAGGACCCGGATCATGGGTCCGCCTCGTACCACTCGACCCGTGCGACGCCGCCTTCGAACCCCAGCGTGACCCGGGCTTCCGGCTCGGCGGCGGCCGCCTGGGCGCTCTCCGGTGCGTGGAGCCGGTACTCGGCCGTGGAGTCGTGGACGCGAGGGATCACGTTGCCGCAGATGACACTTGCGACCTCGCCGAGGGCGTCGGCCTGCAGCGCAGGCCCCGGCTCCTCATCGAAGCCCAGCATGCCGGCAGTCAGTGCCTGCCGGAGCACGTCATCGCCCCAGACCGCCGCCGCTCCGCGAGTCGGTCCCTCGAAGGCCACGCGCATCCCCACCATCGGGGGCTCGTCCTCGATCGGCAATGGGTCCGCCAGGAGGAAGCCGAGCTGCTCGAACACGTCCAGCGCGACCGTGGTCAGGACCCTGTCCAGCTCAGCACCCATCGGGTTCCTCCACCATGAGCCGGATCTGCTCGCCCAGCAGCTCCGGCGTGAACGGCTTGTGCACGAAACCTTCCACCTTCGGCGTGAGTCGCGCCAGCCGCGTTTCCCCGCGCTCGGTGGACACGACCAGGACCGGCACGTCCTCGTGTCGGTGGTCGGCCCGCATCCGGTCGATCAGCTCCTCGCCGTCCATGACGGGCATGTTGATGTCCACCAGCGCCAGGTCGAACGGGTCGCTCTCGAGGGCCTCGAGGGCGACCGCACCGTTGCCGGCCTCCTCGACGTGACCCAGCTGCAGCCCCGTGAGCTCGAGGGTGCGCAGGATCAGCCGTCGCATGACCGCGCTGTCGTCCACCACAAGGACTCTGAGGGCCATTCCGTGCCTCGTTCCTAGAGCGTGCGGTCCGAGCCCGCGGACCGCACGGTGACGGTGCCCGTCGCCACGTCGTAGTGCAGGTCCCGACTTCCCTTCCCCCCCACATCGTGCCCCTGGATCAGGACGCCGTTCTTCCATAGCAGCTTGCGCAGCATCACCAGATTGCGTTTCCCGATCTGGAACGAGTCGGTGGCCTGGTCGACCCGGCCGGCCCCGCCGGCCACCTTCACCACGATTCGATCCTTCTTGGCGCCGGCCCGGCGACAGGCGTCGAACAGCATCGGGACTCCGGTGTCGACGAACATCCAGGGCGTCTGCTTCGCCTTCTCCTCGTTGATCCGGGAGCTGGGCAGCATGACATGCAGCATGCCTCCGATCCCCGCTACCGGGTCGTGGGCCACGATTCCGAGACAGCTTCCCAGGGCGTGCGTGACCAACAGGTCACCGGGTCGTCCGAGCTTCATGTCTGCGATCCCGACCACGATGCGCCTCCCGTTCATCGGATGTACACGGCCGGCCGGACATACCGGAACGCGTGAGACAGGCCGGTCAGGCTCTCACTGTGACCCACGTACAGGTAGCCACCATCCTTGAGCATCCCGTGGAAGCGTTGTACGAGTCGCTCCCGGACCGCACGATCGAAGTAGATCATGACATTGCGGCAGAAGATCACGTCGAACGGGCCGCGCATCGGCCAGTCCGCCATGAGGTTCAGGTGGGCGAAGGCCACCCGGGTCCGGATCCCTCGGGCCATCCGGATCCGTCCGGGGCCGGCGGCCTCGAAGTAGCGGACCCGAAACGCCACGGGCACGCCTTCGATGAGGGAATCCGCGTACTCGCCCGTCCGCGCGTGCGTCAACGACCGGGTCGAGATATCGGTGGCCAGGATCCGGGCGGCCTCGAGTCGCGCTTCGGCCAGGAGCATGGCCAGCGTGTAGGGCTCCTCCCCGGTCGCGCACCCGGCGCTCCACAACCGCGGTTCCCTTCCGAGAGCGGGCACGACCTCTTCGACCAGGTGGTCGAAATGGGCGGCCTCCCGGAAGAACGACGTCTTGTTCGTCGTGAGGGCGTCGACCATACACGCCAGCTCGCCGCCCGTCGCATCCTCGTCCACGAACCGCAGATACGACGGGAAGTCCGGCAGACCGAGAGCCCGGAGACGTTTCGTCAGCCGTGACCGTACGAGCATCTCCTTGCCCGGGGGGATGCGGATCCCCGCCACTTCCTGCATCGTCGCGCTGATCTGCTGGAACGCCTTCGCGGGAAGCTCCAGCGGTGGATACCCGTTCATCCGTCTAACCGTCGTGGAAGTCGACCGCTCTGTGGGTGTATTTTCGGCCGGCCGGCGGACCGCCTTTAGCTCAGGACAGGGCGGCACGGCATGCGGTGAGGAGCCGCTCGCCGTTCAGGACGGCGAGGGGGAAGGGCTGGAGGGCGACGCCGATCAGCAGCTCGGCCGGGATCTCGAGAGCCCCGGCGACATCGTGGATGCCGCGGTCCGCCAGCTCGATGATCTCGCACGTGCGGTCGACCCGCAGCCCGTACCGACCAGGCCCGCCCTGGACGACGATCAGGGACTCGCTCCGGTCCAGGCTCCGGGCCGGGAGGCCGAGAAGGGCAGCGAAGTCGAGGACGGGGACCGTGGACCCGTCGACATCGATGCCGAGCCCCCCCCCACCGGTGGGACGGACGGCCGCCGTGCCACGAATGTGCTGGACCAACGACAGGGGAATGGCGAGGTCGTGAGGCGCCACGTGAACCTGGAGGTACTGCGCGACCTCCGGCCGGGGGTCCTGCCCGCTGTCCACCATGGTCTCCCTCCTTCCTCCCTGTTCCTGATCAGGAATATCGGCGAGCCCGGAGGACGGCTCCTTAAGGACGGATTAAGCTGGGATTAAGAGACCATTAAAACTCTCGCGCCGCCGTCCGATACTCTTCGACAGCGAACCCACAGAGGAGGAAGCATGGCGGACAAGCGACCGATCCGCGCTCTCGTGGTCGACGACGATCCCGGGATCACTCTGCTGGTACGGAGGGCGCTCGAGGAGGACGGTCTCGCCGTGGACATCGAGACCACCGGCCCGGCGGCCGAGGACAGGCTCCTGAGCGAGGACTACGACGTGGTCCTCCTGGACGTCGGGCTGCCGGGGAAGTCGGGGCTCGATGTCCTCCGGTCGGTACGTCGGGCGCGGCGTCGCACGTTGATCCTGATGCTGACCGTCCGCCACCGGGCCGACCAGGTGGTTCAGGGACTGGACGCGGGCGCCGACGACTACCTCGGCAAGCCCTTCTCCATCGGCGAGCTCACGGCCCGGGTCCGGGCCCTGCTCCGGCGTCGCCAGCAGCCCCTCTGCTCCTCGCTGGAGTTCGCGGGCATCACCGTCGACCGGTCCCAACGCAAGGTCGAGGTCGGCGGCGATCCGGTCCGCCTCACCGCCCGGGAGTTCGACCTCCTCGAGTACCTCATGCGGCAGCCTCAACGGGTCGTCCCCCGGGAAGAGCTGCTGGACCGGGTCTGGTCCATGGACTTCGATCCCGGGACCAACGTGATCGATGTCCACGTCTCGAATCTGCGGCGGAAGCTGAACCGGAGGCGTGCCGCCGCCCGGATCCGGACGGAACGTGGTGTCGGCTTCGCTCTGACCACCGGGTGACCGACCTCCTCAGCCCAGGTCCAGCACCTCCCGGACGGCCCGCTCGAGGCCTCGCCCCGTGTACGGCTTGGCCAGGAACGGGCCGTCCTTGACCCCACACCGAGTCAGTTCCTCTCCGGGATACCCGGACACGAAGAGCACCGGGACCCGACCCAGGCGCGCTTCCAGCTCCCCGTGGAGGGCGGGACCCGTCAGGCCGGGCATCACGACGTCCGTCACGAGCAGGTCGATGGGGTCCGCGTACAGCCCGGCCATCCGCAGCGCATCCTCCCCGTTCGCGGCGGAAAGGACCACGTAGCCCCGATCTCGCAGGCTGCGGGCGGCCAGGGCCCGGAGACTCGTCTCGTCCTCGACCAGCAGAAGCGTCTCCCCCGAGGCCGGCGCCATCTCGGGGTCGGGTGCGACCTCATCCCCCACCTCGGCCTCGTGGCCCGGGAAGTAGGCCGAGAAGGTCGTGCCCTGGCCGGGCCGTGACTCGACCCGGATCCCTGCGCCGGCCTCCCGCACGATGCCGAAGACCGTGCTGAGGCCGAGGCCCGTGCCGCCAGCCTTGGTCGTGAAGAACGGGTCGAAGATGTGGTCGAGGGTGTCCTCCGGGACGCCCGCACCGGTGTCCGACACGGAGAGCCGTACGTACCGACCCGGCTCGATGTCTCCAAACCGACCGGGGATGGTCTCCACCACGTCGACATCCGCCGTTTCGAGACGGACCGTGCCGCCCCCGGGCATGGCGTCCCGTGCGTTGACCACCAGGTTGAGAATCACCTGCTCCAGGTGTCCGGGATCCGCTCGGATGGTCCACCGCCGGGCCGCGAGCTCGGTTTCCAGTCCCACCGTCTCCGGGAGCAGCCGCCGGACCAGGGCGTCCACCTCGCCGACCACCGTGTTCGCATCCAGGACCCTGGGCTGGAAGACCTCGCGGCGACTGAAGACCAGGAGCTGCCGGGTCAAGCGGGCGGCCCGGGCCACGGCATCCGTGATGCCGCCGGCCTCCGCCTGGAGGGGGTCGGTGACGGTGAGCCGCTTCCCCAGGTACTCGGCGTGACCGCCGATGACCGTCAGGATGTTGTTGAAGTCGTGGGCCACGCCGCCGGCGAGACGCCCGACGGCTTCCATCTTCTGAGCCTGGCGGAGCTCCGCCTCCTGGGCCCGCAACGCCTCCTCCATCGCGACCCGCTCCGAAACGTCCCGGGCGGTTACCACAATGCCCTCGACCGCCGGCGTCGCGAGGAGGTTGCGGACCGCGGCCTCCAGGTGACGGACCCCGCCGTCGGCGTGGCGCACCCTCAGACGCACCGAGACCACCTCGTCCGGCGATTCGAGGACCCGGCCGAACGTCTCGAGCGCCCGCGGGACGTCCGCCTCGACCACCACCTCGGCGAATGACGGGCCGTCCAGCGCCCCCGATCGGTAGCCCATGATCCGGGTGACCGACGGGCTGCCGTACCGGATGCGGCCATCCGGACGCAGGACGAGTACGATGTCCGAGCCGTTCTCGATCAGCGCGCGAAAGTACTCCTCGTTCCGCTTCAGGAGCCGCCGCGTCTGCTCCGCCTCCCAGAACCGCCGACTGAGCGACCGGTGGGCGCCCGCCATCTCCTCGGTCCGCTCGTCGACCCGTCGCTCCAGCTCGTCCCGCGCGGCGCATAGCCGCGTACGCAGCAGCTCCTGCTCCTCGAGAGCCATGACCACGGCCCGGATCGCGAGCGCCAGGAGCACGACCGTCGCCAGCCCGAGACCGACGGGCGGCCGCACCGGAGGGGCCTGCCCCCACCGCCCGAGGCCGCCTACCGCCAGCGCGGCCGGATAGCCCACGAGTGCCCACCCGATCCGGCGGGGGTAGAGCGCCCGCTTCGTGAACGCTCCGACCGCGAACGCCACCACTTCCTGCGTCACGCCCGCGCCCAGGCCGAGGGCGCCGAGGGTCAGGAACGCCGTGGCATCGGCGCTACTCGGGAGGCGACCGGGCCCAAGCGCCCTGGCCCACTGGATCAGGACGAGGACGACGCCGAGACCCCCCGCAGCGCCGACGAGGTCGGGTCGGCCGGCCAGATCACGGAGCAGGACAAGGCCCAGCGCCGCGTTGACCAGGAGGAGCCCCAGGCGCAGCCTGCCCAGCGGGGATTCCAGGACCGCGAAGAGATGGCTCGTCATGGCACGCTCCCACGCCGTCGGGGATCCATGACCACGCCCACCAGGGCGACGTGTCCGGGTGGGCGCGGTGAGCATGGGTCATCCTGACCGGGCCGGTGCGGGACTCCCGCGCACCGGCCCTTCTGATCTCAGAACTCTCGCAGGACTGCGTCGTCGTCGAACGGGATCAGCTCTTCCGCCTTCCTGGAGCTCTTGCCCTTTCCCACGGCTCCGTTGCCGCCCCCCTTCGCGGCACCTGCCGCACCGGCGGGCACCGGCTTGGGCGCGTCCGCCTTCCCCGCCGGCGCGGGCTTCGCCGTACTCCCGGACGCGACGCCGACGGAGCGCGCCTGGCTGTCCGTGCCATGGATCCGGAACGAGGCGATCAGCTCCCGGACCCGACCGGCCCGGCCCGTGAGTTCCTGGGCTACGCTCGCGCTCTCCTCCGCGCTCGCGGCCGTGTTCTGGGTCACGCCGTTCATCTCCTGCACGGCGCTGTTGATCTGGTCCACACCGTCGGTCTGTTGCTCGCTGGCCGCGGCGATCTCCGCCATGACCTCGCGCACCCGACCTACACCGGACTCGATCTCCCGGAGCTGCTCGAGCACCTGCCCCTGCACTGCCACGCCCTCGTCGGCGTTCGTGACGCTGTCCTCGATCAGCTCGGATGTGTTCTTCGCGGCCTCCGCGCTCCGCATGGCCAGCGCCCGGACCTCCTCCGCCACGACCGCGAAGCCCTTGCCGGCCTCGCCGGCACGGGCCGCCTCCACGGCCGCGTTCAGCGCCAGAAGGTTGGTCTGGAAGGCGATCTCGTCGATGGTCTTCACGATCTTCGCCGTGGCGTCGCTGGACTCCTTGATCTTCTCCATGGCGTCGCTCAGGCGACCCATCCCCTCGACGCCCTTCCCCGTGCTGCCCGCGGCGCCTTCCGCCATGCTCCGGGCTTCCTGCGCGTTGCCCGTGTTCTGGCGGGCCATGCTGGCCATCTCCTGGAGCGAGCTCGACACCTCCTCCAGGCTCGACGCCTGCTCGCTCGAGCCCTGGGCCAGCGTCTGGCTGCTGCCGCTAATCTGGTCAGCCGCGGCGGCCACGTGCTCTGCGGCGCCCGCCACCTCGGCGAGGGCGGACTCGATGTTGTCGAGTGCGGCGTTGACGGACCGCTTGATCTTCGCGTGGTCGCCATGGTAGTCGCCCTGGACCCGGACCGTGAGGTCCCGGGCCGCCACGTGCTCGAGGACATCGGCCGCCTCCTCGATCGGGTCGAGGACGGCATCGAGGGTCTCGTTGATCCCCTGGACCACGTCCCGGAACGCACCCTCCAGCCGGCCGCTGTCGGCGCGCTTCTTCAGGTCGCCTTCCTGTGCCGCCGTGGTCAGGCTGTTCGCCTGCTCGACGAGCGTCCGGAGCGATTCCCTCATGCGGATCATGACGGGCGAGATCTCGTCCTCGTCGTCCACGCGGTGCACCTCCATGTCCACCTGGCCGCGGGACATGGCGTCGAACACCCCGAGCATGTGGACCTTCAGGTCGCTCGTGAAGCTGTCCAGGCTCCCCCCGAACTCGCCGATCTCGTCCTTCTGATCGAGCCCGACGCGCTCGCTGAGGTGCCCCTTGCCGACTTCCTTCATCACGGCGACCACCCGCTTCAACGGCTCGGTGATGCTCCGGGCCACCGCCCAGGCCAGCACGCCGGAAACCAGTAGCCCCAGAATCCCCAACAGGATCAGGAGGGTGCGACCGGACGCGTAGAACCCGTCGGCCGCGAGGCCTTCTGCTTCGACCTGAGACTCCTCGAAGTCGATGAAGGCCTGGGCCGCCGTGTGGAGCTTCTGGAGCGCCGGGGATACGTTGCGCTGGAGAGCGGCGCTGGCCTGCACGATGGAACCCTCGCCTTCCATGAGGCTGATCAGGCCGTCGAAGGCGGCCTTGAACTCGTCATCCGCCGCCACCACGGCTTCGAGCATGGCCCGCTCGTCCGGGGCGTGGACCAGGCGCTCCAGCGAGTCCAGCGCAGCAGACTGGCGGGCCTGGCTGGCGGTGCGTCCGTCAATCAGCGCGGCCCGCTCCGAGGCGTCGGCGGCGAAGAACAGCCGGAACGCATTCAGTCCTTCGGCGCTGGCTTCGTCCTTGATGGCATTGGCGAGCTTGACCTTGATCCATGCCTCGTCGCTGATCGTGTTGGTGATGTCGTACAGCCCGCCGAGGCGGTTCAGCCCGATCCCGTACCCGACGGCCACCATCATGGCTAGGAGCCCGAAGGCCAGCGCGAGCCGACGGCCGATCTTCACGTCGTTGATCCACTTCATCTCCAACCTCCTGCTCCGGGAGCAGCCTCCGTTGGGGTACGCGTCAGCCGCTGGCGAACACGATCGGGAAGATCACGCGGGTCCTCACGGCACTCCCGTCTACCATGCCGGGGACGAACTCGATGTTCGCGACGGCCGTGCGGGCGGCGTTGGCCAGCTCCTCGTTGTCCGCCGACTGTACGACGATCGAGGCCGCGTCCACCGATCCCGACGCCGTCAGCTCGAACTGGAGGGTGACCTTGCCCCCGACGCCCCTGCTCTGGAGACTGCGCGGGTACGCCTTCTGAATGGCCTGCTGTGCGGCCATCGGCGACGCGATCCGCGGCTTCTCGGTGAGTTGGCTCAGCTCGTACACCGTCTGGGCCGAGGACCCGGAAGCGAAGGTGAACGCGATTGCCACGAGGGCGATCATGGATGGAATCGTGCGTACAGACATGGGTTCTGCCTCTCTTCTGCTCGTGGTCCCACAACCGGGTCATTCGGGAGTATCGGAGGGTGCACCGGGATCTTGAATCGGGTAGGGCGCGGCGGCTCAAGGCCGCCGCCGCCCTCCCACACCACCGGACG
>CAYMLW010000003.1:0-26480 GCA_964391035.1 uncultured Gemmatimonadaceae bacterium
GCCACGCCCATGAACTTCCGGGCGCTGGAGCACGGCGCAGAGGCGGTGATCCACAGCGGGACGAAGTACCTGGGCGGGCACTCGGACCTCGTCGCCGGCGTGCTGGTGGGTTCGGCGTCGACGGTGGAAGCGGCCCGGTCGCGACTCAAGTCGTTCGGGCCCAGCCTGGACCCCCATGCCGTCTGGCTCCTCGACCGCGGCCTGAAGACCCTCGCGCTCCGGGTCGAGCGCCAGAACCGGACGGCATACGCCCTGGCCCACTGGCTCCGGGATCAACCAGCCGTCGCCGCCGTCCGCTATCCCGGCCTCGACGACCACCCGGACCACGCCCTCGCAAGGGAGCTGTTCGACGGTTTCGGTGGCATGCTCGGCTTCGTGGTCCGCGGGGGGGACGAGGCCGCCCGGGCCGTCATGGGCGCGTTCCGGCTCTTCGCCGTCGCTCCGAGCCTGGGCGGCGTCGAGTCCCTCGCGTCCATGCCGCGCTACACCTCCCACGCCGCCCTCACGACGGAGGAGCGGCACGCGGCCGGAATCGACGACGGCTTCATCCGACTCTCCGTGGGCATCGAGGACGAGCCGGATCTCCGGTATGATCTGGCCGCGGCCCTCGCCGCTGCCCCGAACGGCTCCGCCGATCAGGAGTCCTCCCCCGATCGCGGGCCCCGCGGCGACCATGGCGGCCAGGAAACGGGTGCCGGATGACGGAGAAGGTGCCGTACCCTCCGGCACGGGATCGCAGACGCCGGGACCGGCCGTCGGGGTTCACAAGACTCGCGGACTACACCATACCGGAGCTCCGCAAGGCCATGATCACGACCACCCTCCTGGGCGTGGTCCTCGGCCTCTTGCTCTACATGAGCCACGAGGTGATTGTCGCGATCATCTCCGGCGCTGTGCTCGTGATCGTCCCCCTCGCCGTGATCCTCTCCTACAGCTGGGTCGAGATCTCCGGCGCGGCCGAGTATCTCGACGAGAATCGGGAGACCGTCGCGGCGGAGATCGACGCCGGGATCCGACGGCTTCCCTTCGGCGATCGGCTCCAGCTCCGCCTCGTGACCGGCGTGTACACGTTCGGGCTCGTGGGTATCGTCATCAAACCCATCCTCATAGGGACCCTCCAGGCGGCGTTCGAGACCGTCACCGAGGCGTCTGCCGAAGGACTGGCCGGATCCGAAGCACCATGAATCGGATGCCCAAGCTGCTCATTGCTCTGCTGCTCCTGGTCGCCATCCTCGGTGCCGTGGCCCTCGCTGCGGTCCTGTATGTCCACTCCGCCGACCACGACCGCGATGGGACCGTGGCCGTCGCCGGCCTCGACGGCCCCGTCGAGATCGTTTGGACCGATCGGGCCGTGCCCCACGTCTGGGCATCGACCCCCCGCGATGCCCTCTTCACCCAGGGCTTCCTCCACGCCCGGGACCGCCTCTGGCAGATGGATCTCGTCCGGCGCGCGGTCCAGGGCCGCCTGGCCGAGGTCATGGGGGAGCAGGCCCTCGGCACCGATCGCTTCATGCGCCGCCTCGCCCTCTGGGACGCCGCCCTGGCCAGCGTCGAGCTCATGACCGCCGAGGAGCGCGGCCTGCTCCAGGCCTACGCCGACGGCGTGAATGCCGCCCTCGACGGCTGGCGCGGCGCCCTCCCCCCGGAGTTCCTGGTCCTGCGCTACGAGCCCGAGCCGTGGGAGCCTGTCCATACGCTGGCCGTCGCGAAGATGATGTCGCTCACCCTCGCCGCCTACGGCGAGTCCGTCGCCGTGGCCCGGGCCCTTCGACGACTCCCCGCCCACCGCGTACGTTGGCTCTTCCCGGACTTCCACGATTGGGGACCGACGATCCTGTCCGGCGCACCCGAGCCACCCGTTACGCCAGCCCTCGCCGCCAGCCTCATCCACCGCTACAGCATCGCCACGGCATCCAACTCCTGGGTCATCCATGGCTCCATGACCCGCTCCGGCCGTCCCATCCTGGCCAATGACATGCACCTCGAGCTCCAGGCGCCGAGCCTCTGGTACCTCATCGCCCTCCACGCTCCGGGCAGTTCGTCCACCGAGGCCCCCGCCCACTCCGACGCCGGACCCGCCCCCGACAGCGTGACCCACGACGCCGACGACGCCCACGGCCCTGCCGCCCCGGATCCCGACGCCTCGAATCCCGACGCCTCGAATCCCGAGCCGACTGGCCCTCATCGGTTGCCGTCCCTGGACGGCTCGCGGGCCCTCGACGTGGTCGGGGTCAGCATCCCCGGAGCGCCTTTCGTGATCACCGGCCGGAACCGCGCGATCTCGTGGGGATTGACGAATGCCTACGTCGATGACGTCGATATCTTCCTCGAGCGCGTCGACCCGGACGACCCGGCACGCTACCTGACGCCAGAGGGCAGCCAACCCTTCGAGACGGTGACGGAGACGATCGACGTGAAGGGGTGGGATGCGCCGGACACCCTCCGTTTCCGACGGACGCGCCACGGTCCGGTCCTGCCCATTGACGCGGAGGCATCCGGCGACACCGTCCTCGCGCTCCAATGGACGGCGTTCGAACCGACAACGGTCTTCCGCGGCGTTATTGCCTACAACCTCGCCTCGGACTGGGACGAGTTCCTGGCCGCCGTCGACGAGATGGACGACCCACACCAGAACCTCGTCTACGCGGACACCGCCGGCCACATCGGCTACATCATGGGGGGCACCGTCCCGATCCGCGGCGACCGGAAGCCGGCGCCCGTCGCGCCCCGTCCGGGCTGGACCGGGGAGTACGATTGGCAGGGAGCGCTGCCGTTCGATGAGCATCCACGGGCTTTCGACCCGGACGAGGGCCTCATTGTCACGGCCAACAACCGGCAGGTGGCGGGCCCTCTGGCCGAGCTCATCAGCCAGACCTGGAACCAGCCGTTTCGGGCTGTGCGCATCGCCGAGATGATCCGGAACGGATCACCGCCATACGACGACCACGACGTCCTCGAGATGCAGCTGGACCGCTTCGACCTGTTCGTCGAGAGGACCGTGGACCGGGCGATCGAAGCTGCCGAGTCCGCCGGTCTACCCGACGCCGCGAACCGACTACGGAACTGGGATCACAGAGCCGGGCCCGACTCCAGGGCCGCGACACTCTTCTATACCTGGAACGAGATCCTCCGTCGCGCCCTCGCCAGCGACCTGTATCGTGGAGAATCCGCGTACTTCACACGCGCCACTGCTGGCGTCGTCCTCGAACGCCGCGCCATCCCGTGGGGCGAGGACCCGGGGAGCGCGTACCGGCGGCTGGCGGAAGCTGCGATGCGCGATGCTGTGGCCACCGTCGACGATCGACCGTGGAGTCGCGCCAACCGGGCCGTCCATTCCCATGCGCTCGGCGACATCGCGATCCTCGATCGGCTCCTCGGCCTCGACATCGGACCCTCCCCTCACTACGGCTCCCCCACCACGGTCAACGTCGCTCACTGGGCTTTCCAGCGCCCTGGCGACGACTTCCCGTTCACGACCACGGCAGGGCCCAGCATGCGGCAGGTCGTGGACATGGGGAACACCGACGCAGCAGGAGGGTTCGTGATCCCCACGGGACAGAGCGGTCTGCCCTTCAGCGAACACTACGACGACCAGACGCCCATGTGGCGCGATGGCGGGCTCCTCGAGCTGCCCCTGGACCGTGAGGCACTCGACCGTCTGGCCCGACAACGACTGACTCTCGATCCCGAACCACCGGAATGATTGACTATATGACCCGTCCATCCCCTTCCAACCCCGGCGACCTCGACGCCGTGGACATCGCGATTGTCGGCGCCGGTCCCTGTGGGCTCAGCGCGGCCGTTGCAGCGACGCAGGCGGGCCTCAGCCAGGCCGTGTTCGACAAGGGCTGCCTGACTCGGTCAATAACGCTCTATCCCCTGGACGCGACCTTCTTCAGTACGGCCGACCGGCTGGAGATCGGCGGGGTCCCCTTCATTACGCCGGGGGACAAGCCCACGAGGGCCGACGCCCTCAAGTATTACAGGCGGGTCGCGACCGAGTACGACTTGCGGGTCAGGCAATACGAGGAAGTGCTCGGAATCGAGGGCTCCAGGGACGACTTCCTGGTCCGCACCAGGGCTCGCGACGCCGAGCGCGACACCCGGGCCCGCAACGTGGTCGTCGCCACCGGATACGCCGGGCAGCCGAACCGGATCGGGATCCCTGGCGAAGACCTCGACAAGGTCCAGCACTACTTCGTCGAGGCCCACCCGTACTTCGACCAGGACGTCGCCATAATCGGCGCCGGCAATTCCGCCGTAGAGGCGGCGCTGGCCTGCTACAGAGCAGGCGCGAGGGTGACCTTGATCCACTTCCTGGATCGCCTCGACCAGGGCGTCAAGCCCTGGATTCGGCCCGACATAGAGAATCGGTTGAAGAAGGGCGAGATACGGGGCCTGTGGCAGACACGCGTTGTCGAGATCCTGCCCGACCGCCTCCGTCTACGCAGTGAAGACACCGGCGAGATGCAGGAGCTGGCCAACGATTTCGTCCTCGCCATGACGGGCTATCGGCCTGACCCCGAGCTGCTCGAGGCTCTCGGTGTCACCATACCTGAGGCCACCGGTATCCCCGTTCACGATCCGGAAACCATGGAGACAGACGTCCCGGGGGTCTTCATTGCCGGTGTCATCGCCGGCGGGAACCGTCCCGACAAGGTCTTCATCGAAGACGGACGCCACCACGGGCCACTGGCCGTGAAGAAGATCCTGGCCGAGAGAGGCGAGGAGCCCGCGCGCGAAATCTCCCTCGGCGTGCCACCCAGCGACCGACCCATTGACGACGAGGCCGACGGCCTGCGGCCAGCCCCAGAGCCGTCCGGCTTCTCACTCGGCTAGGTCGTTCGGCTCCGCACTCGACAACGTCCCTCGGTCCACACTCGACAACATCCGTCGGCTTCGCACTCGACTTGGACCTGGATTCCGAGCCCGCGATGAATTCCAGCGCACATCTGCGGTCTGCTGCCGCCATCACGTCCACGCGTGCGATTCCGCCATGACGCCCGCCACCACCTGCCGCTCGACCCGCATAGCGCTCTGTCCGAAGAAACTGTTGGCGCACGGGGGGACTACACCGAGACGGTCGTCCCCCGCTTGGGAACAGTCACTGAGATCGTTGGTGCCGCGGGCCCGTGGGGTGCACTCGCCCGCCTCGCCGTCAGCCGGGATGTCGAGTATCGGCAGGAGAGCCTTGGTGGGTGGCCGCCGCAGGTGTTCCGACTTCGTCGCGAGCTGCGTGCGTGGCTGCGTCCGTTTCGTGGGGTGGCCACGCGGCGACTCGACAACTACCTGGAGTGGTTTCGCCGCCGAGGTGGGCCCCACTTACCAACAAGTCCCACGGACAGAGCGGGGAGCGCGGCGGACGGGATGAGCGGTACCGGGGCAGATTCGCGGGCGCGTTGACGCCCCTGTTATGAATCCGGTAGCTTGGCCAGAAAGCTGGACGACATCCCTCAACGTGAACTCATAGAGAAGGTTGGTCATGGCGACACAGATGGAGCTGCCGGTCGGAGTGGAGGGCTTCAGGAACGAGCCTTACGAGGACTGGAACGAGCCCGACAATGTCCGGCGAATGGAGGCGGCGCTGGAGACGGTTCGGGCAGGACTGGGCGAGACCTATCCCCTGATCGTGGACGGCGAGGAGGTCTACGAAGGTGATCTCAAGGCTTCAGTGAACCCTGCAGAGCCATCGCAGGTGATCGGCCAGTTCGTCCAGGCTACTCGAGAGCTCGGCGACCGCGCGATCGAGGGTGCCCACGAGTACTTCGAGCAGGAGTGGAGCCGGACGTCGGCCGAGGAGCGGGCCCGGGTCTTTTTCCGGGCCTCGGACCTCATGCGCGCGCGGAAGCTGGAGCTGGCTGCGTGGATGGTTTACGAGGTTTCCAAGAGCTGGACCGAGGCGGTTGCCGACGTAGCCGAACTGATCGATTTCAACGAGTACTACGCTCGGAAGATGCTTGAGCTGGCGGGGGAGCAGGAGGTCGTGCCGTTCCCGGGCGAGGACAACGAGCTGGTGTACATTCCGCTTGGCGTCGTCCTCGTGATCCCGCCGTGGAACTTCCCGGCGGCCATCATGGGTGGGATGACAGCTGCGGCGCTGGTGACCGGCAACACGGTAGTGTTGAAGCCGGCGTCGACGGCCCCGACGATCGCGTACAAGTACGTCGAGATCCTCCAGGAGGCAGGGCTGCCGAAGAAGGCGCTGTCGTTCCTGCCGGGTCCTGGCAGCCAGATCGGCGACTCGCTGGTCGACCACCCGAAGACGCGGATGATCGCGTTCACCGGCTCCAAGGAGGTCGGGCTTCGGATCTTCGAGCGCGCGTCGAAGGTGAACCCGGGGCAGATCTGGCTGAAGCGCACGATCCTGGAGATGGGCGGCAAGGATGCGGAGATCGTCGATGAGACAGCGGATCTGGATGCCGCGGCGGACGCCATTGTCGCTGGCGCCTTCGGTTTCCAGGGGCAGAAGTGTTCCGCATGCTCGCGGGCCATCGTCGTCGAAGACGTCTACGACGAGGTGCTGGAGAAAGTGGTCGAGAAGGCGAAGCAGCTGACGCAGGGCGACCCGGCCCAGGAAGGGACGTTCATGGGCGCGGTCATCGACGAGAATGCCTATGACAGCATCCGGGAGTACATCGAGATCGGCAAGAAGGAAGGTCGGCTGATGTTGGGCGGTGAAGTCGACGAGTCCGGGGACGGGTACTTCATCCCGCCGACCATCATCGCCGACGTGGATCCGGACGCCACGATCGCGCAGGAGGAGATCTTCGGGCCCGTCATTGCATTCATCAAGGCACGGGACTTCGATCACGCGCTGGAGATTGCCAACGGCACGGAGTACGGGCTTACGGGTGGCGTGTTCTCCTGTTCCCGGGAGCGGCTGAACCGGGCCAGGGAGGAGTTCCACGTAGGCAACCTGTACTTCAACCGAAAGATCACGGGTGCCCTGGTCGGCGTGCAGCCATTCGGTGGGTTCAACATGAGTGGCACCGACTCGAAGGCCGGTGGCCCGGACTACCTGCTGTTGTTCACGCAGGCGAAGGCCATCGCGGAGCGGCACCGGGACGACATCGAGTAGTTCGAGCAGGAGGGGACGCCGCCGTCGGCGGCGAGCTTGCGTGAGCGGGTGCGTGGGGTCCCCGCACGGGCGGCCGGGCAGGCGGAACTTTCGCCGGCCGATGGGTAGGAGCATCCGTGCCCCGCGTCCGGCGAGTTTGGTGTGTCCGGCGTGTCCGGCGGTAGACGCAGGGAGAGGGGAGCAGGGAGCGTTCGTGAAGACGACAGACCACATTCAGGAGGTCCTGGACTCGATCCGGCCCGCCTTGCATAGCGACGGCGGCGACGTCGAGTTCATCGATTTCGATGATGCCGAGGGCGTGCTCCAGCTTCGGTTCGTGGGCGCGTGCGGCGAATGCCCGATCTCGGAAGTGACCCTCCGGCAGGGCATCGAGCGTCGTATCCTCTCGGCGGTACCACAGGTTCGGGAAGTACGCGCGCTCTAGCGATCGAGATATCCGAAGAGAAAGAAGAGCGGCCGGCGGCCCGGAGGGCGGTCGGCCGCTCGTTCACATAGCGAAAGAACGGCAGACCATGACGGACGGCACAGGACTGGAAACCCGGGTACGACAGGCACTGGACGGTGTGATCAGCCCGGCCACGGGCCAGAGCGTGCTGGTGAACCAGATCGAGGGATTGAGCATCGAGGGCGGCGTCGTGTCCTTCGGGTTCGCGCTCGGCCCGGAAGACCCGGGCACCCTCGTCCGGGACACCCGGGCCGCGGTGGAGGCGGTCGGCGGCGTCGAGAAGGTCAAGATCGACGTGCGGCTGCCCCAGAAGATGCGGGCGCAGGCCCAGAGCGCGCCTCCCCAGCGCCAGCCGGCGCCCGGCTCGGTCCCGGCGCCGGAGCCGCAGCCGGACCTCGTGCCCGGCGTAGACCACTTCCTGGCTGTCAGCTCCGGCAAGGGTGGCGTGGGGAAGTCGACGGTGGCGGCCAACTTGGCGGTTGCATTTGCCCAGCAGGGCCACCGTGTCGGCCTGCTCGATGCCGACATCTACGGCCCGAACATCCCGATCATGTTCGGTGAGACCCGGAAGCCGCCGGTGACGGGCGAGCGAGGCCAGGAGAAGATCGTGCCGCTGGAGGCCCATGGGGTGAAGCTCATGAGCCTCGGGTTCCTCCTCGAAGACGAGCAGCCCGCCATCATGCGAGGGCCGCTCGTGACCGGGATCCTCAAACAGTTCCTCGAGCAGGTCGAGTGGGGCGAGCTCGATATCATGATCATCGACCTCCCGCCCGGCACCGGCGACGCCCAGCTCTCGCTCGTCCAGACCATCGACCTGGATGGCGCCGTCATGGTGACCACGCCGCAGGACGTCTCCACCGGTGACGTACGCCGGGCCATCCGGATGTTCGAACGGGTCGAGACCGAGGTCGTCGGGGTTATCGAGAACATGAGCGGGTTCGTCTGCCCGGGCTGCGGTGAGCGCCACGATATCTTCGGCACCGGCGGGGGGAAACAGCTCGCCGATGCCATGGCCTTGCCGTTCCTTGGGCAAGTCCCGCTCGACACCAGCGTCCGCACCGCCGGCGATACCGGGCAGCCCACCGCCCTGTCAGCGCCGGACTCCCCGGCGGGCAAAGCCTTCAACGCCATCGCGCGGGAGGTCCTGGCCGTCGTGTCCAAGGGCGCGACCGTGTGATCGCCGTGTTCCGGGACGCCCACGGCCCCGTGACCCGTGCGGCCCGGTGACGCCTGCCGACGCAGGACCCAGGGCCACGATCCTCAGCGACTTCGGGACGGTCGATGGGTACGCCGCGGCGATGGCCGACGTTATCGCCGCGGTGGCTCCGGCCGCCCGCGTCGATCACGCCACCCACGAGATCCCTCCGGGCGACATCCGCACCGCCGCGCTGACGCTCTCCTGAGCCTCGTTCTGCGGTCCGGCGTCCACGAGCTCCGCGACGGTGGCGACATGGCCGTGGTCCGGATCGACCCGGACGCCGTCCGGGCCGGGTCCCGGCATGATGCCGCCTCGACCACCTTCCATGGCCGCGACCTGTTCGCTCCGGTCGCCGTTCTTCTGGCGCGGGGCGAGTCTATCGATCGACTGGGTTCGCCAGCGACGATCCGGTGCTGTTCGAGTGGCCGCGGGATCGACCGCGGGATCGGCCGCGGGATCGGCGGCGGGATTCCGACGCGGGGCCCAGGGGTGTGGCCGGCACGCGAAGGGCCCGCCGGGGCGTCCTGCCCCGGCGGGCCCTTCGAATGCCACGGTGAGTGGTGTTGGTGGAACCGAGTCGTCAGCCGCCGAAGAGCGGCAGCGAGCTGCGGTTCTGGACGAGCACCCTGTTCATGTCGTGGAGGATCTCGACCAGGAGCACGCTGGGCTCGACGTCCACGTCCTCCGCTGCCGTCCCATCCGGGTACGGCGACGTCGGGGTGAAGAGGTCCATCTCACCGGACTGGGGGATGTAGGCGGGCACCAGGACCTCGGTACCAAAGTCGCCCAGGGCGATCCCGGGGTTGGTCTCGATCTCTCGCAGCATGATGGGCAGCCGGATCCCCAGATCCGACATGCGTCGGCCCTCGAGGAAGAGGATCTCCTGGCGCGCCAGGTAGAGCGCGTGCAGTAGCGCATCCTGGTTCGCCGCGTCGATCCCCCGGATGCTGTCCGGGTCCAGGGACGTCCCGGAGATCGGGGCCGCCTGGATCGTTCCGGGCCGCTCCAGCACCAGCCCAGCCCTGCCCTCCGCCCCGGGGCTCGCCGCGACCAGGATCTCCTCGTCGCGGGGCCGGACCACGAAGGTGGCGTCGAAGCGTGGATCGTCATCGAAGTACGCGACGGTGCCCCGATCGAGCGCTGTCTGGATCGCGTTCGCCAGCGCATCCCGACCCGCAGCCCAGTTCCCCTGGGCCATGTTGGCTTCGGCGATGATCATCTCCATCTCCTCCGCCTTGGTCACCGGGATGCCGGCGCCGAAGTCGAGGTACTTGGGATCGAGGAAATCGAGCCGCGGCAGCGGCTGCATCTCCCGGAGCGCCCTCGATACGAGGAAGTAGTAGGCCGTGTTCTCGATAGTCCCGCGCTCGTACTCGGCGATGAACACGAAATCGGGGTCCACACTCAGCACCTGCTGTGCGGCGGCCGCCGCCTCCGATGCGTTCCCCAGGAGCCGATGGGCTCGGGCGATGCCGGCCCTGGCCGCCAGGCCGATCCCGCTCTCGCCGGTGGCCTGGCCGAGCTCATCGATGGCCCGCTGCAGGAGCGAAGCCGGTTCCACCGCGGCGGCATCGGTCTCGACCGGCGCCCCCACCATGTTCTCACCCAGATACAGGAACGCCATGCCACGGTAGTAGCGGGCCTCGGCGATCTGCGCGGGCGTGGCCCGGTCATCCTGCGGCGCGATGTCATCGAGGACGAAGTCCGCCAGGGCGCGCAACTCCTGCGCGTTCCAGTACAGGCCGGTCACGCTGCCCGTCGAGTTGACGATCTGCGGCCGGAGATCCCGCGGGAAGTCATAGGCGGAGTTGAGCCCGGTCCCGTGGATCGAGTAGTTGTCGCTGATGACTTCGGTCAGGACCACGGTCGACTCCACGAGTCGCGCGAACTGGGCCCGGAGCCCGGGCAGGAGCGACCGCGTCGGCTCCAGCGCCTCGGCCAGGTCCTCGTCCGTCGTCCGCGGGTTCTCCACCTCCGTCGGGTCAAGGAAGTCACATGCCGTGGGCGCGAGGACCAGGACCGCGACGATCAGGACGCCGAATGCTCTCTTCATTGTGTCTGCGTATGTCATGGTTCTATCCCCTCGCTCAGAAGGAGAGCTCGACGCCGAACCGGAACATCTTGGCCGGCGGCAAGGTGATGCTGCTCTCCGCGCCCAGCATGAGGTCGACGCCGGAAGCAAAGCCGTTCAGCTCCGGATCGATCACGTCGTTCCTGGACCAGACGGCCAGGTTCCTCCCGCTCACGTAGACCGTGGCGCGGTCGGCCCCGACGTACCGGGCGAAGTTGTCCGGCACCGCGTAGCGGGCCGAGAGCTCCCGGAGCTTCATGTAGTCGCCATCCACCATGAACTCGCGGATTGCACTGTAGGGGAAGTACGGCCCGATCTCCTCGCCATCGAGGCTGTAGCGGATCGGGTACTCGTAGCCCTCCTCCATGATCTCGCGACGATAGACCCGGTTGAAGGTGGCCCAGATCGAGCCCCAGTCCTGGGCCCAGAATCCGGTGGCCCAGTCGGCCAGCCCCGTGACCGTCAGTCGGTTGAACAGGGTGAGGGCCATCCCGATGCTGCCGCTGTGGCGGGCGACGGGCGACGCGTACTCGTCGCACCCCTCGCCCGGCATAGCCTTCGTCCCGTCGTTGCACAGGAAGAACTGCTCGCTCCCGTCCAACAACCCGTCCCCGTTCGTATCGACGGGGAAATCGACGAACCACGCTCCCACCGGCAGCTCCTCGCCTTCGATGTCATCGATACAGTCGTTCGGCGGACCGCACACGCGCTGATAGGAGCCGCCGATCCAGAACGGCGCCGCCGAGCCCATGTCCTCGATCCGGTTGTCGACGGTGCCATACGACGCCCGCATCCGCCAGAGCACGTTCTGTGTATTCAGGATCTGGACGTTGCCCTCCAGCTCCCAGCCGGTGTTGGCGATGGTGCCGACGTTCCGTACCTGGGTGCCCAGGCCAGTGACCGGCTGCTCGGGGACGCGGAACAGCGCGTCCTCGGTCGTGGCATCGTACCATGTGGCGCTGAAGCCGACCCGGTTGTCCAGGAAGGCCGCGTCGAAACCGGCCTCGATCGTCGTGGTGACCTCCGGACCCAGGTCGGGGTTCCCCGGATTGTCGAAGCGCGGGGCGCTCTCACCCCGGAACGACACCGCCTCGTAGGTCCGGTCCCGAAGGAACGGCGGCGGGAACTTCCCGGTCTGGCCGTACGCCACCCGCAGCTTCAGGTCGGAGAAGATGTTTCCGGCGACATCCTGAAAGGCCGGCTCCTGGGACACCAGGTAGGAGGCGCCCAGCTTGGGGTACGCCTTCGTGCTGATCTCGTCACCGAACGTCGTGTTGGCGTCGATGCGGACCCCGGCGTTCAGGAACAGCCGGTCCCACAGCCCGACCTGGTCCTCGAAGAAGACGCCGCCATTGAACAGCTCGGAGTTGGTCTCGCTCGCCGTGATCTCGGCGGCCTCGTCCACCTCCGGCGCGCCCGGCAGCGCGAAGACCTCGCCCGACGCGAAGACCGTAGACACGTCGTCACGGAATCCCTGGACGCCCGCGGTGAACGTGTTGTCCAGGACATCCGTCGTGGGGTACTGCAGGCTCGCCGACGCCTCCATCGACACGGAGTTGAAGTCCCGGGCGAAGCGGTCCACATCGCCGTCGGGGTTCCCGTTCACGACGTAGCCGAGGGGCTCGTAGATGCGCATCAGGTTCGATCGGTGGTCGAGCCCGACCGCCACCCGCGTCGAGAGGATGTCCATCGGCTGGTAGTTCAGCGCCGTCGAGAAGATGAACCGGTTCACCTCCTCGTTGATGTCCGGCATCAGGAACTGCTCGAAAGCATCCTCGAGGGTCGACTGACCGGAGAAGTAGAGCGCGTCCCCGACCTCGAAGGTGGTCAACGGATCCGCGATGGCCGTCCCGTTGAAGAGCCGGCCGAACTGGCTGCGGGTGTAGTTTCCGGAGAACGTGACTTGCGTTTCGTCGTTGACCTGGGCCTGGACGCTGCCCCGGAGCGCGAAGATCTGGTTCTCGTTCTTCGGCTGTACGCCCTCGCCGTCCGCGATCCGGCCGCTCACGTTGTAGGTGAAGTCCGACACGCCGCCGGACACGCCCACGTAGTAGTTCTGCGAGTAGCCGGTCTTGAAGTACTCGTCTTGGAGCAGCGTCTCGTTGAACGTGCCTGGGTCCAACTGATTCTCGAAGATCGGGCCCGTGTCCAGGATGTACTTGAGCTCCGGCAGGTCGAAGCCCTGCTCCATCCGGACCGTCACCCGCGGCTCACCCGGCGAACCCTTCTTCGTGAAGATCTGGATCACGCCGGTCGCCGCGTCCGACCCATACAGCGTGCTCGCCGCGCCGCCCTTCGTCACCTCGATCCGCTCGATGTCCATGGCCAGGATGTCCGCCAGGGCGGACGAGTTCTCACCGCCCGTGTCGAGCGCCGTGTCCATGTTCGTGTCCACCCGGACGCCGTCCACGTAGATCACGGGCGTCTGGGCGCCGAACACGCTGGACACACCGCGGAAGTTGATCAGCGAGGCCGTACCTGGCTGGGCCGACGTCGCGTTCACGGTGCCGCCCGCCAGGCGGCCCTGGAGCAGCTGATCCACCGACACCGCAGTCGCCAGCTCGATGTCCTCCGCGCTGATGACGTCGACCGTCGTGGCCAGCTGCTTCCGCTCCCGCGCCCGGCCCTGGCCCGTCACGATCAGCTCGTCCAGCGCGATCGCCGACTGGCCCAACTCGAAATTCGCCGTGACCGTGCCGCCTGCCGGCACCGTGACCGTCTGCTCGGTCGTGCCGTAGCCGATGAGCTGGACGCGTACCGTATGCGTCCCGGCCGGCACCTGCTGGATCAGGTAGTTGCCGGCATTGTTGGTGATCGTTCCCAGGCCGGTCCCGACAACCACCAGCTGCGCGCCCGAAAGCGGGCGCTGCGATGGCGTCTCCACGACCGACCCCTGAATGGTGCCGGTCTGGGCCGCAGCCGGCGCTGTCCACGCCGCCAGGGCCATGGCCCCCAGCACGGCCAGTGCTCGTACGAACGGAGATGATCTCATGAACACCCTCCTGTTGAAGGTGAGCGGAACAGGATCGGTCGCGTTCGGAGTCGCAGCGTGCGGCTCCCGGACCGAGTGCCTCCCGTCGGAATGACGGCAAGGTATAAATCCATAACGCCTGTGTCGAGGAAACCCGGACAGTCCGTGACGGGCGTTCACAATTGCGACGAGGCCGCCGACCATCCGCATCGACGACCCCGCGTCCATCGTCCATTTCATCCATGTCCCGGCTCGCCGCGACCGGGCCCCGCCTCCGGATCCGCCGCTCGGATCCCCGCCCCGGGGCCGGGCGGTCAGGGCGTGCCGATCAGCTCTCGAGCCATTTCCGCTCGGCCCGGGTGAGGCGCCGGTTGCGGGGCGCGAGGAGGCGCATGACCACATACCCGACCAGGAGGATCGGCCCGATGGTGAAGAGGAGGAACTTGGCCAGCCCCAGCGCGAGCCCGAGCACGACGCCGAGGAGGGCGAAGGCGATGGACGCCCCCACGACCACAACGAGGCCGATGATGAGGAATGTGAGCAGCGATGAAAGCATGGCGTGCCTCCGTCGTCTAGCGAGTATGGGGAGCTGCGGCCAGCCAGCGAACGGTGAAGGACCCGAAGGCGCCCTCGAGGTCGACGGTGAGGCGCCGCTCGGCGTCGTCCCAGTTGTCTGAATAGCGCGCGTCGCCGCTCTTCCAGAACCCGCTGCCGCTGAAGTCCGTCAGGAAGGTGTCCTTCTCGACGCGGACCCCGACGTTCTCCGGCACGTAGATGGTGACGGAGCCGAGGGCGATGGTGATGTCGGCGTGCATGTGGTCGAGCCAGACCCCGCCGAAGTCGAGGGTCAGGTCGCCGACGCCGCCCTCGACCTTGACGCGCTCGCAGTTGGCGTTGCCGAGCCCGTCGGCCGAGAGGGCCGCGGCGCCCATGGAGATCTCCAGCCGCTCGCAGCGGACGGGGTTCGGGTCCGAGAAGAGGAGCTCGGTATCGCTGGCCCCCGTCTCGATGTCGAGGCGCGAGATGCGCAGGCCACCGAGCTCGAGCTTCGCCTCGACCGCGCCGAAGTCGAGGTCCAGCTCCATGGGGACGTCCCGCGACAGGGCGAGGTCCATGTTGCCGGCCGCTGTGTTGCGCAGCTTCACGCCGCGGCCTCGCCCTTCGACGCCCACCTCGAGCCGACCGTTCCGATACTCGGCGACGGGGTCGAAGACCCGGGAGTCATAGCGGAGGCCGAGCCGGTACAGCTCACTGCCATTGCCCGGATTGATCCGGAGCTCGCCGGCGCCGTATCGGACGTGCACGTTCAGCTGCGACTCGTCGGCCCGCTGGCGGAACGAGGTCATCTCGCGCCAGTCCTGGGCCGCGCCCTGGAGCGGGGCGATCCCGAGCGCGGCCACACCGAGAGCCGCCATCACCAGTCGATCACGCATGGGTCGGTTCCTCGTCCAGGGCGGACTCGCTCGCGCCGTTCTCGGGTCGCGTGCCCCCACGGGAGATCAGGAACGCACCGAACCCGACGGTGAAGGCGATCCACGTGAGCATGACGGCCATGAACTTCAGCAGCCCCTCCACGAAGCCGAGCCAGGGGCCGGCCATGGAGATGATGTGGGCGGCCAGGAAGAGCACCAGCAGGAGGCCGACGCCGGTCATGACGTAGTAGTACGAGTTCGCCCGGGCGAACCAGTCGTTCCCGGTGAAGCGGCGTTCCGCGAGGGCCTCCCCGGCGCCGTGGGCCACGGCCAGGTACCCGCCGATGGCGGCCAGCACCACGGCCACGGGGAAGAGGGGCGCGAAGACCAGGATCAGCGGGATCCCGACAATCGAGATCGCCAGCGCCAGCAGCCCCAGGATGTAGGCCGGCAGGACCAGGAAGGATCCGGCCAGGCCGACCAGCCCGGACCGCAGCGTCTGGTGCCTCGCCGTGTCCGCGATGTTCTCCAGGTATTTCCGGCCGAAGAAGACGGCCAGGAAGCCGAGCCCGACCAGGATCGCGTAGGTCATGAGGGTCGAGAAGACGCCGCTGAGCCCGCGGGTGAAGTGCCGCCACGGGGAGCTCCAGTGGTCGGTCCAGTCGCGGTCCATCTCGACTCGGATCTCGTTGCGCAGCTCGTGGCGCAGCTCCCGCTCCAGCTCGGTTCGCAGCTCCCGGAGCGCCGGACCCAGGCCCTCGAGCTCCTCTAGCTCTTCCAGGCTATCGAGGTTCTCCAGCCGCTCGAGCCGGTTCAGCGCGTCCACCGCCGATGGGTCGTCCACCAGCCGCTCCAGCTCCCGGATCCGCTCGTTCAGTCGACGGATGCTGTCGGCCGCGTACTCCGTCTCCCCCGGCGTCTGGGCCGCCACGACCGGCCCGGTCTGGATGGCCGCCTCCAGCTCGCGGTCGAGACGTCGCCCGATGGCGCCCGCGTCGTTTGCCGGCTGCCAGTCCACCAGCAGGTCCGCCAGCGCGCTCGCGGGTGTGTCCATCGCTCGCTGGAGCAGGTCCCGCCAGGCCCGATCGAGGTCGTCCCGACGCTCGTAGCTGCCGATCCGCTCGCCGTTGACCCGGACCGCGCCGGCGTCGTCGAGCAGCAGGACCAGACTCCGGTCGGCCCCCAGCTCGAGGCGCAGCTCCGCCGCATCCGACGAGACCGCGATGTCGCTGGACAGGATCGACATCGGGCCCGCCTGTGCCGTGGCCGTCTCGGAGGCCGCCGCGTCCGGCGCCGGAGCCACCGTTTCCGGTGCCTCCTGTGCCGCGACGGGCGCCGCGATCAGTGCCGCTCCCAGAAAGAGGGGACCCAGAAAGGTATCAAAAGACATACGACGCATGTTCGGTTCTCCGCGCGATGGGGCGGAAGAGGTTCTGGTACAGCACGTAGATGGACCCGGCCGTGAGCGTGGCGAAGAGGAGCGCCGCCAGACCGAGCTCGCCGGTCCCGACGCTCCGCAGCAACTCGAGGCCCTGGACGAGCCAGGTTGCCAGCGCCGTGCCCGCGAACCGGGTCCACGCCCACTGCACGCCACCGGTCAGACCCTCGGCCACGAGGTCGCTCGTCACCGTCCACAGCCCCTGGGCGGTCACACCCGGCTGGGACAGCAGCCATGAGGCCAGCACAGCGGCCACGAGGGCGGGCAGCGCCAGCACGGCGGAAGCCGCGGCCCAGCCCCGGGTGGTGGCCGGGACGAACCGCTCGAGCCACTCGGACGCTCCCGCGAACGCCGGTCGCCGGACCGTGACGCCCGTCATGACCCGGTCGGCGAAACCCGCCGCGGGCGAGAAGGCCGCCAGGCCCGACAGCGCCTCGAAGAGCGACCGGAGCTCCGCCACTTCGCCGCGGCACTCCGGGCACCCCGCCAGGTGCGTGTCCACAGCCGCCCGCTCGCCCGCGTCGAGGGTCTTCTCGACGAAGGCGTTCAGCCGGTCCGTGGTCGGGTGATCGGTTCGTTCGTTCACGTTTGCGATGCTCCGTTCTCCATGTCCGCTCTACCGTACGGGATACCCCGCACCCGAGTTTCAGCTTCGTAAGTGGCCGAGCTTCTGCTTCAGCTCGTTGCGCCCCCGGTGGATGTACGTCTTCACCGTGCCGAGGGGCAGGTCCATGATCTCCGCGATCTCATCGTAGGCCCGACCCTCCACATGCCACAGCAGGATCGCCTCCCGATATTGGGGCCGGAGCTCGCCGATCGCCGCTTCGATCTCCGCGCCCAGCTCCTGGCTCTCCGCGTACGCCGCCGGGTCCAGTCCGTGGGCCTCCGGCGTGAACGATGTCGCTTCCGCCTGCTCCTGCGTGCGCGCGTGGGGCGAACCATCCAAGGAGAGGGTGTCCAGCTCCTTCTTGCGGAGCTGATCGACGGTCGTGTTGTGGGCGATCTTGAAGATCCAGGAGCTGAATTTGTACGACGGATCGTACCTGTCCAGCGCATTCAACACCTTGATGAAGGTGTCCTGGGCCAGGTCTTCGGCCAGCTCCCGGTCCCGCACCATCCGGTAGATGATGCTGAACACCGGACGCTCGTACCGGCGGATCAGCTCCCGGAACGCCGATTCACGACCCGCACGGGCATGCTCGATGACGTCCTTGTCGGATAGCTGGTCGTAGTCCACCGTCTCCCGCGGGTTCGTCAATCAGCGCGCCTTCGTCCCTACGGCCCGGGCCAGGAAGGTGTTTCAGGTGGCCAGTATACGACGAGTACGCCCGGCCCGCGACGCGCCTTCAGCCCAACCGCCCTATCCGGCCCCGGTCCGACTCTCCCGGGTGTAGCTCGTGGCGACACCGCCCACCACCACGACCAGGCCGATCCAACCCAGCGCCGTCAGCCGCTGGTCGAAGAGCGCCAGCGCGAGCAGCGCGCCCACCACCGGCTCGATGCTCGCCGCCACCGCCGTCGGCGCTGCCTCGATCCGTTTCACCGCGGCGAAGAAGAACAGGTTCGCGGCGAAGACGGAGCCGAGCCCGAGCCCCAGGACCAGCGTCCAGCCGGCCGCCGTGGTGGCGGGCTCCGGGGCCCGCCCCGTCAGCGTCAGGAGGAGCCCGAGGATCATGGTCCCGCCGGACAGCTCCAGGAAGAGCGTGCGCAGGGAGCCGTATCGGGGCACGGCCCAGCGGGCCAGGAGCGTCGAGCCCGCGTACGCCGTCGCCGAGAGGAGTCCGCCCACCACGCCGATGCTCCACTCCCGCCCGAACAGAGTTGGCAGTGTCGAGCCCTCCCCCGGGTGGCCCGTGACCGTGAGGGTCACTCCGACCAGGACCACCAGCGCCAGCGCCACCCGCACCGCCGTCAGTGCTTCGCCGAGCAACGGACGGGCCAGCACCGCGACCATCATGGGCGCCAGGTAGAGGAGCGTGGCCGCGCCGGCTACCCCGATCCCGGCAATGGCGTACTGGTACGCCACCTCGAACGTGGCTACGATCAGCCCGCCGATCCCGGCCACCAGAAGCAGCCCGCGCCGGTCGACCCGGAACAGGTCCCGGCGGAACGCGCCATAGACGAGGAAGCCGAGGGTGGCCAGCAGCACGCGCCAGAAGCCGACATCGGTGACCTCGACGCCCTGGGCGTACAGGGCGGTGCTCAGCGGCCCGGTCGTGCCCCAGAGGGCCCCGGCGGTGAGGCCGAAGGCGTAGCCGGCAAGGGTACGACGGGCGGTGGCGCGGGAGAGGGGGGCGGTCATGGCGCCCAAGGTAGGGACAGGGCCGGACGGCGGCCAGCGGACATGGGAGACGGGGGGGCGGGGCGTCTCGAACCTCGAGTCTTGAACCGTGAGTCTTGAACCGTGAGGATCGGCCTGATCAGTGACACGCACGGGCGGCTTCGGAACGAGGTGTTCGACCACTTCGAGGGGGTCGCGCGCATCCTGCACGCCGGGGATGTCGGCCCGGTCGCGATCCTGGCGGAGCTGGAGGCCGTCGCGCCGGTGGCGGCGGTGTACGGTAACACGGACCGGTGGGATGTGAGGGGTGCGGCGAAGGAGGTGGCGGAGCTCGCGCTGGCGGGGCGACGGATCGTCGTCGTACACGGACACCAGCTCGGCTCTCCCACGCCCGAGGGGCTGCGGGCGGCGCACCCCGGGGCCGACATCATCGTCTACGGGCACACGCACCGGCCGCTGGTGGAGGAGGCGGACGGGGTGCTGACGGTCAACCCGGGCTCGGCCGGGGCCGCCCGGTTCGGGCTCGCCCCGTCGGTGGCCGTCCTCACCCTGCCGGAAGGGGAGGCGCCCGCCGTGGAGCTGATCGAGCTGGAGCGGGTGTAGCCCGGGTCAGTAGTCGTACGGCTCGAGGTCGTGTTCCGCGGCGAAGGCGTCCAGCGCCGCAGCTAGGGTTTCGTGCCCGTCCAGGCACGACCGCAGACGGCGGAAGGTCAGCCGCCGCCGCCGCTCCCGCTCCGCCCGCGCGGCACTCGGCGCGGCGTCGACCCATTCCGGCTCGCTCGAGTCCGATGTGCCGACGTCCGGCCTCGAGCCCCCGAGCAGCCGAACGCTGATCCCCTCGGCGATCAGGGCGATCCCGTAGGCCGGGTCGAGGCCGGCGTCCCGGGCAAGGTCGTAGGCCTCCTCGGCGACGGGACGATCCAACCCCCGGGCCCTCGCCCGTTCGATCAGCTCGTCGCGGCGGTTCTCCCGGCCGCCTCCGAGCCGGGCAACCTCGGCCCGGAGGTCGTCCAGGCGAGCCGCCAGCTCCTCTTCCGACCCGGTGCCCCGGGCGCGCTCGCGGTTCGTCATGGGGGGGCGTGGGTGCAAGCGGCGTACCTGGCCGTCGTATTCCTGGCAGGCCCAGCCGAGGTCGCGGAGCCAGCCGGCCAGTCGGCCGGCCACGAAGGCGTGTCCCCGGGCCGTCATGTGGGAATCGCCTACGTAGGCCGTCGGGCGACGCGCTTCCGCCGGCAGCTCGAGAAGCTCGCGCGCGACAGGGGCCACGGGGATCTGCCGGGCTCGAAGGTACGCGATCACCCGGGCCTCCGTCGAGGCGTGCCGGTCCAGGCCCTGGGCGTGCGAGCGGCCGGGCGTGATCCAGACGCCGAACCGGGCACCGTGGTCCGCAGCCCACCCGGAGAGGGAGTCGAACGCGGCCTCCGTCCGTGCCCAGGCGACGGTCCACATGCTGTCGACTTCCACGCCGCCGCCCGCCGTGGCGACTTCCACATCTTCCTCCGGTTCCGGCTCGTTCCGGGTGCGCCAGCGGCGCCACTCGTAGCTCAGCCGGCGGAGCACGATGCCCATGGTCTGGAGCCGGTGTCGGCGTGCGAATTCGTGTGCGGGGTCGGAGCTGAACCGGAAGTCCTGCCGGTCGGTGACCGCCTGCTCCAGCCGTGGGAGGTTGTCCGAGACATCGTTGTGGGCCAGGAACGACGCGACCACGACGTCCGGGTCCAGCCCCGGACCCAGCTCCCGCAGGTGTCTCAGCATCTCGACCTGGCCGATCCCCGACCGACCGAGGTTGATGGCCTCCACACCCGGACAGAGCCGCTCGATGCGACGGGGGTACGTGCTGTCCAGTGGGACCTGGAGCGCTTCCGTCTGCGAGTCCCCCAGGAAGACGATCCGGGTCCGCGCCCCCTTGTCGCCCGGCATGGGGCCCCGGAACCCCATCCCCAGCTCGTTCTTCCGGATCGGCACCGCGTACTCCCGGTCCGTGCCGTAGACGCCTCGCCAGACCCCCCGGGCACCCGGACCGAAGACCTCCCGGTCCTCGTACACCTCCCAGCCGTTCCGCCCGAAATTGTCCGTCAGCCGAGAGGCGATCTCGCCCCCGATCAGCAGCACCACGGGGAGGGATACCAGCAGCATGACCAGCGCTGGCCAGGGCCACCGGTCGAAGAGCCAGATCGCCGCCGCCCAACCCGCCAGGAGCGGTCCACCGAAGAGCGCTCCGATATGGATCACCGCCTCCAGCGATTCGGTCGGCGGCTCCGCGGTCAGCGGAGCGACCACCAGCCAGAGAAGGAGCCCGAACGAGCCCATCAGGAGGAGGGGCAGACGATGACGCATCGTGTTCCCGCGTCGAAGGAGCGAGGCCTGCTCTCGGCTTCTACGTGTGAACCATGCGTGGGATATGGCCGTGCGGGCAAGTAGCCGGGGGTCTGCGGCACCCGCCTCTCAGCCGAGGACCTCCAGATGCTCGTGCTCCTCGGGGTTCCGTCGGAACCATCGTTCTACCAGCAGCATCTCGGCGATGCCGTCCGGGCCGATCCGGGCGAGCGTCGGCGGGGAGCCGGCCAGGAGGCGGTCGATGCGGCGGTGGAGCGCCCGACGCTCGGTGCGGTCGCGGGGAGAGCGGACCTCGGCGCGCACCAGGCCCCGGGCGAGCAGGTAGACCCGGTCGTCGCCGTCGTGACCGGGAACCCGGTAGAGGGCCGTCAGGCGGTCGAGGGCACGGGTCGTCCGCAGCAGCGAGGCCCTCAGCCAGCGGAGCTCGTCCATCCGCTCCGCCACCACGGCGGCGTACTCGAAGAGCCAGCGACGGACGGCCCGGTCGAGGTGGCGCTGGAGCCGTTCCAGAGGTTCGTCGCTTTCGTCCTGGAGGAACGCCCGGGCCACCTCGAGCCGGGAGGCGTACTCCCGCTCGGTGCACCACGCCGCGCACGGGGCCAGGCAGCGGCCGAAGTCGGCACGCGGGCAGAGGGGCGCGTGCTCGGCGGCGAACAGATCGCCCTGGTCCGCGAAACGGAGCGGCGTCGTGGCCGGACAGTCCCGTAGCTCGAGGGCGTCGACCAGCACACGGACCGCCCCCCGCACCCGCTCGGCCCCCAGCAGCGGGCCGTACCACTCGGAGCCGTCGTCCACCAGTCGCGTCGTGGCCAGCACCCGGGCCGCCGGCTCCCGGGGGACCCGGACGAAGCACACCGACCGCTCCTTCTTGTGCTGCACGTTGAACGCCGGCCGCTCCCGTCGGATCTCACGGAACTCCCGGAGCAGCGCCGAGAACTCGTTCGGATGGTCGTCCCATTCCACCCGCTCCGTGAACCCCAGGATCTCCGCCGCCTTCTCGCCCGGCTCCGCACGGAAGTAGCTCAGCAGTCGACTCCGCACCCGGATCGATTTCCCCACATACAGCACCTGCCGGGCGGGGCCCAGCATCCGGTAGACGCCGGGACGGTTGGTCGCGCCGGCCTGGACGGCGGACTTCAGGCGGGCAAGACGGGCAGAGGGGTCCCGATCGCGCATGGCCGGAGGGCGCGACTTCGCACGCGTAGTCGTGGTCGTGGTTGGGGTTCGCGTTGCCATGGGACGGACAACATCGGACTTCGGGGTTTGTTCGGCAAGAACGATCCGGGACCGGCTGGCCGGCCATGGTCCCGGACCGAGACTGGCGGCGTGGACTTGTCGGGACCCGCCGGGCGTCCCATACTGGGCGTGTTTCGTGCCCCGTATCGGACCGTTCCGCCGCTGGCATTCAACCCCCTTCTGCGGCGGGTCGACCGCGACGTAGCGGTGTATCACTGGACCGTGCGAGGAGTCATGATGAACGTGCTCCTTACCGCGCTGACGGCCGCGGCGCTGCTCGGTCTGCCGCAGTCCCTCGAATCCCGGTCCGGCTGCCCAATACATCTTCGATCCCGGAGAGGGACCGATGGCTGAGGAGAAGCACGACGGGGACTCTGTGAAGTACGACGAGGACTCGGTGCGGGCGCTCGCGAGGGAGGCCTACGAGCGGGGCGTCGCCTGCTTCGATCTCGAAGCCGACCGGGCGGCCCTCCTGGTCATCGACATGCAGGACGAGTTCGTGCGGCCAGGCTGGACGCCGTACTGGGTGCCCGAGGCCACGCGACAGGTGCCGCGGGTCCGGCGCCTGATCCAGGGGTGTCGCGCCGCGGGGATCCCCGTGGTGTACACCGTGTTCTCTGCGACCCACGGGTTCCTGGACCGGCCGAAGACCGGGCCATTGATGCCGAACCGGTTTCCGGACCTGGAGCCGGACCCGGGCTGGTTCGCCGAGGGCAGGATCTGGTACGAGCTCGGGGTCGAGCCCGACGACCTGGTGCTCCACAAGCCGTCCTACGGCGCGTTCCACGACACGCCCCTCGAGACCATCCTCCGCAATCTCGACCGCGACACGATCATCATCTGCGGCACGTTGACCAACTTCTGCTGCGGTGTGACGGCCCGACAGGGCTTCGAGCGCGGGTTCAGGGTGGTGGTGGGCAGCGATGTGTGCGCCACGGATGATCCCGCCATGCAGGAGCCCGAGCTGAAGGTGCTGCGCAAGGGCTTCGCGCGGGTCATGACGGCGGACGAGATCCTGGAGCGCCTCGGTTGAGGGCCGGCGTCTCGACATGCAGCCGCCAGGGGGGCGGACCGGAGCCGGCACGGTGCTCTGCGCGCACCCGACCGGGCTACCGTCGATGACGCCCGGACCCGTACCCCGTTCGAGTTCGGGACAGTGAGGGCCATCAGCCACCGCTCATCCCGCGGTCCGTCCGGGAGGGAGGACGGCCTCATGACCATCCGATCCCGGATACGCCGCCGCCTTCGCGGCGGTTCGGCCGCGCGGCTGGCCACGACGGTCCTCGTCCTCACGCTGGCCGGCTGTGACGAGGACCTCACGCTCCCTGCCCGGGAGAGCCCGATCCGGATCATCGTCGGACGCGACGTGCACGGGTCCGGCGGAGATCCCACGGTATGGGTCAAGGCGGACCCTGCGGAGGAGTGCGGGGTCGTGTTTTCGATCGCCCGGGCCACCGACATCGCCAGGCGAACTCCCGACGGCGGGCTGGACCGGGCGCTGGTGCTCGAGCTCCAGGTCGGGGCCGAGGTCCGGGTGTGGGCCGTCGGCAACACCGTCCTTCGCTCGTGTCCCGGTCAGGCCAGGGCCGAGGCCATCGAGATCGTCTCGGACACCGGGCCGCCGCTCCGTACCGATCGATGGAGCTACGAGCTGCGGGAGGACGAGGAGGGGAACCTGCGGACGGAGATCGGCTTCCACTACCGGAACACCACCGGCGAGACGGTCTACCTCACCGGCTGCCGGGGCCCCGCGACACCACGTCTCGACAAGTGGACCGGCGGGGAATGGGTCCGGGCGTGGGCGCCCGTCTGGGAGGCGTGCCCGAGCGAGCCGTGGGGACTGTGGCCCCGTGCGCCCTACAGCGACTCGCTCCATCTCTTCGCCGGACGGCCCGATGGCGACAGCTACCCGAAGTTCGAGGTCGACGATCCGGAGGGCACGTACCGCCTGGTCTGGACCAGCCCGGTGCACGACTACGATCCGGAGACCGGTGGAGGAGCTCCATTGCCGCTGTGGGACCGAACCTCGAACGCCTTCGAGCTCCGGTTCCCGTAGGCGACGCCGGCCACTCGCTCCTCGCCGCGTCAGCCTCGCCCGCGGAGTGCTGCGCGCCACTGGCCCAGCAGGACGCCGCCACGGCCCCGTACGTAGTCGCCCAGCAGCCGGCGGATGAGACGGCCCTCTCCCTCGCCGCCCCAGAAGACCGAGACGTCCCGGCGGAGAGGAAACGCCTTGCGGAGCCCCTCGAACAGCCGACCCTGGAACACCGCCACGACGAGCTGCGGCATGACCCAGATGGTCTGCCCGGTCTCCCGAGCCGGGGGCTCCGGCTCGCCGTCCGTCAGGCTCGCGTGCAGGGCTCGACCCAGGTCGATCCCGGCGTAGTGGGCCAGGACCCCGGTCGGCAGGGCCCGGCCGAGGTGGCAGTCGATGACCACCGGATTGCCATCCTCCGTCTCGACCCAGTCGAAGCCCGTGAGCCCGGACAGCCGACCGGCTTCGGCGAATGCGCGGGCGAGGTCTCGCAGTGCGGGCGAGTCGGTCACGCGACAGATCGCAGCCGGACCCAGTCCCCTGTCGAGGCGGAGCACGTTCTCGACGGAGAAGACCGCGAAAACGCGCCCCTCCCGGGCTACAATGACGGTCGACCCGACGCGGCCCGGGAGGTGAACTTGAACGACGAAGGGGTTGTCGTCCTCCAACCTGGCCAGGCCCAGCTCGGCCAGGGCCCCGTCGAGTCGGTCGGGGCCCGAGAGAACGAACACGTTCCTGCCCCCGGAGCCGTGGGCCTCCTTGAGGACGACCGGGTAGCCCAGCCTCGCCGCCGCCGCCCGGATCTGTTCGGCGGACCCTGCCACGATGGACTCGGGCACGGGGATGCCGCCGCGCCGGGCCCAGGCGTGGAACCGGACCTTGTCGGAAGCGATACGGGACAGGGGAACGCCGTCGGCCTCCGGTGACGTCGGACTCTGGCCGGGTCCGTCCAGCTTCGGCTCGACCAGGGCCCGGGCGGGGTCGTCCATCGGCAGGACGGCGTGATAGTCTCCGGCGATGAGCGCGTCCCGCAGGGTCCGGTCGAAGTCCTCGGGACCCTCGAAGGGCACAAAGCGGTGGAGCCAGCGGGACCACGCCACGTCGTGCCAGGACGGCGCGAGGGCGTCGACCACGAACAGTCCGTCCCGGGCCAGGACCCAGGGGTAGGCCGTGAAGCTGCTGCTGTAACGGCCGAAGACGAGGAGGATCCGGAAGGGGGCGCCGGTCATCCCTTCGCGCCTCCACCGAGCAGCTTCCTGCGCCAGCGGCCCAGCAGCACGCCGAGCTGTCCGCGCAGGTAGTCCAGGGCGATATGCCGGAACATGCGGCCCTCACCCTCTCCGCACCAGAAGACGGACACGTCGCGACGGATCGGGTTCGCGCGCCGCAGCACTGTCGCTGGCCCGGCCTCGAAGAGGAGCTGGATGGACTGGGGCATCATCCAGACGATCCGGCCCGAGCCCCGGGGCGGCGGCTCCGGATCGCCCCCCGTCAGGCTGGCATGGAAGGCCCGGCCGAGGTCGACGCCGTCGAAGGACGACGCCGGCGCGCTCGATGTGGTGCGGCCCAGGTGCGGATCGATGGCCTGGAAGACGCCCGGCTCGGGCTCCATCCAGTCGTAGCCCGTGATCCCGGAGATCCGGCCCGCCGCGGCGATGCGACGGGTCAGTCGCTCCAGCTCGTCGTGGGCGACGAACCGGCGGATCGAGGACGGACCGAGCCCGCCGTCCAGCGACATGTGCTTGTACGACGAGCAGTAGCCGTAGATCGTGCCATTCCGAGCCGCGAACGACGTCGACCCCACCGGTCCGCCGACGTACTCCTGCACCAGCCACCCACGGGTCGGCGGCGACGCGGCCAGCGCCGACCGGAGGCCGTCCGGGTGCCGGACCAGGTGTACCGTCTGACCTCCCGAGCCCACGGCGCCCTTCAGAATCAACGGGTAGCCCATCCGGTCGGCCTGCGTCAGCACATCGTC
>CAYMLW010000003.1:26490-42187 GCA_964391035.1 uncultured Gemmatimonadaceae bacterium
CGGGGTAGCTCCGCGGCGTCGGGATGCCGTGGGCGTCGCACCACTCGTGGAACCGGAGCTTGTCGAGGACGGCCTCGTGGAGCGGGTCGTTCGCGGGGAAGGGAAGATACGGCGCCAGCGCCGGGTCGTGGCGGCGCGGCAGTACCCGGGACCGGGCGCCCTCATCGATGAGCTGGAGCGCGGCATACCGTCCGTCGGCCAGCATCGTCTCGATGGCATCCACGAACTCCGCATCATCCCGATAGGACAGGCCGCGCCGCAGCCAGCGGGACCGGAAGACCGGGTGGCCCGCGGGGGCGAACGCATCCACCACGAACCGACCGTCCCGGGCCAGCATGGCCGGGTAGGCGGTGAAGCTGCTGCTCGAGTGCTGGTACGCCAGCAGGACTTCCGGGCGTGCATCGGCGGCGGGAGTGCCGTTCATCGGTGCCAGGGCTGTGGGCCGGGGGATGGGGAACAGCGACGGAAACTATGAGAGGGCGGCCCATTCCGCGAGGGACGGGTAGCACCGGGTAGCCGACCCGGCTGGCCGCGCCGTCCCGGACCCCTACCGGCCGGTCACCTCCAGGATCCAATGGGCGATGACGTCCATGGCTTCCGGAGCGAAGGTCTCCTCGATCCGGGCGTACTCGTCGGGCGAGCCCGTCTCGGCGTGCTGGAAGAGGTGGTTCAGGCCGTCGAGGACGCGGACGTCCCAGGTGGGCACGCGGGAACGGGCGAGGGCCTCGCGGAGGGCGCGGGCGTTCTCATCGGCGGGGACCTGGAGGTCGAGACCGCCGATCAGGGCGAGGGTCGGGACCTCGAGACACCGGAGCGCGGGCCGGGGGTCGTAGTCGAGGAAGTATCGGTACCACGGCGAGAGGAGCTGTCGGGTGGTCCGGGCCACCATGGAGTCCACCATGGCCGGGGTGTCCAGGCCGCCCCGGACCCGCTCGGCCGGGCTCAGCTCTGCGATACTGGCGCGCATCACCTCATCGATCCGCCGGGCCGCTTCCCGGTGGTCGTCCGACTCGAGCACGACGCGCTGGAGCTCGGCCTGATCGGCCACCTGTCGGGCGATCCGCTCCGCGTGCATCCCGCTCGCTTTCAGGATCCGGGCCATCTGGAGGCGGATCAGGCTGTCGCCGGGAACGCCGGGGCCGGCCAGGAGCACGATCCAGGCGATGTCGTCGGATGTGTTGGCGACGATCGGGGCGACCAGCCCGCCCTCGGAATGCCCGATCAGCCCGATGGCGCCGGCATCCACCTCGTCCCGGGCCGTGAGCCAGTGGGCGGCGGCGCGGGTGTCGGAGGCGAAGTCGGGCGTGGTGGCGGTGGCGAAGTCTCCCCCGGATTCCGCGACGCCCCGGTCGTCGAGGCGAAGCACCGCGATGCCGCGGCGGGTGAGGAAGTCGGACAGGACGAGGAAGGGGCGGTGTCCCAGGAGGAACTCGTCCCGGTCCTGGGGTCCGGAGCCGCTGATGAGGACGGCCGCGGGGAAGGGGCCGTCCCCTTCCGGGATGGCGAGGGTGCCGACGAGCTCGATGTGGGCTTCCGGATTGGGAACGCGGACCTCGACGGTGTCGTACGGCAGCGGCCGCTCCGGCTCCTGCGGCTTCCTGGTCGCGAGCTCCTCGGTGGTCCGGACCAGCTCGAGCGGGAACGTCATGCCGCCCTGGGCCCAGGTGCCCCGGATCGTGTCGCCCGACACGACGCCGTCGTAGCGACCGCTCAGCGCCGGCAGGAGCAGGCGGACGCTGTCGCCGGCGGTCTCGACCGTCGAGACGGCAATGCCGAAGGCCCCCTGGTCGGGGCTGTCCAGGGTTGCGTCCAGTCCGTCGTCCCCCTCCGTGATGTGGAAGACGATCCGGAGCCGTGTCCCGGGAACCTCGAGGGTGCCCACCCAGTCCCCCACGACCGACGGGGGCGTCTGGGCACCCGCCGATGCGGCGACGGCCCCCACCGCCAGGAGCGCGACGAGGACCGGGAGAGCGGGACGACGCGGGGGGCGTCGGGGATCGCGACGCGGGGGGCGTCCGTCGAGTGCGGGGGCGACAGGTGGGCAACGGGACGGCATGGCGCGTGGCTCTTCTCGTAGTGTCGGACCTCGATTACGGCGCAGCTTCGCCGAAGGTACGCGCTCCGTGCCGACCATGGCGTGGGCCACGCCCGGCGAGCCTGTCGACGGCTACCCGCCGGGGACCCCCACCCGGTAGCTTTCCACGGCGTGGTCCCGGACCTCCTCGCGGGTGAACCACGCGGGCTTGAGCTGCCGCCGGCTGTAGAGCAGCGCCTGGTCGAAGAAGTGGGGCGACAGGGGGTCGCCGCTCTGGCCGTAGTTCAGGATCGATAGGGCCCGCGGCGTGGGCCCGAACTCGATGACTTTCACGAACGAGTTGCCGCCCCGTCCCAGGCGCGGCGCCGGCGCGCCGGCCTCGTTGGTGTAGTAGCTGAATACCGAGCCGAGCCAACCGGCGGCCCCGCCCACCGGGAGGCTGGCCCGGACCGTATCCAGCGCCACCGGCCGACCGGGCAGCGGGCGCTGGTGTCGGTTGATCCGGCCCCAGGCCACCTCGATCGTGCCCCACTCGGCGCGCAGCCCGTCCAGCGCGTCGGCCAGGGCGGGGATCCAGCCGTCGTGGCCGTCCAGCCGACGCAGCTCGGCCGTGAGCACGAACCAGGTGGTCTCGACGGACGTGGCGTCGGCGACCCGGTCCCAGGCCAGGAGGCGGTCGATGACCGCACCCAGCGCCTGCCGGTCGTCCGCTCCGACACGGCCGGCCCGTCCTGCGCTGCCGCCGCCCCTGCTGGTGTCGGCCGTCGCTTCCCACTCGGCGGCGAGCGCGGGGATCACTGCGTCGGCGACGCTCAGGCGGCTGTCCCAGACCGCCCGGGCGAACCGGTCGAAGGTGACGCCGTCCATGCCCTCGAGTACGCGACGGGAGGAACGGGCCCGGGCGTTGTCGGACTCGGGGCCCACCATGTAGGGCGGGAAGTCGCCCGGGGCGTAGGGCAGCGCCGTCGTCGCCTTGAACGGGGTCGAGTTGGTGTTGAGGAGCCAGCCCGTGGGCGGGTTGAAGACCCGGGGTAGCTCGTCGAGGGTGTGGAACCCCTGCCACTCGGTGTCGGGATCGCTGCCATCGAGAACTTCGCCGGGGTCGACGCCCGGCAGCCTCCGGGGCACGGCCGAGTTGTAGATGTAGCCGATGTTCCCCTCCCGGTCGGCGTACATGGTATTCATGTAGGCGACCCGGAGCATGGAGACCGCCCGGCGCCACTCGTCCAGCGAGCGGGCCCGGATCATGGCGTCCCACTGGTCGAACCAGCCGCCCTCCTCGTAGCGGGCCAGCATCGCGGCCAGCGGCCGCCCGCGGTCATCCATTCCGACGATGGGCCCGTGGTGCGTCTTCCGGTAGCGGAACACACGGGTCTCGAGCCCGGCGTCCGTCCGGACCCGGATCGAATCGATCCACCCGGTGGCCTTCCGGTAGCCTTCGCCGTAGCGGTAGGCCAGGGAGTCGGTCGGATGGTCGAAGGTCTCGGCGTAGAGGTCGCTGTGGTCCGCGTAATTGTCGGTGTAGGCCCAGCCGAGGACGTCGCTGTGGCCCATGTACGGGAGCAGGAAGCCGAACACCGTGAGGCCGGAGAAGCGGAGCCCCTCCCGGCTGTCCAGGTGGATCTCGGCGTAGCGCTGGACGCCGACGAAGCTCTGGTGCGGGTTGATGAGCAGGAACGCGTGCCCGGACGCCGTGCGGGACGGCGCCAGCGCCCACTGGTTGGAGCCGCGGGGCCGAAGGCCGAGGGCGTCGAGCTGGGCCTCGTGGTAGCGTGGGACGGCCTCAGCCGCCCCGGGAGAGGACCCCCCACCCGGCCGGGCTGCCCCGGACCCGGCATCGCCGTTCGGGCCGACGGGGCCCGCGCCGGTCCCGGGGCTGCCCCGGACCCGGCTGGCCGCCAGCGCGCGTTCCGCCCAGCGGTCACGGAGCCCCGCGTACCCCAGGTACTCGTTCTGGTAGTACTTGTAGCGGATGAGGGCGAAGGGGTACCAGGGCTCGATGCGGGTGAGGACGCGGAGCTCGCGTCGGGGGCGGGTGTCGAGCCAGGCGTTCAGCCCCGCGGCGAAGGCGTCCAGGAGCCCGCGGAGCCGGGGCGAGGCGTCGTCGTATTCCCGGATCGAGAGCGGCACGATCTCGAGGGCCCGGGCCATCCAGTCGTCGGGGACGCCGTCGGGGCCCGCCAGCTCGGCGTAGCGGCCGAGGGCGTGGAGGTAGTTCTCCTCGATGAGGGGCCAGTCGTCCTCGGCCAGCGCCCATGCCATGCCGTAGACCGCGCCCTGGTCGGTGTCGGCGAGGACGTGGGGCGCGCCCCAGGCATCGCGATGGATGGTGGCGGTCTGGGCGGCGGCCGCCGGGGGCGACGTGGCCGCCAGGAGAAGGCCGGCGGCGACGGCGAGAATCGGGGGCAGGGTGACCGCCGCAGAGCTGGTGCGGGGTCTCATCCCGGATCCTGCTGGTTCTCGAGCGCTGCTACATCGGCGAGATCCTGTGGCCGAGCCGTGGCGCGCTTGTTCTGAATCAGGTGTGCCCGACCCAGGATGGGTACATCCATGTCCGCGACCCGTACCGTGCGGCGGGCTCTGTACGCCTCGTCGAACCTCACGCCGGTGATCGACGTGAGGATGTCGATTCGAAGCGGAGGAATGCCGATCTGGAACACGAGGTCGGCCTCGGTGAGCTCCGAGACCTCCAGATGGTCCAGTGGCGCGTCGACTTCGGCCAACGCCTGCCACACCAGGCCTGCGTTCTCGACGGTCGGGCGGACCCAGATATCGAGAGCGCCCGTCGCCCGGGGGAGGCCGTGGGCCGCCAGTGCATGCGCGCCGACGACGAGGTATTCAGCCCCGGCCCCGGACAACGCGGACAACATCGCGACGAAGTCCGGATGCATCGAATCGGCCCTCCTTGAAGGTCCATGCCTGCACGGTCAGGGTCCAGACCAGCTGAACCCGTTCGCTCGGGCTCAGGACCAGAGCGTCATCGGGCTCGACGTCGCCCAGTCTCAGCTTCCTGACCCATATCTCGCGTTCGGTCATGCTTTCAAGCTACGGACCGAGACCGGGGCGAGCCACGATGCCCTCACCGCTGGCACTTCGGGCAGTAGAACGCGCTACGGTTGGTCAGCACCTTCCGCTCGATAGGCGTGCCGCAGACCCGGCAGGGCTCGCTCTCCCGGCCGTAGACCTTCAGCAGCGGCTCGAACTCGCCGGCCTCGCCGGACGCGTCCCGGTAGTCGGAGAAGGTGGTGCCCCGGTGCTCGATGGCCTGGCGCAGCACGTCCCGGAGCGCGTCCCGGAGCCGGTGGGCCTGCGTTCGGGTGACCCGGTGACCGCGCCGGGTCGGCCGGATCCCTGCCCGGAAGAGGGCTTCGAGCGCGTAGATGTTGCCCACGCCGGCCACTCTTCGCTGGTCGAGCAGGAAGTTGCGGGCCGGGGTGCGGGTCTGCTTGATGAGCCGCCAGAGGGCGTCGCCGGTGAAGGCATCCGAGAGGGGCTCGAGGCCCAGCTCGGTGTCCCGGACGAGCCACGACTCGGGGTCGTGGTGCCGGAGCAGGCCGAACCGACGGGTGTCGTCGTAGAGGAGGTGGCGCCCGTCGTCGAGCTCGACGGTGACCGCGACGTGCTCCAGCTCCCCCGCCCGGGGCGCGTCGCTCGTCACCAGCCGACCGGTCATCCCGAGGTTGACGACCAGGCGGCTCGCGTCGTCCAGATGGAGCACGACGTTCTTCCCGCGGCGACCCACGCCGGTGATGGTGCGGCCGACGAGGGCGTCGCGGAGGGCGTCGGCGCTGGCGGCCAGTACGTCGTCGTGGGTGACCCGGATGCCCTCGATCCGGGCGCCGGCGAGGCGAGGATCGAGGTCCCGGGCGATGGTCTCGGCTTCGGGCAGCTCGGGCATGCGGGATCCGGGCGACGGGACGCGAGCGGCGGCGGGCGCGGCGGCGGACCGGCGGCTACGGCTGGCTCTGCCGATCGAGCTCCCGCCAGCCGATGTCGGAGCGGTGCTGGCGGCCCTCGAAGGTGATCCGCTCGGCGCCGGCGCGGCTGCGTGCCTGGGCGGTGATGAAGTCGGGTCCGAGACCGGTGACGGCCAGCACCCGTCCGCCATCGGTCACGAGCTGACCGTTCTTCCGGGCTGTGCCCGCGTGGAAGACGAGGAGGTCGTCCTCGGCGTCGACCTCGTCGGCACCCTCGATGACCTTGCCTTTCTCGTACGCCCCGGGGTACCCGCCGGAGGCGAGCACGGTGGTGACGGCGGCGCCGTCGCGGACCTCGATCGCGGTGTCGGCCACGGACCCGCCGCGGGCGATGGCCTGCATGATGTCGACGAGCGACGACTCCATGAGCGGCAGCACGGCCTGGGTCTCGGGGTCGCCGAACCGGCAGTTGAACTCGACCACCTTCGGGCCGTCGTCGGTGAGCATGAGGCCGGCGTAGAGGAGGCCGCGGAAGAGCCGGTCGCGGCGTTCGAGCTCGGCCAGGGTGGGGAGCAGGATCTCTTCGGTGACCCGGCCGAGGAGGTCGTCGTCGACCAGGGAGACGGGGGCGTAGGCGCCCATCCCTCCGGTATTCGGCCCGATGTCGCCGTCGCCCACCCGCTTGTGGTCCTGTGATGGCGGGAGCAGGACGACGTCGCGCCCGTCCGTCAGCGCGAACACGCTCAGCTCCTCGCCCCTCATCCGCTCCTCGATCACGACCCGCTCGCCGGCCGTCCCGAACTCCCGGGCCAGGAGCATCCGCTTGACGGCGTCGGCGGCGGCCTCGTGGGTCTCGCACACGATGGCGCCCTTACCCGCGGCCAGACCGGAGGCTTTGACCACGGGGGGATCGGCCAGGCCCTGGATGTAGCCGAGGGCGGACTCGACCTCCGTGAAGACCTCGAACCCGGCGGTAGGGACGCCGGCCTCCCGCATGACGTCCTTCGAGAAGCTCTTCGACGCCTCGATCTCCGCCGCGCCGGCGGTGGGGCCGAAGGCGGGCACGCCCCGCTCGTGGCAGGCGTCGACCACGCCGTCGGCCAGCGGGACCTCGGGTCCGACGACCACCAGGTCCACGTCCTCCGCGTCCGCCCACCGGGCCACGGCCGCAACATCGCCCGGGTCGACGGACACGTGCTTGGCCAGGGCGTGGGTCCCGCCATTCCCGCCCGTGATGAAGAACTCCGCAGAGGGAGCGTCCCGGTTGAGCTTCCAGAGGAGCGCGTGCTCGCGCCCGCCCGCGCCGACGATGAGGAGCTTCATGGGGATTCGGGGTCGGAGTCGTAGTCGGGGTCGTACTCGGAGCCGGGGTCGCGGTCGGGGCCCGGGCTTTCCGGGTCGCCGCCCCGCTCGCGGCAATATAGCGGGCGACGTCGTGGGCGCACGTTCGGGGGGCGTCCTTCCTCTACCCGCCCTCGAGGATCGAGGATCGAGGACGGGCGATGCGCCCGGGTACGGTCTCGGTCTGTGGACGCCTCGGGGCCTGTCGATGCGCTGTGGTTCGTGGGTGGGGAACGGGCCGAAGTGAGCTCGTGGCTCGATGAGGTGCCGCTGCGCAGGGAGAGGGTCCTCTACCTGGCCCCTCGACTCCGGCCGTGGCAGCGGGCGGCTCTACCGAGCATGGAGGACGGCCCTCGGTGAACCGGGATGCCGTTCGAACCTCGTGCTGGGTTGGGGTCGCCGTCGTTGCGTTGGCGTGCACGGATGATCCGACACCGGCACGCGTCGCTGGGCCGCTACCTGGGGGAGGTCCACCTGGGATACGGGCTCCCTCGCAACGCCATCCCGGCGATCACCGACTCCCGGTTCGTGGGCGTGTCTCTGGACCGGGACGATGTCCCCTCGATCGTGTGGAGTCGGATCGTGAAGCCGACGGAGGCGCCGTCGGCCGGACCGTGACACGTCGGTGACAGTCAGGGGTCGGACCGCGGGCCACCCGCCTCCCCCGGAGGCTACCCCCGCGGCCGGAACGCGTCGGCCATGGCCTGGCGGAGCTTGTCGGCGGCGTCGCGGGCGCCCTCGGCCACCTGGTCGAACACCTCCCTGGCTTCCTCCTGGTAGGACTTCGTGGCCTTCCTGAGGTCCTCGACGTAGGGCTGGCGGGGCGCGCCGCGACGCTGGTACTCGCCCCGGAGGATGCGCTCGTAGTCGCCGGACTCGACCCAGTCCCTCAGCTCGGCGGCCCGCAGCGTGTGGAACGGGTGCGTGGTCCCGAGGAGGTTCAGGACCTTGAAAACGGCGTCGGCCACGTCGCCTCCTGAGCGGTACTCGTCCGCCTGCTCGAGGAAGGCGTTGAGGTCGGTCTCCTCGGCCCGGCCGCCGCCGGCGAGCTTCATGGAGGTGGCGAGAGCGACGTTGGGGTCCTGCACAGTGAGGAGCCCGGCCCGGTCCGAGGAGAGCTCGGACTTCCGGCTCCATTCCAGGAGGCCGAGGAGCACGGCCCGTGCGGCGAGTCCCACGATGGGGAAGCCGAGGTTGGCGAGCTGGAGGAGGATGACCATCATGGTTCGATAGAGGACGTGGCCGCTCATGATGTGGCCGAGCTCGTGGCCCATGAGGAAGACCTGCTCCCGGTCGTCGAGGAGCCGGATGGCGCCGCTGTTCAGCACGATGAACGGCTGGTTCATCCCGTAGGCGCCCGCGTTCACGATGGGCGTCTGCGATACGAAGAGGGGGTAGTGCTCGGGGGAGTCCATGGTCTCGAGCACGTGGAGGTACTTCGTGTGCAGGTCGGGGAACTGCTTCGGCCCGACCCGCACCGCATTGGCCTGGAACGCCAGCCGGACGGGCTTCTCGCCGAAGAAGCCGAAGAGCTTGCGCAGGACCTCGTCGAAGGCGGGGATCCGGCGGAGCGCGGCCAGCGCTGCCCGGTCGGCGGGGTGCTCCCAGCTTTCGGCGCCGATCTCCGAGAGGATGATGCGCCTGTGCTCCTTCAGCTCGCCGGTCATGGGGTTCGACCTCGGTCCATGGGTTCGGGTGGTTCGGGCGACGCCAGCGCGTCCGGCCCTTCCGTACGGAGCGCTTCCGCCTCCGGTTTCGGTGCGACTCCGGGTCCCGGGCGGGAGCCGTCCGAGGGGGCCCCGGTGGCATCGGGCTCGGCGCTCCCCGGGGCGGGGGGCACCGTGTCCGTCTCGTCCGCAGGGATCGCGGGGCCCGGGGGCGGCGGCTCGAGGCCCGGCGGCGGCGCCACGCCGGTCATGCCCTTCCACGGCTTGCGGGTGACCTCCCGGACGAAGTGGGTGAGGAGGATCATCGTGGTATCGAGGCGGGCCACGATGCTGAGCAGCTCGGGCGTGGTCTCGCCGAGGGTGCCCCGCATGTCGCCGACCACGCCGCGGACGTCGGAGAGGAGGAGGACCGTCGAGTCGACGGCCGCGATGGCGGCGGGACTGAGCGTGTCGACCTGGGCCTTGAGCCCGACGGTCAACGCGTACGTGGCCTCGAGCTGCTGCTCCAGGCCCCGGATCAGCCCGGGCAGCGAGGACGCGGTGGCCTGCACGCTCCGGTTCGCGATGACCACGGCCGCGGCCACGCTGTCCATCAGGGCCCGGGCCGATCGGATCGTGGGCTGGAGCTCCGCGTTCACGCTCCCGGTCATGGTCTCGACCCGCTCGAGCATGGCGGCCGCCCGGATGCCCCGGATCTCGCTCCCGGCCGCCAGCGGGGCGCCGCCCGCCGGCGGCGTCTCGAGGCGGATGAAGCCGGAGCCGATGATGGGAGGCGGGACGAGGTGGGCCGTGGTCCCCTCGGGCAGGCGAAGCGAGTCGCCGCCCGGGAGCGTGGTCTGGACGTCCAGCCGGACCCGGAACCGGAGGGTCCCATCGGCGTCCACTCGGGGCTCGATCCGGCCGACCCGGCCGACGGCGTAGCCCTGGAGCACGACCCCGGCCTGCGTGCCGACGCCATCGATCCGGTCGAACGACGTGTACAGGGGGTAGCTGTCGCCGGCGCTGGCCGGGGACAGCCAGAAGAGGCCTGCGCTGGCGATGGCCATGGCGCCCAGGACCACGGCTCCGACCATCAGGTCAGACGACTCCCATTTCATGGCGCTACCCGTCGATGAGGATCGTTCGATCGGTGGCCCCGAGCACGGTCTCGGTCTGCTCGGAACTCAGTAGGATGATGGTCCCGGCGTGCTCCCGGCACAAACCCAGCAGTCGCTCCGACCGGTCCCCGTCGAGCCCGTCGGTGGGTTCCTCGAGGATGAGCAGCTCGGGATCCCGGACCAGCGCCCGGGCCACCACGGCCTCGCGGCGCGCCTCCGGCGTGAGGTCGGCGGGCCGGATGCCGCGCCACTCGCCCAGCCCGAGTCGGGCCAGGACCGCGTTCGCGGCCGCGTGCGCCGCGTCGGGGTCCCGGAGCCCGCAGTAGAGCTGCGGCACGACCAGGTTCATCTCGAGGTCGAGGTTGCTGACCAGCCCCGACGGCTCGTGGAACGCGACGCCCAGGCGGCGGCGGAATCGCATGGCCTCCCACCGTCCCAGGCGACCGGGCTCGGTCCCGAGCACCGTCACCCGTCCCGTGTCCGGCTCCCGCAGCCCGACCATCAGCCGGATGAGGCGGGTCGACGTGGCCTGGAGCGCCTTGATCAGTACGACCCCGCCCTCCCGGACCTCGAACGTCACGGGGCCCCAGTCGAACCCGCCCTCCCTGGCCGCCACGTCGGCGAACCGCACGACCTCGCCCGTCACCGGAGCACCAGCCAGAAGAGGAGGGAGAATACGACGGACACCAGGACCACGTAGAGCAGCGACGCGACGACGCCCCGGGTCGCGCACTGGGGGATGTCCGTGGGGCGTCGCCCGCCGATCAGGCCCTCGTAGCTGCACAGCGCGGCGATGCCGAACCCGAAGAGCCCGCCCTTGAGCAGAGACAGCCAGACGTCGAGCCCGGTCATCGCTTCCCGCAGCGACGTGATCACCACGCCGGGCAGCACGTCCGCCAGCCACCAGGCGAAGAAGGCGCCGCTGCCCAGCGCCACCACGTCGAAGAAGACCACGAGGGCCGCCACGGAAATGGCGGCGGCGGTGACCCGGGGGAGGACGTGGTACTGGAGCGGGTCGACGCCCATGGACTCGAGCGCCTCCGTCTCCCGGAGCACGCCGTTGGTGGCCAGCTCGGTGGCGATGGCCGTCCCGCTCCGGCCGAGGACCACCACGGCCGTGATCAGCGGGCCGAGCTCGCGCACGACCACGGTGACCAGGATGGTGCCCAGCGCGTTGCTCAGGCCGAACCGCGCGGCCTGGGCGCTGGCCTGGGCGATGACGGCGAGGCCGATGGCCAGGGCGACCACGGTGAGGAACGGGATCGCCTGAACGGCGGTGAACCGGATCTGGTCGATGGTGACCCGGAGCCCGTGGGTCCGGGAGGTGGCCGGGTAGTGGAGCGTCGCTCGGGCCAAGGCCCCGATGAACCGGACGCGTCCGATCCACGTTCTGCCGCGCGCGCGTGAGCGGCGGCCCAGGGAGGCCACGGCCCGGATCATGTCAGGGCGCGGCGTCCAGGGCCTGGCTCACGTCCTCGATGAGATCCCGGACGTCCTCGATCCCCACGGAGAGCCGGACCAGGCCGTCGGTGATGCCCATGGCCCGGCGCCGGTCCGGGTCCACGGCCGCGTGGGTCTGAAGGGCCGGGTGTCCGATCAGGCTTTCCACTCCGCCCAGGCTCTCGGCCAGCGAGAAGATACGCGTATTCTCGACCAGGCCGCGGGCCCGTTCCAGCGAGCCCAGCTCGATGCTCAGCATCCCGGTGAAGCCGTCCATCTGCCGCCGCGCCAGCTCGTGCTGGGGATGACCGGGCAGCCCGGGGTAGTTCACCGCCTCGACCTTCGGGTGGTCGGCCAGGAACTCGGCCATGGCCCGCCCGTTCCGGTTGTGGGCCTCCATCCGGACGGCCAGCGTCTTCGTCCCCCGGAGCGCGAGCCAGCAGTCCATGGGACCCGGGACCGCGCCCGCAGCTTTCTGCATGTAGTAGAGGTGCTCGGCCCAGTCGTCGTGGCTCGTGACCACCATCCCGCCCACGACGTCGCTGTGGCCGTTGATGTACTTGGTCGTGGAATGGACCACCACCTCGATTCCGTACTCCAGTGGGCGCTGGTTGTACGGCGATGCGAACGTATTGTCGACGACGGTCGTCACGCTGTGCTCCCGGCCGATCTCCGCCGCCGCGGCCAGATCCGTCAACCGCATCATCGGGTTGGTCGGCGTCTCGAGATGGATCAGCCGGGTCTCCGGCCGGATCGCGTCCCGGATGGTCGCCGGGTCCCGGCTGTCCACGTAAGTGAACTGGATCCCCAGCCGCGCCAGCACGGTGTTGAACATGCGCGTCGTGCCGCCGTACGTATTCTCCTCGCTGACCACGTGGTCCCCGGCGGAAAGCCGCTTGACCACGGCCTCGATGGCCGCCAGCCCGCTCCCGAAGGCCGCGCCGTGGCGTCCGCCCTCCAGCGCGGCCACATTGGCCTGGAGCGCGTCCCGGGTCGGGTTCGTCACCCGGGCGTACTCGTAGCCACGCTTCGGCTCGCCCAGCGCCGGCTGCACGTACGTCGACGTCTGGTAGACCGGCGGCATGATGGCCCCGGTGGTCGGGTCCGGCTCCTGGCCGGCATGGATCGCGCGGGTCGCGAAGCGCGGTGCATCAGGCATATCGGATCAGGCTGATGAGGGTCGATAGGACGGGCTCCGGGAAGGCCCCGGAGCGCTCGCATCACAATAGAGCGCGGAGGCGGGATGAACAACACGAACGCCCGCGGCGAGAGGCGCGGATGAGCGGCCCGGAGAAGGAAGCCACGCCGGGGCTGTCCACCCGCGCGGTCACGGGCCCCGGCGCCGGGGCCCGCCAATGGCTGGGCGTCCTCCACGCCATCTACGGCGCGCGCAGCAACTGGCGGGCGGTGGCCCGGGACGTGGTGGCGGGCCGGCAGAAATGGGACGCCCTGCTGGTGGACCTGCGGGAGCACGGCGAGTCCCGCGGGTTCTCGCCGCCCCACACGCTGGAGCGGACCGCCGCCGACCTGGTCGCCCTGGATCCGCCCGGGCGCATGTCCGCCCTTCTGGGTCACTCGTTCGGCGGGAAGGTGGCCCTGCTCCGGGGGCGGGACGATCCGGCGGTCGAGCAGGTCTGGGTGGTCGACTCGACCCCGGCAGCGAGCTCGCCCACGGGCAGCGCGTGGGCCGTGCTGGAGGCGCTGCGCCGGCTCCCCGAACGCCATCCCGACCGGGAGTCCGGGGTGGCCGCGCTGGAAGCCGAAGGCTTGGCCCGGCCGGTCGCGCTATGGATGAGCGCCAACCTGGAGCGGACCGGAGGCGGCTATCGGTGGGGGCTCGACCTGGAGGCCATGCAGGCGCTGCTGGAGGACTTCTTCCGGACCGACCTCTGGCCCCTGGTCGAGGAGCCGCGGGAGGGGCTCGCGCTCCACTTCGTCCGGGCCACCGACTCGCGGGTGCTGGGCCACGCCGAAGCGGATCGGATCCGGGCCGCGGGGCTCCGGACGGGACGGGTCTTCGTCCACGATGTGCGGGGCGGGCACTGGCTGAACGCGGACAATCCCGAGCGCCTGGTCGAGCTCCTCGCGGGGCATCTGCCCGGGGCCGCTGGGGCCGCCCGGCTCGATTGACGGTGATCCCCCCGGGCGCCTAGGTTGCTGCCGATCACATCGGTGCCGCGGCCGACCGGCAGCGGCTCTTCTCGGTGAAAGGTTGCATGGCCTTCGAGATTCCAGAAGGGTTGATGGTGAGCGTCTCCGGCGTTCGGGGACGCGTCGGCGAGTCGTTGACGCCGGAGGTCGTGATCCGATTCGCGGCCGCGTTCGGAAGCTGGCTGAAGCGAGAAACGGAGCGGCCCACCGTGGTTCTCGGCCGGGATTCCCGGACTTCGGGGCCGGCCCTCGCCCGCGCCGCCAGCGTCTCCCTGGAAGCCATCGGCTGCGACGTGGTCGACCTCGGGCTCGTGCCCACCCCGACCGCTCTGCTGGCCATCCGCCACCATCGGGCCGCCGGCGGGATCATCGTCACGGCCAGCCACAACCCTATCGAGTGGAACGCCCTGAAGCTGGCCTCGGCCGAAGGCATGTTCCTGGACGCCGCCCAGGCGGCGGCCATGCGGGAGGAACTCGACCGGGACCCGTGCTGGCAGCGCTGGGATGGGATAGGACGCGCCACGTCGGACCCCGACGCCGTCGAACGGCACATCCAGGCGATCCTGGACCTGCCCTACGTCGACGCGGCAGCCCTCCGGGAACGCCGCTTCACCGTAGCCCTCGACTGCGTGAACGGCGCGGGCGGCGTGACGCTGCCCCGGCTGCTCGAGGCGCTGAACTGCGAGGTGCACGGGATCGGACTCGAGCCGCACGGACGGTTTCCCCGCAAGCCCGAGCCGGTGGCGGGCAACCTGGGCGACCTGGAGGCGCTGGTCCGAGCGGCCGGGGCCGATATCGGGCTGGCCACCGACCCCGACGCCGACCGGCTGTCCCTGGTCGACGAGACCGGCACGGCCATGGGCGAGGACTACACGCTCGCGCTGGCGACCCGGCTCGTCTTGCGGCACGAGACGGGGGCGGTCGTGACGAACCTGTCGACGAGCCGTGTGGTCGAGGACGCCGCCCGGGACGGCGGCGGTGCCTTTCACCGATCGGCCGTGGGCGAGATCAACGTGGCCCGCAGGATGCAAAGGGAGGACGCAGTGGTCGGCGGCGAGGGGAATGGCGGAGTGATTCTGCCGGCGATCCAGCACACGCGGGACGCGCAGGTGGCCGCGGCGCTGGTGCTGCAGCTGCTGCTGGAGACCGGGGAGCCCCCGTCGTCGCTGGTGCGCGGGTCGCCGCGCTACGCCATCGTGAAGGACAGCGTGCCGCGCCCGGACAGTGAGCTGGCCCCGGCCTACGACCGGTTGGAGGCTGCGCTCGGGGCGCCCGTGGCCGATCGACAGGACGGCCTCTGGCTCGGCTGGCCGGAGGCGGGGAAGTGGCTCCATTTCCGGCCGTCGGGGACGGAGCCGATCGTACGGATGATCGCGGAAGCGCCCGCGGAGCCCGAGGCCCGGGCTCTGGTCGAGGCGGCCCGGGAAGCACTCAACTGAGCGAGTCTGGATATGTGTGGGATCGTTGGATACATCGGCAACAACGAGGTGAAGCCGCTTCTGATCGAGGGACTGAAGCGGCTCGAGTACCGGGGCTACGATTCCGCGGGCGTCACGGTGGCGAGCAACGGCTCGCTCCAGACGCGGAAGGCCGTCGGTAGGATCAGCGAGCTCGAGATCCTGCTCGGCGAGAACGGGCTCCCGGAGTCGAGGTGCGGTATCGCCCACACGCGATGGGCGACCCACGGCGCGCCGACGGAGGTGAACGCCCATCCCCACACCGACTGCGCCCACGAGATCTCGCTGGTCCACAACGGGATCATCGAGAACGCCGGCACGTTGAAGAAGAAGCTCGAGAGTCTCGGCCACGAGTTCCGGACCGAGACCGACACGGAGGTCCTCGTCCACCTGATCGAGGAGGCGTACGAGGACTCCCTCGCCGGCGCGGTCCGGGCCGCCCTCTCCCAGGTCGAGGGGACCTACGGCCTCGCCATTCTCAGCTCCCGGGAGCCCGGCACCATCGTCGGCGCCCGCCGGGGCAGCCCGCTCCTGGTCGGGATCGGCGAGCACGGCGACTACTTCCTCGCCAGCGATGTGGCCGCGGTCCTCG
>CAYMLW010000004.1:0-39056 GCA_964391035.1 uncultured Gemmatimonadaceae bacterium
CGCTTGGCGATTTTTTAGGGGGTTTGTAAGGTAATGGAGCGTTCCATCTCGTAGCATCTCATACCACTTCACAGTATTCGACCTATTTCGCAGGAGTTCACGCATGGCTGTTCGGGGAGGAAAGCCCGCGTTGGGTGTAGTGCAGGCCGAGGGCAACGACGTGCCCGACCGCACGCCCCCTGGCGAGGTCATCGAGCTGGAGCGCCCGGAGGGCGTGCTCTCCGACAAGGGCGAGGACGTGTGGGACGCCATCGTGCCGACGATGGCGGCTTCTGGCGCCCTTATGTCCACTGACCTGCCGCTCCTGGTCGAAATGGTCGAGTCCATCGCCATCGCGAAGCACTACCGCGAGGCGCTCCAGGCCGGCATCGAGCGCGGCACCGCCGTCGAGCACTCTCGCGACGGCACCCCCTACGAGGTCGATTTCCTGGGCTCCCCGACCGAGAAACGCCTGCGCTCAGGGTACGTGGCCGCCATCGGCGCGGCCGAAAAGCTCGCCGTGGAGTACGGCGTGACCCCGACCGCCCGCGCCCGCCTCGGCATCGCCGCCACGCAGGCCAAGAGCCTCATGGACGTGCTCACCAGAGGCGAAAGCTGACCCATGCCTATCACGGGAGACGCCGTCCTCCGGCTCATGCGCAACCTCACCCTCGCCAAAGGGCGGTGGGCCGGCAAGCGTATGCCGGTGCAGCCGTTCCAGGAGGAGCTGACCCGCGACGTGTTCTCCCTGCGCGAGGATGACCCGACGCGCCGCCAGTACCAGGAGGCGGTCATCTTCATGCCCCGTAAAAACGGCAAGAGCACCCTCGTGGCCGCCTGGGCCCTGGCCCTGCTCATGGAGGAGCCGGGCGGTGAGGTGCTGGGCGTGGCCGCCAAGCGCGAGCAGGCCGCCATCCTGCTCAACGCGGCCAAAGAGTTCGTCCGGGGCTCCAGCATCGGCGGCGTCCCGCTCTCGGACCACTTCACCGTGCGGCGCAACGCCATCATCTACCCCGAAATGGACGCCATCTACCGCGTCATCAGCTCGGACGCCAGCTCCGAGCACGGGGCCAACCCGCACGCCGTCGTGGCTGACGAGCTGCACGCCTGGCGCGACCCCGAGCTGCTCATCGCGATGACCACCGCGACCGCAGCTCGCGAAAACCCCCTGGTCATCCAAATCAGCACCCCCGGCGAGCGCCCGCAGGGCATCTGGTGGGACCAGTGGAACCGGGTGCGCGACCTCCACGCTGGCCGCATCGAGGACCCCGAGCTGTTCGGGCGCATCTGGACCGGTACCGAGGGCTGCGACATCGCCGATGAGGCCGAGTGGGAGAAATCGAACCCCGGCCTCGACGTCATCGTCAAGCGCGACTACCTCCGGCGCCAGGCCCGCACGGTCCCCGAGTACGCCTTCCGGCGCCTCCACCTCGGGCAGCCGACCACGGCGCACGAGCGCTGGCTCCCGCACCACCTGTGGGAGGAGAACGCCAAGCCGGTCGACATTCCCGAGGACGCCGACGTCTACCTCGGCATCGACGCCGCGCTGAGCCGCGACACGTTCGCGCTCGCGGTGGTCTACCTCGACCAGGAGACCGACGAGGTGCACGCGCTGACCCGCGATTTCCGCCCCCCGCCAGGGCAGGCGTACATCGACCCGCAGGAGGTCCAGACCTACATTCTCGGGCTTGCGCAGCGCTACCGCATCCAGCGCGCCCTGTACGACCCCGCGTACATGGGCCTGCTGGCCAGCTCGCTGGAGGACCGGGGCGTGCCCATCGAGCCGTTCCCGCAGAGCGCGATGAACATGGTCCGCGCGACCGAGACGGTGCAGCGGCTCGTGTTCGACAAGCGCCTGCGGCACGGTGGCGACGTCGAGCTGGACGCGCAAATGGCGAACGTCCACGCGCGCCCGACCGACCGTGGCGTGCGTATCAGTAAGGGCCGCTCCGGTGGCCCGGTCGACCGCGTGGTCGCGCTGGCGATGGCGGCCGATGGCTGTCTAAACGGCGAGCGCCCCGAGGGCCACTTCGCCTTCGCCGTGGACATCACCAAGCCCCGCGAGGAGGCCGAGGGCGAGGGCCGCAAGCGCGCCCCCAAGTCCGGACGGCCGAGGGGGCCCCGAGGGCCGATGGCCGAGCGCCGGGCGACCACCTACGCCAAGCGCAAGAGCGCCCAACGGCGAGCCGCTCTATTGCCTTCTAAGGCGTTGGCACCCCCCCTCGGTACGACCATAGCGGCCCCCTCCCCAAATCGCCGTAGACGAGCGCTAAGCCCCCTTAGCGTCCATTCTCACCACCGACTATAGCCCCGGAGCGAACCCCATGCTGACCACCCGCCGACACTGGCTCAAGCGCCAGGTGCTCACCCGCGTGCTCGTGCACACCTCCGACGGCTCGACCGTCGAGGGCATCCTCGACGTCGCCGCCCGCGACGGGCTCGTGCTGCGCTCCCCGAAGTTCCACGGCGACGAGCAGGAGCACTCGCTCAAGGGCACCGCCTACGTGCCCCGCGAGCAGGTCTCGTTCGTCCAGGTGCTCACCGAGGTGCCGGCGTGATTTGCGAGGCGTGCGGCGAGCTATTCGACCCGGTGGCGACCCGGTGGCTCTGCCCCCACTGCGGCTACAAGGCGCATTGCTGCGGGTGAGGTCTAGCGGTTGGCGACACTCACCCCCATGCGACTACTCACTGACGACGGCCCGGTCTCTGTCCGCTCCTCGTGGCCCCTCAAGGGGCTCGACCGCGAGCGCACCGAGGCGCAATCGTCCACGCGCGTCAAGCTCGTGGACAGCATCAACGGTGCCATCCGGCGCGCCAGCTACGCGGACCTCTACCGGGGCAACCCGTGGGTCGAGGCCGCCGTCAGCCGCAACGCTGACTCCCTCGCCCGGCTCCCGCTCAAGGTCTACGAGCTGAACGGGGACGGCGACCGCGAGCGCGTCCGGGGCGACCTGCCGGTACAGGGGGCGCCGAGCGCCGCCGCGCAGCTCGACTCGATACTGCGCCGGCCGAACCGGGACCTGAGCGGCTTCCGGCTCCGGCACCTCGTGCACACCGACCTCGGCATCTACGGCAACGGGCTCATCGTCAAGGGGCGGGACGCGAAAAACCGCGTGGACGCCCTCTACCACGTCCCGTGGGCGCGCGTGTCGGTCATCCTCGGCAAGGACCGCCCCATCGTCGGTTTCGAGGTCCAGGGCACCGCCGGCCAGAAGCGGACCATTCACCCCGAGGACGCCGTCCACTTCCGGCTCGGCAGCGACCCCGAGAGCGCCCTGGGCCTGTCCCCGCTGGAGCCGCTGGCTGACTCAGCCGGGCTCATGGACGCCATCCGGCGCTTCACCCTGGCCTACTTCCGAAACCAGGCTCGGCCGAGCGGGAACCTCAAGCTCCCGCCGGGCGCCGACGAGCGCGTGCTGGAGTACGTGAAGGACCAGGTGTACGAAATGTACGCGAGCCCGGAGAACGCGGGCGTCCCGATGGTCACGACGGGCGACTGGCAGGCGCTCTCCGATGAGCCGCAGCACACCGAAGCCCTCAACCTCTACAAGCTCTCGCGCTCCGAGGTGGCCTCGGTCACCGGGGTCCCCGAGCCCCTGCTCGGCGCGCTCGACAAGGCCACGCTAAGCAACGTCGAGGCGCTCAAGAGCTGGTACTACCGCGACGTCGTGGGCCCGCGCGCGGAGGGCTTCGAGGCCGACCTCGACACCTCCCTCCTGGCCCCGCACCCCTCGTGGCGCCGCCTCCTGGTCGAGCACGACCTCGGGGCGATGCTTAAGCCCGACCTCAAGGGCCGTGCTGAGGCGTACCGCTCCATGCGCTACGTCCACACCACGAACGAGCTGCGGCGCCTGGAGAACCTCCCACCCATCGGCGACGACCGCGCCGACACCGTGTGGCTGCCGGGCGCTGAGGTCCCCCTCATCGAGGAGACCTACCCCACTGAGCCGCAGGAGACCCCCGCCGACCCCGAGCCCAACCCCGAGGGCTCCAAGGGCCCCGGTGGCGACCCCGCCGACGAGCCCGACGCCGGCTACCTCTAGCGACACCGGAGACTCCCCGCATGGATACCAAGACACGCACCGCAACCCTGGCCGTTCGCGCCAAGAGCGACGACGAGCGCGAGGGCGTCATCGAGGCTTACGCCTCGGTGTTCGACACGCGCTACGACGTCGGCTACGCGCTGGAGCGCGTGGTCAAGGGCGCCTTCGAGGACTCCCTCGAAGCCCGCCCGACCCTGGCCATCTACCACGAGCACGGCTGGCGCCGGGGCGACGCCCCCATCGGCGTGGCCTCCGCGTGGGAGGACGACCACGGCCTCAAGGTCGAGGCCGAGCTGTTCCTCGATGACTCCAAGGCGAGGGCTGTTTACACGTCGGTCGAGCGCGGCGCGCTGACCGAGTGGAGCATCGGGTTCGTGGTGCGCGAGGAGGCCATCGTCACCGACGACGACGGGCTCGACGTGTTCGAGGTCCGGCGCGCGGACCTCCTGGAGGCGTCGACCACCATCCGGGGCTCCAACCCGGACACCGAGACGGTCGGCGTCCGAGCGTCCGCCGTCTGCCCGGTGTGCGGAACCGCCACCGAGACCCGCGACGAGCGCGAGCACGTCGAAGAGCGCGACGACGAGGAGCCTGAGAAGCTCGCCCTGGTCGACGTCCTCGACCCCAACGACCCCGCCGAGCGGTGGCTGGAGAGCGTCCTCGGCGACGCCTAATCACACCCTCCGACGGCGGAAATCTAGCAAGCCCCCATGCTTGCTCCGACCCCCGCAAGACGACCGTTCCGAAATCGAACCCTCGGGAGGACCGAAACGATGTTGACCGAAACCGAGCTGGAGCGGCTCCGCAGCGAAGCCCGCTCCAAGGATGAGCGCGCCACTGAGCTGCGCTCCAAGGCCGAGCAGCAGGCCAAGGAGGCGCGGGATGAGGGCGTGGACCTCGCCAAGGACCCCGAAGCACGCCGCAAGGTGCTGGACGTCTACCGCGAGGCCGACAGCCTGGCACAGGAGGCTGCCGACCTGCGCGACGACTACACCGCGCTGCTGGAGCAGAACAGCGACGGCCAGGAGCGCCAGCGCTCCGAGGCCCCCAAGGTCGAGAGCCGGTCCCCCGGTGCGCGACTGACCGCCACCGACGAGTTCGGCGCCTTCCACGGGCTCGCCAAGCGCGACCTCGGCGCAGCGGCCAAGGCCCTGGGCTCGGTCGAGGTGTTCACCCGCGACGAGACCCTGGGCGTCATCAGCGCCCGCGCAGTCGACGGCACCGCCCTGACGCAGCCTGACCGGCTCCCCGGCATCACCGACCCGCAGCCCGAGCGCCCGGTGCGTCTGTTCGACGTCATCATGGTCTCCGGGATGAACGACGGGAACCTGGAGTACGTGGCCGAGCTGGCGCGGACCGACAACGTCGGACCGGCGCCCTACGGCACCGAGCCCGAGCCCTCCGGCGACGAGAACCTGCTGGCCGAGTCCAGCTACGCCTTCGAGGAGCGCTCGGTGGCGGCCAAGAGGATTGGTCACTACACCCCGGCCTCCGAGGCGCAGATTGCGGACGTCCCGCAGTTCCGCACCCTCGTGGACGCGCGGCTCGTCTCCGGCGTCAACCGCAAGCTGGAGGACTACGCTCTCCAGGGCAACACCGGTGGCGGCGACCCGTGGGACGGCATCTACAACACGACCGGCGTGCTGACCCTCGACGGGACCGACGTCGACCGTGGCGACGCCATCCACAAGGCGCTCACCAAGGTGCGCATCACGGCCTTCGAGGAGCCCGAGCTGCTGGCAATCCACCCGGAGGACTTCGAGGAGTACGCGCTGGAAAAGAACAGCAACGGTGACTACCTCCACGGGCGCGGGGCCGTCATCCCGAGCCTGGTGTGGGGCAAGCCCTACATGCTCTCCACCGCAGTGCCGAAGGGTTCGCCGCTCGTCGGACAGTTCTCCACCTCGGCGATGCTCGGCATCCGCGACGGCCTGGCCGTCAGCGCGACCGACACGCACTCCGACTGGTTCCTGCGAGGCTGGCTGGCCATCCGGGCACAGGTCCGCGCCGCGTTCGGTGTGGTCCGGCCGGTGACCTTCTGCATCGTGGAAAACTACGGCGCAACCACGCCGTAATGCTCCTCCCCTCGTGACCCGAGGGTAGGTGGGTGGTGGTAGGGGGCGCGGAGCCAAATAGGCCCGCGCCCCCGCTTCCTGACAGGCGAAAGGCTGAGCAGTGCCAGAGCGCTTCCGAGCACCGCATCGCATCATCCGGGACGGCCGCCTTATCGCTGCCAAGGGCCACCTCATCAGCGACGCATTGGCCGAAGAGCTGGGTTTGGGCACCCCCTCTGAGAGCCCGTCAGAGCCCGCGAGAGCCGTTGACCCCCCCTCCGCGTATAATGGGAAGGGGGGTGCCGCTAAATCCCCACCTGACGCATTGACCCTGGTCAGAGGGGGTGAAATCGACCCCTCCCCGTACCACGTCGGTGGACCCTGGTACGAAATCGAAGGCACCAAGGTTCGGGGAAAACAGGCCGCCATCGAAGTGCTCGAAGCACTAAATAAAACCACGACTCACGAGGAGCAAGTGAACAATGGCTGACGGCATCTACAACGCCTGGAAGGCCGGCATTGGTGACGGCACGCTCGACTGGACGACCGACGATTTGCGCATCAAGCTGGTCACGTCGAGCACCTTTGACCCCGACGACGCGACGCTAACGGCGGTCACTTACGCCGAGCCGACCGACGGGAGCTACTCCGAGCAGTCGCTCACCAACGCGGCTGTGACGCAGGACGACGCCAACGACGTGGCCGTCTACGACTGCGACGACGTGGCCTTCGGCGACCTGGCCGGCGGCGAGACCGTGACCGGCTACATCATCTACGACGCCACCACCGACACCCCGGTGTGCCACGTCGACAGCGTGAGCGACCGGACACTCCAGGGTGACCCGTTCACCGTCGAGTTCCCGAACGGCGTGCTCGAAATCGCGTGATGCTACTCCGGGTCCCCGTCGAGCTTGGTTCGCCCCGGCCCCCGGCTGGGGTGACCTCCTACGTCGTCATCGAGTACCACGACGACGCCACCGCGACCATCCGCCCCCGAGCCGGCGCCGACACGCCTGGTCTCGACGGGCTGCTGGCCCGCCTTCGCAACGTGGCAGAGCCCCGCACCCGGCGCGCTCTCCAGCTCGAAATCGAGCGGCTCATCGACTCCCTGGAGGGGGCAGAGCGGCAGCAAGCAATCGACGTTTACAGGGGGAGCTGACCGATGGCGCATGGTCACATCGAGTCCTCGCTCGGCTACACCGGGACCGAGGCGAACGTGTCGGCTGCGCTGGAGGATGCCGCAGCGCAGCTCCGCCAGCGCGCCCTCATGGCCACCTGGCAGCAGCGCCCCACCCCCGATGGCCAGCTCCCGTGGTGGGAGGCTTGGATGGTGCTGGACGACGGCGAGACGGTGCGCGTGGCCGCTGGCCACATCGACCCCGACGCCCCGGACGCTGACGCCTGGGGCATCGTGGACGGCCGGCTTCCGAGCGACGCCGCGCCAGAGGAGGGCTGAGCATGACCTACACCCTCGTGCAGGAAAAGGGGCACCACGACCCCGATAGCGGCACCGCGACATCCGACCTCGTGCTGGACGCCCCGGTCCAGGCTGGCAACTTCCTCATCGCCGCAGTCGGGCACCGTGCGAGCAGCGCCGCCGCGACCCCCACCATCGGCAAGGATGGCGCCTCAATGGTGCAGCGCGTCATCGCGTCGACCACAAGCGACGGCGGCAACAAAGGTGTGGCTCTGTTCGACCTTCTGCCGGCGGTGGGCGGCGAGCAGACCTTCGAGACCCCGTACTATTGGCAGAGCTTGTGGGTCGCCGAGTTCTCCGGCACCACCCCCGATTGGGTCGATGGCGACTCAGGGCACAGCGGCTCATCGAGCGTAACCTCGTTCGGGCTCCAGGCGACCTCGACGGGAACTGACTCCCTCGGCATCGCCTCGGCCTTCCACCGCGAGGGCGGCCTGAACGACGGCTCCAAGGGGTCGTTCGACTCTGGCTACGGCGTCAACGAAATCGCCTACAGGGGCTCCTATTACGGCCTGGAGCAGCACCTTGTCTCGTGGCAGTTCGACGTCAGTGGCGTGTCGAGCCCGGTGACCTGGACGCACGGCGACCCGCACCAGGTCGCAATGGTCCTCGGCCACTGGCAGGCCGCCGGCTACACCATCTCCGGCACGGTCACCGAGGGCGGTAACCCCGTTAGCGGAGCGAAGGTCGCCGTCATTGCCGGGGGCGAGCTACAGAGCATCGAGACCACTGACGCCAACGGCGACTGGAGCGCCCTCGTGCCCTCCGGCCTCGCGGCGCACGCTTTCGCCTACCACGACGACGGTGTGGACCTCTACACCTCTGAGGGACGCCCGTACATCGAGGAGGCATGAGCTACACCCCTCCCTCACCGTCGGCGGTCGACTTCGAGCTGACCGCCTACACGCCGCCGGGCCCCTCGGCGGTCGATTTCTCACTGTCTGTCGAGCCGGTCATCGTCACCGCGCCGCGCCTGACGGTCTCGACGGCTCCCCGCGCCGGAGCCCTGGCCACCTCCCCGAGCCTGACCGCCACAAGGCTCTCAGCGCCCGCCAGCGCCCGCGTGGGCGGCTTCCGCGCCCCCGTAGGTGTGGTGGCACCGCGCCTGACCTCGACGTCGCAGACCCGCCCTGGCGCGCTCTCGGCGCCTCCGGCCCTGGCCACCCCGAAGCTCACCTCGACGTCGAGCGTGCGCCCCGGCGCCCTCTCGGCGCCCACCGCCCTGGCCGCTCCAAGGCTCACCTCGACGTCGAGCCCGCGCCCCGGCCCCCTCAAGGCACCCTCGACCCTGCCGGCACCCCGGCTCGGCTCGACCGCTTCGGCGCGGAGCGCGACGCTTTCGGCCCCGAGGACCGTGACGGCTCCGCGCCTGGGCACGCAGTCCAGTGCGCGTCCGGGGGCGTTCTCCGCTCCGGCGACCGTGACGGCCCCCCGTGCACAGGCGAGCGCAACCGCGCAACCAGCAACCATCGAGGCGGTTGGCTCGGCTACCGCCCCGCGCCTGACCGCCCCCGCCACCGTGCGCCCCGGTGCCCTCACCGTCGAGGCGAGCTTCACCGCTCCGCGCCTCGCCGTGCAGGCCACGGCGCAGCCGGCGCGCGCGACCACCCCACGCTCGGTCCAGGGCGTGCGCCCTGGCGCCACCTCGACCGTGCGCCCCGGCACCGTCACCACCCCCCGTACCGTCGAGGCGCCCCGCCTCGGCTCGACCGCCACCGTGCAGCCCGCCGGTTTCTCGGTCTCGGGCTCGGCCACAGCTCAGCGCCTGGCCCTGGCTGCCACCGTGCGCCCCGGCGCCCTGGCCCCCGAGGTGGTCATCGAGGCTGAGCGCATCGTCGCGGGCGCAGCCACACGCCTGGCCACGCTCTCGCACCCCCTTACGGTGAGCCACGAGCCGCTGACGGCGACCGCCACCGAGCGCGTCGGGACCCTGTTCGTGGACCGCGTGCTGGTCCCCGAACGCACCCGCGTGACCCTCACTGCCTCCGGCCTTCGAGGTGAAATCGACGGCGGCAGCGGCGGCAGCCGCACAACGCTCACCGCCCCCTCCAGGAGGATGCACGCATGAGGACGCTGACCGGCGCCGAGTTCCTGCTCACCATCTACACCGAGACCACGGCCGGTGAGCTGGTCGATGCTGACGGCAACGTGACCTACGTCGTGCGCGACGGGGCCGGCGAACCCATCGACACGGGCAGCGCGACCAACGAGGACGTCGGCACCTACACCATCGAGGTCGCCCCGCTCGGCGAGCCTGACGAGCTGCGCGTCGAGGTGGCCTACGACGTCAACGGGGTCACTCGCACCGAGGACTACCCCGTCGAGGTCGTCGGCTCCCGCCTGGTGCCCTCCTGGCTCGCCCGTGACGTCATCAACGAGGACCGCAACGAGCAGGGCTACACCGACCTCCCCGACGACGACCTGGCCCGCATCATGCGCGAGGTCGAGGACACCTTCACCTCGGCGCTCGGCTTCCCGCCCTACCTCAAGCCGCTGCGCACCACCGTAGACAGCAAGGGCGGCCGGCGCCTCCGCGTGCCCGGCGCCGCGCTCCCCAAGGCCGTTTACACGGCCACGTTCGACGGCGAGGCCATCGACGGCGCCCTGGCTGAGCGGTTCCACCTCGTGCGCGAGGCCGACGGTCACTGGCCGCGCGGACGTATCGACCTCCACCTCGGCCACGGCTGGAGTGACACCCCGAGCGACCTCGTGCGCGCCGGCTACGTCTACGCGCGCGAGCTGGCCCGCAAGAGCACGCTCCCCTCGCGCGCTACTGAGGTGGCCACCGAGGGTGCCGTGTTCTCCCTGGCGACACCGGGCTCCGCGACGCCGACCGGGGTGCCCGAGGTCGACGGCGTGCTTCTGCGCTACCGGCTCAGGGTCTAGCGCTCCCCCATCATGGCGCTCATGCAGACCTACACCTTCACGAGCGCCGTGAGCGTCGCCGAGCAGAGCCCCTACGCCGGGCTCGTGGTCGTCCACGCTCCTGCCGGTGATTACACCCCCGCCAGCGAGGCTGAGCGAGACCTCATCGAGCGTCGCCTCGTGCCCGCTGAGCGTGCCTACCTCAAGCCCGACGAGCCCGAGGGCTCGGACGACTCCAACCCGGAGGATGACTGACCATGCAGAGCCGTCTCGCGTTCGGGGGCCTCGCCCTCCAGAGTGCAAAGGAAACGCCCGCCACAGAGGCCGCGTACCGCTTCGGTCTGACCGGCGGTCAGGTCGTCTCTGCCGAAATCGAGGAGGAGGCCCTCAACCCGACCGGCGAGCAGCGTATCGCCGAGGGGCGGGAGCGCCTGACCGTGCAGCCGGGCGCGTCGCTCGAAATGTACGCCCTGCCCGAGTCCCTTGGGCTCCTGCTCATGGGCGCGTTCGGCGGGGTGTCCACCGACGGTCCGGGCCCCTACGACCACACGTTCTCCCCGGCCACCTCGTTGCCGTACCTCACCGTGTTCGGTGAGCACAACAGCGACGGCTGGAGCGTCGAGGACGCCCGCGTCGACACCCTCGAAATCTCGTGGGACGGCACCGGCTCCGCAGAGGTCTCCGCTGAGCTGCTCGGCCGGCGCATCACCCCCGGCTCCTGGACCTACGCCGCGCACGAGCACTCGACCGCCCCGCTGCGCGGCGTCGGCGGCACCTTCGAGGTGGACGGCCAGGCGGCCCGCGTGATGAGCGGCTCGCTGAGCATCGCGAACAACCTCGAAGCCCTTGTGCTCTCGCGCGACGTCCAGCCTGACGACGTGGTGGTCGGCGGCAGCGAGGTCACCGTGAGCCTGACGGTCGCGGCTGAGAGCCTGGACCTCTGGCGGTCCATCCTGACCGGCAGTGCCGGCGGCACCGACCCCTCCGAGACCCCCTTCCAGGCCGACGCCAAGCTCACCCTGGTCTCCGGGACCGACTCCCTGGAGGTCGACGTGACCGAGGGCGTGTGGCTGGCCGAGTTCCCCGAGGCCGACCCCGACGGCGGCCCGGTCGAGCTGGAGCTGGAGGGCATCGTGCTGGAGAACGCAACCGCCGGCATCACCGCGCTCCTGACCAACGGCGTGGCTGACTACACCGCCTGATTTCCTACCCTCACCACCACCCACGAGGAGTAGCACTATGAGCAAGGGCGCAATGCGCATCGACCTGGACATCGAGCTGGAGGGCGTCGGCTGGCGAACCGCCCACATCGGCCTGCCCGAGTTCGTGGCGGTGGAACGGGAGTTCGGCATCGCGGCGAGCGAGCTGAGCGGCGACTCCGGCCGCCTGGAGCCCATGCTTTTCATGGCGCACACCGCGCTCAAGCGCCAGAAGGTCTCCGGGGTGCCCTCGGCCTTCGATGACTTCCTGGCCGCAGTGGCCGACATCGGTGGCGAGGACGACGACGATGAGGGCGACGACGAGTGACTCCCAAGCTGGCACGCCGGGTAGCTGCGGTGGCCCTGCGCACCGGCTGGACCCCGAGGGACGTGCTCGAAACGCCCCCCGAGGTGCTCGACGAGGTGCTGGCCATCCTCGACGAACGCGACCAACGCCAGCGCCGCGACCAAATGCGCGAGCGCCTGCGAGGCAAGGTGAAGGGCGGTGGCTAAGCGACTCTCCGGCGGCCTGGAGCTACAGCTCGAAGGCGGCGAGGCGTTCGTCAGGCAAATGCGCGCCGCCTCCAAGGAAATCAAGAGCGAGTTCGTCTCCGAGGGTCGCCAAATCGCCAAGGAGTTCCGCAAGGAGACCCGAGGTGACCTGCCCAAGCGCTCCGGCACCGCCCGCCGCGAGCTGCGCCACTTCGCCCGAGGCAACCGCGACGGCGTGACGGCCGGCGTGCGCTCCAGTCTCATCTACCACCCGGCGCTGCACTTCGGCTCCAAGGGCAAGTTCGGGGCCACGATGACCTCGCGCTACGGGCGCGCGCCACGCTTCGCTTTCGACGTCCGCGAGAAGCGTGCACCCGAGTGGGGCGAGCGCCTCCTGGAGCTGGTCGTCCAGGCGGCCCTTACGGTGCACTCGATACGCCGGGGCTGAAATCTCACCCCCGGACCAACCAGGAGTGTAAACGATGTCTGCGCAGGAGCGCCTCAAGGTCGTCATCGACGGCGTGTCCGATGGTGCGCAGAAGGCATTTGACGACGTCGCCAAGGGTGCGCGGACCACCTCCGACAAGCTCAAGAGCGCCGGCAAGCAATCGCAGCGGTTCGGCAACCGGGTCACCCGCGGAATCAGCGGCCCGCTCCTCGGTGCCGGCGCCGCGCTCGTGGGCACCGCCACCAAGGCGGCCCGCCAGGGCGACGCCATCGCTAAGGCTGCCGACCGTGCAGGCTTCGCGACCGACGCCTACCAGGAGTGGCAGTACGCCCTGGGCCAGTCCGGCATGAGTGCCGAGGAGACCGAAAAGACCATCGGGCGGCTCAATCAGCGCATGGCTGACGGCTCCCTGGACGTCATCGGCCCCTACTCCAAGGCGTTCGAGGAGCTGGGCGTCAACGTGAAGGACTCCAGCGGCGAAATGCGCTCGGCCGACGACGTCTTTGAGGAGTCGATGGAAGCCCTCGCGGGCGTCGCGAGCGAGGCTGACCAGGCCCGCCTCGCTGGCCGCATCTTCGGCACGAGGATGGGCCGCCAGGTGCTCCCGGCCCTGCGCAACGGTGCCGACGGCATGAGGGACCTGCGCCAGGAGGCCCGCGACGCCGGCCTGGTGATGGGCGAGGACTCGCTCCGGGGTGCGGAGGATTTCACCGACGCCATGAGCACCCTGCGGCAGCAGTTCGGCATGGTCGTCACACGCATCGGCAACAAGGTCATTCCCATCGTGACCGACAAGCTGGTGCCGGCCTTCCAGGACCACGTCGTGCCCGCCATCGACAAGGTGGGGGGTGCCATCGAGCGCGCCGTCGAGTGGTTCATCAACCTCGACCCCAAGGTCCAGGGCATCATCGGCGGCATCCTCGGGTTCGCCGCAGTCCTCGGTCCCGCCGCCATCGTGGTGGGCAAGCTCCTGGTGGTGCTCGGCGGCCTGGCCTCCGGGTTCGGGTCCGTCATCAAGGTCATCGGCATCGTGAGCAAGCTGCTCATGGCGAACCCGTGGGGCATCGCCATCGCGGCCGTCGCCGCCCTGGCTTACGCCGTCTACAAGCATTGGGACGAAATCAAGGCCGCTGTCCAGGCCGCCATCGAGTTCGTCATGGGCATCATCGGCCCGTGGGTCGAGCAGCTCCGCGCGCTCGTCGGCGGCTGGCTCGATGAGAACCGGCAGGCGTTCTCCGAGACCTGGGAGGCCATCAAGGGCTACATCGCCACGGCCATCGAGGTCATCAAGGGCGTCATCGACGCCGCCGTGAGCTTCCTGACGACTCTGTGGAGCGTATTCGGCGATGACATCATGGCCATCGCCGCGACCGCCTGGGACTACATCAAGGGCACGGTCGAAAACGTCATCACCATCGTGCAGGGCATCATCGAGACCGTGATGGCGGTCATCCGGGGCGATTGGGGCGCCGCGTGGGACGGCATCAAGACCGTGCTGTCCGGCGTGTGGGAGCAAATCAAGCTCATCGTGCAGACCGCCATCGACCTCGTGGGCTCGGTCATCAGCGGCGTGCTCGAAGGCATCAAGGCTACCTGGAACGCCGCCTGGGACACCGTGACCGGCGCGGTCAGCGGTGCGTGGGATGACATCACCACGGCGGTGGCCAGCGGCATCGGCGACGTGCTCAGTTGGGTCCGGGACCTCCCCGGCCGCATCCTGAGCGCCATCGGCGACCTCGGCTCGCTCCTGTGGAGTGCCGGCTGGGACATCATCGACGGCTTCATCGGCGGCATCACCTCCGGCTTCGACCGGGTCCGCGACACCCTCGGCAACCTCACCTCGATGCTCCCCGACTGGAAGGGGCCGGAGGCGAAGGACCGCGTCATCCTGTCCGAGCCCGGTGAGCTGCTCATGCAGGGGCTCGGCGAGGGCATCGAGGGCGGTATGAGCAAGGTCCGCGCCGCGCTGTCCCGCGTGACCGACGAGGTCCGGGACCAGGCTGGCGACGCCCTCGACGGGCAGGTCGCCGGTCACTCCCTGGAGCGCTCGGTGACCCGGCCGCGAGGCCGCCGTGGGGGCGGTCGCCAGACCGTCGTTGTCGAGCTGGACGGGCGCGTGCTCGCTCGCGCCATCGGCTCGCCCCTGAGTGACGAGCTGCGCGTGAGGTTGGGGCGATGAGCCACGCTTTCGACCTAGAGGTCTACGGCTCTCTCGACGGCTCCGCGTCGTCGTGGCACGACGTGGAGTACGAGGGCAACCAGCTCGAAATCGAGGACCGCACGGGCGAGCGCGCCCTGGCCCGGTTCGTGGCCGTGCTCGCTCGTGCCGACTCCCGAGCCCTGCTCGTGCAGGGCGCCCGCGTGCGCGTGACCGACGTCGCCGCCAGCGAGGTGGTGTTTGCTGGCCTCATCGAGAACGTGGACGCCGACCCCATCGCGTTCTCCGACTACGAGCGCTCGACCGTCGAGTGTGTAAACAACCACGCCATCGCCGACGACCGCATCGTGGCCGCATCGTGGGAAGGCGAGCGTGCCGGCAACATCGTGCGCGACGTGGTGGACGACTACCTGGCCGAGGAGGGCGTGACCTACCGGCTGGAGGGCCAGGACGCCAACCCCACCGTCCGGCTCGGCCCGACCGTGCAGGAGACCCTGGCCAACTACGTGCCCGCCTCGAAGGTGCTGCGCCAGCTCGCCGACAAGGCCGGGTTCGTCTACCGCATCGACCGTGACCGGGTGCTCTGGTTCCACCCTCGCGACGACGAGCTGGCCCCGTTCGCCATCGACGGCTCGCTCATCGACCACGACTCCCTGCGCGTGCGGCGCTCCAGCGCGAAGTACCGCAACCGCCAGTACATCAAGGGCGGCAAGGCGACCACCGACGTGCAGGTCGAGCGACCGCTGAGCGGCTCCGGCTCCTCGCGCTCGTTCCCCCTGAGCTTCCCCGTGGCCAAGGCCCCCGAGGTCCGGCCGGTCTACCGCATCTTCGGCGACAAGCCGGGCACTGACGGCGACTACAAGAGCGCCTACTACGGCAACGTGTTCGAGGTGTTCGCCCCGGTGCGCCTCGGTCGCTGCTACATGAACGTCGACACCGCTGGCACCTATTCGGTCGAGGTGTACACCTGGACCGGCTTCCAGGATGAGGGTGGCAGCGGCAAGGACCAACTTGTCGATAGCGCCAGCCTCACGTTTTCCTCGGACCAGGTTGGGGAGGACGTCGAGGTCGAGCTGGACATCACCCTGACCACGCCGGGGAAGTATTACATGGAGGAGCGCTCTCACGTCGGGAACACGAAGCGCTCAGTCAGCGACGAGTGGTACCACCCCGGAGACGAGCGCCCGCGCACCATCAAGCACATCGAGGGCGGCAGCGCGTCCGGCCATGACCACGCGGCGGCCATCTACGACACCTTCCACCTGGAGGTTGAGCGTCTCGACCCCGACGAGCTGGGCATCAAGGGCCTGGACAGCGGGCCAGCGTGGCTGTGGAGTGCCGGCGACGCCATCATCGGGCACGACTCTCAGGAGCCGATGCTCAACGAGTTCGAGGGCATCGAGGTCACCTACCGGGGGCGTTACGATTTCGTGGCGCAAGCCTCGGACACCAACGAGCAGAACCGCCTGGCCGACCTGCGCGGCGGCTCCGGCCTCGTGGAGCACGCCGACGAGACCGAGCCGGTCGCCGACCGCGACGGCATCCTCGCCCACGCGGGCGCGATGCTGGAGCGCTGGAGCAGCATGGGCCGTACGGTCACCGTGCAGCTCCGGCAGCCCGGCCTGGCCGCCGGTCAGCTCGTGGACGTCAACCTCCCCGATGCTGGCCTGACCGAGGCTGGCAACCCGGTGCAGTTCTACGTGCAGTCGGTCGTGGCTCGGCCGCAGCCACGCTCCCCGCTCTACACCGCCGAGCTGGCCGAGGGCTACCCCGAGGGCTCGTGGGCGGACATCTTCCGCGAAATCCGCGACCTGGGCCCCTCTGTCATCGACAACGTCAACGTCGGCTCGGGCTCCATCGTGGTGCTCTCCGAGGCGGTGCAGGGCGAGGTCATCGACTGGAGCGAGGGCACGACGGCCAGCGCCTACGCCTGCCCCGTCCCCGGCACGAGCACCTACCCCAACACCAACCTCTACCCCTGCTAGGAGGCCAAGCATGGACGCCCTGACCTGGCTCGGCCGCGTGCGCGTGGTCGCCACCCACGAGGACGGCTCGACCACGGTCGAGGAGTTCCGCAACCTCCTCACCCACGACGGCCTCGACCTGCTCCGCGACGCCCTGGCCGACGGGACCTCGCCGCGCATCGAGTATCTAGCGCTGGGGGATAACAGCACTCTCCCGAGCACTGCGGACAGTGCGCTCTACAACGAGCGCGAGCGCTTCCAGGTGACCTCGCGCACCAAGAGCGGCACGGGCGAGCTGGTGACCACCGTCTACGTCGGCCCCGCTGACGCGACTGGCTACACCATCGAGGAGCTGGGCTGGTTCGCCGGTACCGACGCCTCGGGGGCGAGCGGCTCCGGCGTGCTCCTGGCCCGCGTCCTCTACAGCCGCAACAAGACGAACCTGGAGAGCTTGCAAATCGACCGCACCGACACCCTCGCGAGGGCGTGATGAGCTACTCGAAAACCGGACCCTTCACCAACGGCAGCGCCCCTGGCGTTGACGCCGATTTCCTGAACGAGGTCGAGCGCTCCCTGGAGGACGACCACGCCCCGGTCGACCACGACCACCAGGGCGATGACCTCGACCTCGGCGACGTCACCGCCACGCAAATCTACGTCTACCTCGACGGGCTCAGTAACGGCGCTATCGCCCCTGGCGATTTCACCGTCTACCCCCGAGGGTTCTCCTACGGCATCGTCGGGGGCGGCTCTGCGGCGGGCTGGCCCGGCTACGGCGTCGTTTACACCGTCAAGAATGGCTCCACCCGAACCTTCCAGCTCCACGTCGGCCACACGACCCCCAACTTCGCTTTCCGGTCCTACTACAGCACTGCCGGCGGCTGGACCGAGTGGCAGCGCATGGACGCTGGCGTCCACGTCCAGTCGAGCGCGCCGACGAACAAGCGAACCGGCGACCTCTGGTTCTGGTGAGGAGAGACCATGCCAACCGCGCAACGCTGGACCGGCGCCTCGTGGGTCGACCTCGAAACCGCGAAGCGGTGGACAGGTTCCTCGTGGGTCGACCTCGCCTTCGGGCGCCGCTGGACGGGCTCCGAGTGGGTCGACGTGCTTCGCGACCCGCCGACCACTGACATCTGGAACGCCGTGGAAACGCTCTCCTGGCGGGACACCTACGACTGGCGAACCGACAACGACTACGTCTACCAGGGCGAGTACCAGAGCTACGGCAACCACCGGGGCTGCATCTTCTACGGCTCCAACCTGACGAGCATCCGCAGCACCCTCGACGGCCGCAACATCGACGGTGCGTGGGTCAACCTCATCCGCCGCAACGCTGGCGGCAGCTCGGCCGCGCAGCCGGTGTACGCCTGGCTGCACGTCCTCGAAAACGCACCCTCCAGCTCCGGCGACCCTAAGCCCGCCTTCTACGGTGGCCCCGAGTACCTCGGGGACCTGGGTTGGGGCGACGCCAAGTGGCTCGCAATCCCGACGAGCTGGGTCGAGGGCATCCGTGACGGCACCTACGACGGCATCGGCTTCTACCAGGCCGACACGAGCCCCTACGTCATCATGCGTGGCCGCAGCGAGTCGCAGGCGATGGGCAGTCTCCAGGTGAGCCATTCGTAGGGTCTAGCCCCCCTCCACCCTGGTCACTCAACCCCCGCAGTCGACCGAGTAGAGACCCTAACGATGGCTGAGCACAGAGCCTCCCCTCCCCCGAGGGCCGAAATCCCCGTGTGGGTGACTCCCGAGGACGTGACGCTGGGCGAGGTCTACCGCCTGGCTGCCCGCACCGCTGAGGACGTCGCCTACGTGCGTGGGCGCGTCGAGTCGATGGGCGACCTTGAGCACCGCGTGACGAGCCTGGAGCAGTTCCGGCAACACATGGCCCGCTCGCTCCTGGCCTTGCTCGTGGCCATCATCCCGCTCGCCCTGGTCGTCGCCGGCTTCAACGGCAACTAATCCCACCCTCCGAGGAGACCAACGTGAGCAAGCTCGAAAGCCTCATCCCCGGCAAGCACTACACCCGCCGCCAGTGGGGCGCCCCTTGGCTCTCCGGCGGCGCTCGACGCCCCCGGCGCGAGGTCGAGGGCATGACCATCCACCACACGACCGGTGACACCCTCGGCAACCCGAACACCGTGGCGTGGGTCCTCAACATCTACCGCTTCCACACCGGCCCGCAACGCGGCTGGGCCGACATCGGCTACGCCTACCTCGTGGACCGCTACGGCAACGTGTTCACCGGCCGTGGCCGTTTCCGCCAGCTCGCTCACTCCCCTGGCTACAACCGCTCCCGGCTGGGCGTCGCCTACCTCGGGACCGGCCGCGCCGGGCACGTCACCCCGGAGGCCAAGCGCGCGTTCGTCGGCCTGCGCCACTGGCTCCGCGAGGGCGGCGGTATGCGAAACATGGACGGCCTCGATGGCCACCGCGACCTCAAGCTCACCTCCTGCCCTGGTGACGCCCTCTACGAGTGGGCCGTCCGGCAGGGGATGCCCCTGGAGAACGACCCCACCGAAAACGAGGAGAACGAAATGAAGCGGCTCATCCACATCGACAGCCGGGGCGGCACCGCCTACGAGTTGGTCGACCACCCGTGCAAGCCCGGCGAGTACGCGCTCCGGCCAGTGCCGAGCGCGGCAGCGGCCGAGGCCATCACGCGCGACAAGGATTGGGACCACAACACCGTTGTGATGCCCAAGAGCGATGCCGCCAAGCTCAGCGTGCTGCGCTGACCTTGGGCCAGCTCCACGAGTTCCGACAGTCCCTCGGGACAGGGTCCCTCGGCGAGACCCTGCTCGATGGGCTGTTCGGCTCGTGGTGGGACATCGAGCCCGTGTCGATGGACGACCAACGGCGCGGGCTCGACCGCGTGTTTACACGGGGCGACGAGCGCCTCGACGTGGAATACAAGACCGACACCAAGGGCGCCGAGAGCGGCAACGTGTTCCTGGAGACCGTCAGCAACGACCGCTCCGGGAAATCCGGCTGGGCGCACTCGACCGAGGCCGACGCCGTGGCCTACTATCTCCACGAGGACGGCGGCGGCAGGGGCCTGGTGTTCGAGCCGGCAGAGCTGCGCAAGGCCCTCCACGGGTGGGTGCGCCGCTTCCGCATCGTGACCGCCACCAACCTCGGCTACCACAGCTACGGCGTGCTCGTGCCCGCCAAGCTCGCCGCGACGATGGCGTCCGGGACCTTCGACCTGGCCGAGCGGAGCGCCGACGGGCTCCTCGGCCCGAGCCGCTGAGAGCCGCTCTAAGGCGTTGACACCCCCCCTTGGTACGACCATAGCGGGGGTGGTGTGAAATCGCCGTAGGCGAGCGCTAAGCCTGCTTAGAATGGAAGCTGACGATGGACGAGACCCCCAACCCCCACCCGCACGCCCTGGTCGCCCTCCACGGGTTCGCGAGAGCCGGGAAGGACACTGCCGCCCGTGGCCTCATCGAGGCCGACGGCTTCACCCGCGTGGCGTTCGCCGACGCCATCCGCGAGGCGCTGTACCAGGCCAACCCCTACGTCCCCTCGCTGCTCGGCGTCACCCACCTCCGGGACCTCGTGGACGAGTACGGCTGGGAGCAGGCCAAGGCCGACGCCGAGGTGCGCCGGCTGCTCCAGGAGGTCGGCCAGGCCATGCGTGACGTGGCCGGCGAGGACGTCTGGCTCCGCGCCGCACTCAAGCGCGCCCGCGAGGTCGACGGCCCGGTGGTGTTCACCGACACCCGCTACCCGAACGAGGCGCAGGCGGTCCGCGCGCTCGGCGGCATCGTGCTGCGCATCGACCGTCCCGGCGTCGGGCCCGTCAACGGCCACGTCAGCGACCAGGGGCTCCCCCTCCACCTCATCGACGCGGTGGTCCCCAACACCGCGACCCCCGAGGCGCTGGCCTCGTTCGTGCGCGTGCTCGTGCACCGCCGTGGGCTACCTACTACCTGAGCGCAGCCTCTAGCTTCCACGCTAAGGGGGCTTAGCGCTCATCTACGGCGATTTTACCTAACCCCCGCTATGGTACTACCAGAGGGGTGGTCGCGCCGCTTAGAACGCAATAGAGAGGCCCCCGGCGAGAGTGCCGGGGGCTCGGTGTGGGCGGGGTCACTCGAAGTGTCCCCACTGGTGGAGCATTTCGACGGCCAGGCGCTCGGTGGCGTTCGCCTCCGCGCCGCCTCCAGTGCCGAGGGCGATGGGCACCCCGACCTCGGACACTGACACCCCGTGGTGCAGAGAGCTGGCGAGGTAGAGGGCGTCCATTTCGTGCGCCTCGGTCAGCGACGGGCTCTCTGCCCTGGCTGGCCAGACCTGGAGGTCCCGAGCTTCGAGTTCGAGGTCGAGTGCGCAAGCCTCGGGGTCGAGCCCGGTGAGGCTTAGCGACGCACCCTGGACAATCCTGGTGAGTCTCAGCGACGCACCCTGGACAATCATGGTGCCGACGGCTGAGAGGGCGTGCAGGACGTGGCGTAGTCTCATCGTGCGTTCCTTTCGGTGGTGGGGAATAGCCCCGCCGGAGCGGGGCCGGGGGTGGTCAGCTCAGGTCCATCGGCCCGTGGCCGCCGGGGCAAATCGTCGGCCCGTAGGCTTCGAGCCACTTGCGCGTGGTCCGGGCGATGTAGCCGCAGGTTCCGCACTCCATCTTTTTCATCCGGGTGCTTTGCTTGCGACCCTGCGCGGTGGCCATCGTGAGCGTGGCGTGGGGGTACTCCCCTAGCTCGCGGGCCAGTGCGGTGAGCGCGTCGTGGAGCAGGCTGCCGGGCTCGGCGATGGTCGCCGTCGGCTTGCCGCCGAGGCCCCACGCCTTCATCGCGGTGACGAACGCTCCCCGGTGCCCGGTGCCCGTCGGCAGCGAGGCGTGGAGCACCTCGTGCAGGAGGACGTCGAGCACGCGGACCGGGTCGCCAAGCTCGGAGCTGACGAACAGGGTCCGGTTGCCGTCCTCGGTGCCGTAGTGGCACTGGCCGATGGCGCGGTTCGCGCCCTTCCGCGAGCCCGTCGGGAACCCGACGCTCACGTAGAGCTTCTCCGGGACCTCGATACCAGCGACCTCCTGGCTGATGTCGCGGAACGCCGTGATGGCGGCCTGTAGCCAACCTTCGCGGGTGGAGTAGTGGTGGGTGGTGGTTGTCATTGGTGGCTCCTCGTGGTGGCTTGCTTCGCTCACGAGGGTAGGGGGGTGTTTACACTGTTTGTCAAGTCGAGGGTGTGTTATCGGCAATCGGGACAGTGCTTCGGCTTCCGGCCGCGCACGCGCTTGCGGGTGAACGTCCCACCGCACGCCTGGCACGTCAGCTCCTCGTGCCCCTCGGGCAGCTCCACCTCGGGGCGCTCCTGCCGTGGCGCCGGCAGCGCCTCGCCTTCGGCATCGGCCACGAGGTCGCCCCACCGCTGGTGCGCCGTCGTGGCGCCCTTGGGCAAGGCCCCCTTCCCGGTGCGCGCGCAGCTCGACGGGGTAGCGTAGGCGTGCTTCCCCTTGTGCTGGCCCGTGCGCCCCACGAGCATGAGGTCGACCTTCCCCGAGGCCCGCCGCAGCGTCTCGCGAAAGGTGTAGCGCCCGGAGCGCCCCTCGACCTTCACCTCATCGCCGGCCGTGAGCACCTTGCCGGTGCCGGAGCGGTACTCGTCGCGGACCTCGACCACGGGGTCGGGCTGAATGAACATTTGCGCCTCCTGGTGGTGAGAAATACTAGCCGGGTGTACCGTGCCTTCACCCCGATTTGCAATCTTGAGGAGCACCCGATGACAAAGGCCGAACGCATCGAAGCGGTCATCGCGGCGCACGCCCGAGCTACGTCGACCCGCAGGGTGGCCGACCACGCCAGCGAGGTGGTCAAGCGCGAAATCGCGCAGGCCCTCGACAGCGGCGTGCTCGCCCCCGAGCTGGCCACCGAGCTTGGGCTGAGCGTCGTGCGCATCTATCAGCTCGCCCGCCAGGGCCGCGCCCTACTCGAAGCCGAGGAGCGAGAATGACCACGCCGACCATCGCCCCGAACCCGACCTACGCCCCGCCGAAGGTGCCTGAGCGCACTCGCCACCCCGACCGCACCCGCGACCGGGACCGGCTCGTGCACATCGTGGACGACCGCGACAAGGTCCGCGAGGCCATGCACTACGGCTTCCCCGTCAAGGCCCTGTGCGGCAAGCGGTGGGTCCCACGGCGGTGGAAGCCGCGCGGCGGCCTGCGCTGCCAGGTGTGCGCCGACATCGCCCGGCAGCGGTACCCCGTGGGCCCCGGAGAGTGACCAAATGACCTACCTTGCAACCGCCCAGGCCGTGTCAAGGTTGCCAAGTTGGTCGTCAATCCACCGCCAGCGCAGCGTGACGCGCTCTCGAAGGGGTGTGGCGCGGGCCGCGCCCCTTCGATTTCGCCACCTCGACCCGCTCCAGGAAATAGAGGGCGATGGTTCGGCGCTCCCTGGTGGTCAGTCCCGCCCACCGCTCGGGCAGGTCGTCGGCGAGGGTGCCGGGACGCTCGTGCAGTGGCGCCCGGAGGGCTTCGAGCTGGCCGAGCGCAGCGTCGAGTCGGCCCTGCGCGCGCTCGATGGCCTGGCGCCAAGAGGCCAGGGCGTCGGGGCCCTCGTAGAGCCCGTCCAGACGCTCCTCGTGGAGCTGCGCGATGAGGTCGCGGTACCGCCCCACCTCGGCCTCCACCTCGCGCGCGCGCTCGCTGGCGTCGCTCTCGATGGCCAGCTTGGCGGCGAGCCGGGGCTCGATGTCGGTGAGGATGGCCTCCCCCACGTAGGCGTCGAGCCCGCCCATGCGCACCGCTGAGCCGGGGCACTCCCCCGCACGCTTCTGGCACACGTAGCTCTGCGCCTGCGCCGACCGCATCGCGGTCATCGGGCCACCGCACTCCCCGCACCGCACGAGCCCCGCGAGCATGGACTCGTTCTGGCTGCGGCGCACGCCCCCGGTGCGGCGCCCTCGACGGTCCAGTTCCTCGATGAGCGCGCGCCACCGCTCGGGGGCGAGCACGGGCTCGTCGGCGACCGTCACCGGCAGGCCGTCCTCATCGCGCACGAGGTCGTGGTGCTCCTGGCCGTGGGGGCGGTGGCTGCGGTAGCCGGCGAGGACCGGCTTGCGCAGGAGCTTCGAGAGGTTGGCCTGCTGCCACTCGCGCCCGGTGCGGGTCCGCTCTCCGCGCTCGTTCCAGGAGGTCAGCACGGCGCGCGTGGACTCCCCCGCCAGGACCCGGTCGGCCAGCTCGCGCAGGAGGGCTGCCTCGACGGGCTCGATGGCCAGCCGCTTGTGCCCCTCGACCTCGATGAGCCGGTACCCGTAAGGCGCCTGGCCCCCGGTCCAGAAGCCACCCCGCCGAAGGTGCGCCTGCGCGCTCGACACTCGCGTGGACGTGTTCGCGCTCTCCTGCTCGGCCTGCGCCGCGACGAACCCCGCGATGGCCTGGCCAATCGGGGTCGAGGTGTCCAGCGACTCGCTCGTGGAGACCAGCTCGACGTCGGCCTCGCTGAGCCGGCCCATGAGCCCCACGAGGTCGGTGAACCGACGGTAGAGGCGGTCGAGGCGCCAGACCACGAGGACATCGTAGGCGTCGAGGCTGGCGAGCATCCGCTCATAGGCCGGGCGCGTGACGCCGCGCTGATAGCCGCTGAGGTCCGAGTCCACGTAGAGGTCGTCGGCCTCGACAAACGAAAGCCCCCGAGCCTCGATGGCCCGGAGGCACTCGTTCCGCTGCCGCTCGACCGAGGTGCTGGCCTCGGTCTCGCGACTGAGCCGAACGTAGGCGGCGGCGCGCACGTCAGGCCGCCGCGACGATGTTTACACGGTCCGAGGAGAACGGCTTGCCGCGCTGGCCCTTGGTCACCTCGATACGGTCGATGGTCCCTCGCGCCAGGGCGCGCCACTCATCCTCGGTGAGCCGGGTCCACGGGAGCTTCCCGCTCCGGGCGCGCTCCAGGACGACGGGCAAGGGCGAGGTCTCCAGACCGGGGCGGGTTTGGCAAGAGGGTGTGAAAAGTGTGGCACTATTTCCCACCATCACACAACGGGTGTTTGCATCCGGCGGGGGCCTCGGTACGGTTGGCCCCACGCCAACAAGCCAAGCGGAGAAAGGCACCCCCGCTCCATGTCGCTATCACCCGAGGACCGCGCAGCGGCCAGGGCAGAAGGACTCGCTGCACAGAGAGCGAGCGAACCACCGCAGCGCGTTATCGACCTCACCGCCCACCTACTACGCCGGGCGCGCGAGCGCCAGGAGGAAACGAACGCATGACGAGCCCAAAAAACGCACGCTCAAGGTCTGGACGAGTGTACGTCTGGCCACCTGAACCACCCTTCGAGTTGGAGGTGCCCAACGTCACCGGCATCATCAGCGGCGGCCTGCCCAAGCCGTTCCTCAAGGGCTGGGCCGCCCGCGAGGTGGCGACCGCCGCCGTCACGCGCCCCGGCGCCTGGCGGGCCATCCAGGAGAATGAGGGCGACGCCGCCGCCATCGACTACCTCAAAGGTGCGCCCTACCGGCACACCCGCAAGCGCGCCGACGTCGGGACCGAGGTGCACGACGTCATCGAGCGTCGCATCAAGGGCCAGCACGACCCCGAGGACGTCTCCGAGGAGGCCAAGGGGTTCCTGCGCGGCTACGAGCGCTTCGAGCGCGAGTGGCGCCCAACCTTCGAGCACGCCGAGGTGACCATCTACTCCCGGCTCTGGGAGTATGCCGGGACCGCTGACGGTGTCGCCACGCTGGGCGCCCGCCCCGACCTCGGCCGGGTCATCGTGGACTGGAAAACCTCGAAGGCCCTCTACGCCGACAACGCCATGCAGCTCACCGCGCTCGCCAAGGGCGATTTCATCGCCGTGGAGCGCGACGGCAAGTGGTACGAGGAGCCCATCGTCGGCACCATCGACAACGGGCTGCTCGTGCGCTTCACCGCCAACGGTGAGTACGAGGTGCGCATCGTGCCCGTCACCGACGCGATTTTCGGCACCTTCCTGGCCTGCAAGCGCGTAGCCCGGTGGGACCGCGAAATCGCCCCCACCGCCCTGAGCGAGCCCATCATCCTCGACGGGGCCGCGCCGCAGCTCACGCACGTCGAGAGCCCGGCGGTCCACGAGGCCCTGGCCTGGCTCCGCGACAACGGCCCGGCCACGCTGGGGCAGGTCGCCGAGGCGCTGGACATCACCGAACGCGCAGCCAAGGGCCGCCTGCGCAAGGGCTGGCGCGACCACCGGCTCGTGCAGTACGACGACGCGACCGAGCTGTTCTCCTATGCCGAGTGATTTCTCACCATCCGACAGGCACAAGCGACGCGGGGCCAAGGTCTATGCCAAGCTCATCGAGCTGTTTACACCGGCCGAGGTCTCGCCATCATGGTGCCCGTCGTGCCAGCGCCAGGTGCGCACCCGCGCCAGCGAGAGCCAAGCGCTCGAAAACGGCGTGCGGCACCGCCGCCGCGCCTGCACCGAGTGCGGCGACGCCTGGTTTACCGCCGAGGTGTCCCGCGACGCTCTCCTGTCCCTGACCGAGCGCCTGGATGACGCCGAGACCGAGCTGGCCGACGCCCACTCCGCAGACCTCCAGGGGGCGGTCGATGGCATTCGCCACGCACTGCGCTCCTTGGAGGGCCCCCTCCGCAAGCAACCCACCCAAAGGACCGACCATGCACCCGCAAATGCGCGACCCTCGAAGGGCCCCAAGGCACGGTCGCCCCGCCGGGCCACGCCCATCGCGCCGCCTGGGCGCGCGAGCGACGGCTGACCGGCTGGAGACCCTGGCCCGAAGCGTCGAGACCGCCGACTCGCTCGACCGTGCACGCGCGACGGCCGACGCCCTGCGCAACCTCGCCTCGATGCTGCGCGAGCAGCCGGAACCGACCGACGAGGTGCGCGTCACCGGAACGGCCATCGACCGCACCGGGAGGTGGGCCCGTGGCTAATCCGGCCGGCGCCAAGGGGCGCGAGAAAGAGAACGCCGTGGCCGGCGTCTACCGTGCGGCCGGCTTCCCCGAGGCCAAGCGCAAGCGGCAGACCGGGGCGCTCGATGAGGGGGACCTCGGCGGCATCCCCGACCTGACGGTCGAGGTGAAGTACGCCGGCCCCGGCAAGCCCCTCAACCTCGGCGTTGCGGTCGATGAGGCCGTGGCCGAGGCACGCAACGCCGGCACCTCCCACTACGTCGCGGCGGTCCACCGGGCACGCAAGAGCGCGGCAGACACCTACGCCGTGCGGCGCCTGGAGGACGACGCTCGCCTGTACCGCGAGCTGGTCACCCTGCGCGAGACCGCCGAGTCCACCCACTACCTGCTCGCCGCCGCTCGACGCGCGGAGCGCGAGCTGTCCGACGCCTCCATGCTGGAGCTGGCCTACGCCATCCGCCTGGCTACCTCGAAGCTAGAGGAAATCACACCACCAGAGGAGCAAGCATGAGCCCCGTTGACGTCGACCCACGACTCAGCATCGACCCCGTCCACTCTCCGCTCGGGCGGTCGACCATCTACAAGGTCCACACCGCCGACACGAACGGCGAGCGGGTTTACACGGTCACCGAGGATAACGTGCCCGTCGAGGACCACCTCACGCTCGACGCCGCCGTCAAGCGCGCCGAGGAGTACGAGGCGCAGCGGCGCCGGGTCATCCACGGCCAGCGTGCGCGGGGCCAGGAGGTGCTCGCATGAGGGCCCGTGAAGCCAAAGCGGCACTGGCCCGCCTACCCCTGACCGCCGACGGTCACGAGCGCGGCCGAGCGCTCATCGACACGCTGCACAAGAGCGGCGACCGGGTCTCGGCCGTGCGCGCGAACAGCTCCCCAAGGGGCGGCGTGCGCATCGAGTCCAGCTCGGCGCTCGTCATCATCAAGGGCGAGGACCGCAATGGCACGTAGCATCGGCGACCCCCTCTCAGAGACCTCGAAGGTTCTGGTGGTGCGCTACTGTCACCGCTGCGACCGGCAGGCGGTCTCCTGCCCTCACGAGGGCACCGCCTACGAGGTCGGCCTGCTCGGCGGCAGCGCCTCGGCTGGCGTCGTCCAGCTCGCGGTCGATGGCAAGTTCGTCCGCTGGACCGAGGATGGCGCCTACCTCCGGGTGGCGCGCGCCGCCTACCTCCACGCCATCGGCGGCCGGGTCTCGAAAATCGAGGTGCTCGACGGCGAGCGCTGGTGGGTCCTCAACATGCCGCTCGGCTCGGCCTCGGTCGAGAGCTGGGACGACGGCCGCGTGCGGTGGGAGGCCATCCCCCGGCACGCCCTCGACGCCTACGAACCACGCACGGTGAACGGCCAGCGCAAGGTGCGCAAGGTCCGCTCCACCGATGACGACCGCATCTGCCACTGTCACCAGGGCGCACGCTGTCCCGACTACGGCCGACGTGCGAACGCCTGACGCATCCGCTATTCTCACCATCACCCACCCCGGCAGAGTGCCGGACCGACAAACAGGAGCTACACAGCATGGGCATCCGTGACCGTCTCAAGGGAAAGGCGCAGCAGCCAGGTGGCGGGGATTTCCCCGACACCGTCAAGTTCGAGGACGTTGGCGACGAGGTCGCCGGCACTGTGACCGGCGTGCGCAACGTGACCACCGACTACGGCGACGCCGTGGTCATCGCGGTGGACTGCGAGGTCCACGGCGAGGAGGTCGCCTTCTTCGCCACGAACCACAACCTCCGGCTGGCGTTCGTGGAGGGCGAAAACGACATCGGTCGCCCGGTCCAGAAGGGCGACGAGGTCTACGCCCGCTACGAGGGCAAGAACCAGACCAAGAATGGCAACACGGTCAAGAACTTCGCCGTGGCCGTGGAGGCTGGCGGCGCCGAGGCCGAGGACGACGACGCGCCGTTCTGAGCCGACCGGGGGCGGTTCTGCCGCCCCCATTTCTCACCACCCAACAGCCGAGCCCTGGCGCGCCCCCGCCCCGCGCGGGGGCGTTGCCGTCAGGAGGCCATCATGCTGCTCTGCCCCACCACGCCCAAGGGGCTGCTCCCCTTGGCCATCCGCGCCGCCCTCGACGTCGGCATCGACCACGACGAGGCCGTGAGCGCCGCGAACCTGGCCGTCACCGAGGTCTGCCGACGCTACCCCGAGGAGTCCCGCTCGTGGGTCATCCGTGAGGCTGCCAAGCGTCGAGCCATCGACTACTGGCGCAGCGCGAGAGGACGCGAGGGCCAGAAGCCGCGCCCGGATTTCCTGGAGGACCACGTCTACAGCGAGCCCTCCCACGACCCCACCACAGACGTCGTCGACCGCCTGGCGGCGCAGCAGGAGGCGCGCCTGCTCCTGGAGCAGCTCGACGAGCGCGAGCGCTTCATCGTCACCCGCCTGGCCGACGGCTGGACCTTGCGCGAGGTCGGCGAGCACATCGGCATTAGCGAGGCCGGAGTGTCCCATGCGCGCAAGCGCATCCGCACGCGCCTGGAGCCGCTGAGAGCCGCTCTAAGCGCCTGACCCCCACCCCCCTTACGACCCTACCGAGACCCCACACAGGAGCAAACGTGAGCCACCAGGACGCCTCTCCGAGCCTTCTAGAAGCCGCGCTGAGCTACGCCGACAACGGCGTGCCAGTGTTCCCGCTGACCCCCGAGGGCAAGCGCCCGCTGGTCGAGCACGGGCTGCACGAGGCCACCACCGACGCCGACCAAATCGAGCGGTGGTGGACCGACTACCCCAACGCGAACATCGGGATGCCGACTGGAGCCCCGAGCGGCATGGTCGTCATCGACATCGACCCCGAGGGCATCGAGCTGGCCCGCGAGCTGCGCGACGACGGCAGGCTGCCACCGACCTGGGCGGTCAGGACCCCGCGCGGCGAGCACCTCTACTACCACGCCCCCGAGGAGCGCATCAAAAACGGCGTGGGTGAGCGCGGCGGCCTCGGCAAGGGCATCGATGTGCGCGGCGACGGCGGCTACGTCGTGGTCCCGCCCTCGACCGACGGCCAGGGGGGCACCTACGAGCGCCGAGGCGGCCCCCACGTCGAGCCCCTGCCAGGGTGGGTCGCGGACCTGCGCTCCGACCGGCGCACCGACGCCTCTCGCCTGGAGCGCCTGCGCGGCAAGGCGCGCACCAACGCGCCCGTCGAGCCCCATCCGCTCCCGGAGAGCGAGCACCCGGTCGGCACTCGCAAGGGCCTGCGCAAGCTCGCGGTCGAGGCCGCGCTCCTGGCGAACGAGGGCGAGGGCTCCCGCAACCACCGTCTAAACGAGGTGGCCTTCATCCTCGGCGGCTACCTCAAGGCCGGGCACCTCGACCTCGACTACCTCGTGGAGGTCATCCTCGCGGCGGCCGAGGAGAACGGCATGGTGGACGACGATGGGATTGGCCAGGTGGAGGCCACCCTGGAGAGCGGCCTGACCGCCGGGGAGGCCGAGCCCATCCCTGACGCCGCCACCGAGGCCGATTGGGTGGTGCCGGGCAAGGCTTACGCCACGCCCAAGCTGCTCTACACCCTCGACGACCTCGCCAACCTCCCGCCCATCGAGTTCCTCATCGACGGCATCCTGCCGGCGCGCTCGCTGAGCGTGGTGTTCGGCCCGAGCGGCACGTACAAGAGCTTCCTGGTGCTCGATTGGGCGCTGTCCATCACCTCGGGGCGCCCGTGGGCTGGCCACCAGACCGAGAAAGGCAACGTCGTCTACGTCGCGGCCGAGGGTGCCTCGGGCATCCGCAAGCGCGCGACCGCCTGGCTCGAAGCCAACCCCGGCTACGACCCGAGCGACCGCCTGCGCGTGGTCCCGCGCGCGGTCAACCTGCTCGACCCCGACAGCGCCTACGAGCTGCGCTCGGCGCTGCGCGAGGAGCTGGCCGAGAGCCCGTCGCTCATCGTGGTCGACACCTTCGCCCGGTCCATCACCGGGGGCGATGAGAACAGCGCCACCGACGTGGGCGTGGTCGTGGACGTGGTCGATGCCATCCGGCACGAGCACGGCTCGACCGTGCTGCTCGTGCACCACTCCGGGCGCCAGGGGGGCCACGAGCGTGGCTCCACCGCGCTCGAAGGGGCGATGGACGCGCGGTACGAAATGAGCGCGTCACAGGACACCCTCCAGGCCACGCTCAAGTGCCGGAAAATGAAGGACCGAGAGGAGCCCAAGCCGGTCCACCTCAAGCTCCGCGAGCTGGGGCCGTCGCTCGTGGTCGAGCCCGGCCTGCTCGACGAGGAGGCCCGCAAACAGCTCGTGGCCGAGACTATCGAGGGGCTGCTCGACGCGCACCCCGAGGGCATCGGGTTCGGGTTCCTCGTGCGCGAGCTGCCGCTGGCCCCGCAGGACGCGCAGCGCGCCATCACCGAGGCCGAACTGGACCCAACGTGCCCGGTCGTGACGACGCGCCCGGACGGCTACAAAGACGACCTCTACACCGTCGTCGGCGACTTGCACGAGCACGCCGCGTAGGCTAATCTCACCGTCCGACCGGCACGGTGTGTCGGGGGCTCCAGACAGAGGGAACCTCACGGCGGGGAAGCGCCGCGCCGGTCACCCACCTACCCCCTCGACCCTCAGCGTGGTGGCTCCGGGGTCGAGGGGGTTTCACCGTCAGGGGCCACCAGGAGTCACCGATGCCAGCACCGACAACGCTCGTGTTCGCTTCTACTCGACACCAGGCGCTCAGGGCCACCGACGAGCTGGGCCTGCCGCGCAATCGCGCCTACGACTACGGCTCGATGGACCGCGCGCTTCGAGGACGCGGCGCCGAGACCACCGCCGTGGTCGGCGACGGCCGCCTGACCGAGACCCCGGTCGAGCTGAAAGCCGCAGAGGCCAGCGGCGTGCGTGTCATCGGCCTCGATGAGGCACGGGAGGAGCGCTCGTGAGCACTAAGGCCGCGCAGCGCGACGCCCGGAGCGAGGTCGTCCAGACCTCCCGCACCAAGGGCGAGCGCATCACCCTATTTCTCTCCCCCAAAGGCCGGGTGTGGTGGACCGACACGTTCACCGCCCGCCCCGCCCCCGAGGAGCTGACCGAGCAGCTCGAAGGCTTCGAGCTGCCGGCGACCATCGACATCAAGGTGGGGCGCCTGACCGCCCCCCACCCCGCCGACAGTGCCCACCCTAAGCCGGGCGCCATCGCGCAGGCCACCGAGCTGGTCATCCGGCGCGCACTCAAGCGCGCCAAGCCGGTCCGGCCGACCGGCGAGCGTTTCGACAACGGCGCCGGCACCGAGGTGGTCGAGCTGCGCGGGGAGCCGGGCCGCGTGCTCCTCGATGAGCGCGACGCCGACCTACTCAACGCCAACCGACTCCTGGTCGAGGACCGCGAGCGCAAACCGCGCCCGGTGCTGGCCAGGAGCGACGACGGCATCGAGGGCGTCGCGATGGGCGTCCTCGAAGCCGAGAAGGAGCAATCGTGAACCGCTGGAGCGCATGGAACCTCGACGTTTACACCTGGAGCTGGCTCGTCTGGCTCGGCGCCTTCATCGTGCTGGAGACCCTGGCCATCATCGAGGACCGGCACAACACGCTGACTGAGCACTTGCGCCCGGTCCTCACCGAGCACCCGCTGGCCTGGTTTCTCACCCTCGGGCTCTGGCTCTGGCTCGGCGTGCATTTCCTGGCTCCGCGCATGGAGTGGGCGCTTCTGGACAGGTTCGTGCGGTAGGCGCGCGTTCACACACCCTCGCATTTGCGTTACTGCATGAACACCCCCTACACAAAGAGTGCACGCCAACCCCCTACCGACAGGAGACACCATGACAAACGCAACCGAACAGCAGCAGGCCCCGACCGCCCCGGACCCCGCGCCCAAGCGGCGCAAGTGGCCGTGGGTCGTCGCCGCACTGTTCGTCATCGGCGCCATCGGCAACATCGCCGAGGACCCCGAGACCCCCGAGCCCGAGCCCACCGCCGTCGAGCAGGAGGCCGAGCCCGAGCCCGAGGTCGACCCTGAGCCCGAGAGCCCGAGCCAACCCACCGAGTCCGAGCCCGAGGAGGGCGGCGACCTGGAGTGGGCGCGCCAGGAGCTTGCGTGGGCTGGCCAGGACATCGCCGACGGCGACTATGACATCGCCCGCGACTCCCTAGAGTTCGCCCGCGCCTCAGCCGAGGACGCGCCCGAGGGGCCCGAGCGGACCGCCATCCTGGAGCTGGTCGACACGACGCTCGACGCCCTCGACGCCCTGGAGGAGTGCCAGGCAGGCGACCTCGAAGCGTGCGACACCTCCGACGAGCTGTTCGTGGAGGCCGGCGAAGCCCTCGACAACCTCTAATCCTGGTCGCTACCGGGACCCGAAAACCCCCTCTAGAGAGCCTTCTAGGGGGGGTTTGTGGAGCTGAGCAACATCACCGGGCTCCAGGTCATTAGCTGACCGAGCCCCGCCGGGAGCGGCAGCGAGGGGTTCGACTCCCCTCCCCGGCACAGGACGGTCGCCTCGCCCGGAGGCCACCAACCAGAAGCGAACCCGTCGCAGCTACGTGCTGCCCCGACGCCGGGTGGGCACCGCAGGCTGGATAAGACCAAGGGGTACGAGCCGTGGCCACGGCCACCGGCCCCACCGGGCACCACCGTCCACTGTTTACACGAGGAGCCACCATGAGAGTCCACTTCACCCCCCTGCTCAACGAGGGGCACGCAACCTTCCGCGATTTCGACCGCGACACCGCAGTCCTCCTGGCCGCCGGCAACTACACCGTCGACCTCAACGTCGACACCATCGAGGAGGCCCTGGAGCGCATCTACCGTGCGCTCAACATCGGCGATGACGCCTTCTACACCGCTGGCATCATCGACGACTACCGCCGCCGCGAGTGCCGCTCGCTGAGCGTCGGTGACGCCGTCCTCATCGGCGAGCTGGGCGATGACGCCCTCCAGGCGTACACCGTCGCCAGCTTCGGCTGGACGCAGGTCCCCGCCGACCGCGTCCTCCTCGCCACCTACGGCGAGTGGGAGGGCGACCGCAAGGCCCGCTACGAGGCCACGCTCAACGGCGTGCGCCACGTCATCGAGCGTAGCCACGGCGACACCCGCGCCAACCTCCTGGTCAATGACCTGGAGCGGCGCATGCGCGAGGCCGCGTGAGCCCGAGCCCCGGCCGCCCGGTCGGGGCTTTCCCACCACCCACCACCACGAAAGTAACTTACCATGATGAGCCTTAGCACCATCCGCGAGCACAACTTCGAGGCTGCCGAGCGCGCCTCAGCCGAGGGGCTGGAGCCGTTCGTTCACTGGACCGCCTCCGAGGTCCATGAGCGGGAACGCTTCCCGTTCCCCCACCTCGGGGACCACCGGCCGCAGGGCTGGGAGCTGACCGAGACCTATTTCGTGGACAGCTCCGGTTTCGGCGAGCCGGGCGGGCCCGCCCTGACCGTCGATGCCTTCCGCAACATCATCCAGGAGCGCATCGAGGCCAGTGACGACATCACTGGCTGGGCGGTCATCGAGGCCGGGCAGTTCCAGGTGTGGGTCGGCGAGTTCCACAACGACCCGCGCAGCTAATCCCACCATCGGCCCCGGCTTCCGGGTCGGGGCCAGGAGACTGAGAAATGCCAACCAACCACGAAACCACCCACTGCGAAATCTGCCACCTACCCCTGCCCGCCGACCTCGGCGAGGTGCTCTGGCACCGCGCCCTGGCCCACAACCGGCAGGCCACCTACCCCCGGCGCAGCTCTCAGCTCGCCAAGCTGGAGAGGAGCACCCGATGACCACCGAAACCCACCCCCGCCTCGAAGGCTTCGAGGCCGCCCCCGAGGACCCCGAGCGCGAGCACGACCGCAAGCGGCTCACCGCCGCAGCGCGCGGCTACGTCGTCTCGCTCTCGCTCCAGGAGAACGGCTACGTCGTCTCGCTCTCGCTCCAGGAGAACGGGCTCGTCAATCGCCAGCAGCACGCCTACGTGCTCGACACCTTCGGTCGGGCCGCCGGGCGCTACGCCTCGCGCTACGGGCTGACCACCAACCAGGCCGCGACGCTGGCCCTGCTGTGGGCGGCGCACGCCTACGACGACCTCGCTGCCGGCGCGCACGAGCACACCGACACGAGCGCCGCCTGGTACGAGCGCCAGCGCGACCGCGCCTACGCGACGCACGAGCGCTGGGCCCGCCTAAGCCTGGAGAGCGGCACCCGCTGACCATTCACACCCTCGCCCCCGCCATCCTCGGCGGGGGCTTTGCTATGCCGCCAGCTTCCACGCTAAGGGGGCTTAGCGCTCGTCTACGGCGATTTCCCCTACCCCCGCTATGACCGTACCAAGGGGGGTGTCAACGCCTTAGAACGGCTCTCAGCGGCTCGAAGGGCCGTATGCGCGATGAGCGCGCGCGCAGCGAGACTGCGCGTGCGCTCTCACCCCCCGATTGGACAACCGTAAAACACCCCATACCATAGGTATTGCAAGGTTGAGAGAGGCAAGACAGAGCGGACCGCCCGAGAGCCGACAGGGAACCGACCCCATCGGGAACAAAAATACATAGCGGGACTACCAAGAGAAACCAAGATTTCCGATTTGCCCACCATCCGATTTCACACCCACCAGGAGCCACCATGACACTCGCCACCTTCATCCACGAAATCCGGGAAGCCTTCCACGAGGCAATCCTCGATGACCAGGCCCGCTGCCTGGTCGAGGATGAGCGGGCTGGCCTCACCTTCTGAGGCCCCCGCCCCGACCGCATCGACCTAGACAGGAGCCACCATGAACGACCTCGACCTAATCATCACCCACCAAGCCGCAGCTCGCGCCCAAGAGGCCGACGGCGGCATCACCATCAACCCCTTCACCGGCCAGGAGCCAAAGGGCGGCTTTGCCGTCGCCATCGCCCCTGAGCGCGAGCGGAAGATTGCCGCCGACATCCTCGAACCCGAGGATATCGGCCACTTCATCGAGAAGAACCTCGACATCTTCGAGGCCGAGCCGCGCGCCAACCTCGGCGTCTGGCACGACCCGGAGACCGGCATCGTCCACCTGAACGTCAGCGCCATCGAGAGCGACCAGGAGGTCGCCGAGTAGCTGGCTCGGGTCAACGACGAGCTGGCCATCTTCGACCTCTCGACCTTCGAGAGCGTCAGGGTCTAATCTCACCATCGCTCCGGCCTTCGAGCCGGGGCCCGACAGGAGCCACCATGACAACCCCCGACGAAATCCGCGAGAGCCTTCGACAGCGACCTCACCGAGGCGGCTGAGCTGGCCGGCGACCTCACCTGCACGCTGGGCGAAGCGGAGGCCATCGCCACCGACCTGGCCAGGCTGCTGGGCGCCCTCGCTCAGGAGCAGGGCATCACCCTGAACGCGAGCCAGCGCGAGGCGTTTGACAGCGCCGCGCTCTGAGCCCCACGAGAGGAGCCACCATGCCAACCGTTACCGCCACCCGCCTGCTCGATGAGCCGAGCGTCCCCTCGACGGTCTACCGCTTCGAGGGCGAGACGCCGGCCGGCACGGTCACCTTCGCGGTCGACCACCGGCCAGCGGCCGAGCTGCTCGCCGCCATCGAGGATGGCGAGGAGCCCGAGGTCCAGGTCCCCTCCTGGGCCATCCTCGGCTTCGAGCACGCCCACCCTCAGCTCGACCTCTAATCACACCATCGGCCCCCGCTTCTGGCGGGGGCCTTTTCGTGTTTCGGGGGCCACGGAACGGGGGTGGTTCTGGAACGGTGCGCGAGCCGCTCTATTGCGTTCTAAGCGGCGCGACCCCCCCTCGGGTAGTACCATAGCGGGGGTCACCCTATCTCCCCGCAGACGAGCGCTAAGCCCCCTTAGCGTGGAAGCTAGCCCTCACGCTCAGGTGTCGAGCGGCTGCGCAAGCGAGCGGTCGCCGCTGGGGCGGCTCCCTCGCCGCCGAGCGCTCGATTTTCGCCAGCTCGCGCGCCTTAAGAGCTAAGCATCCCCGCAGTCCCGAGCCCCTCATGTCTGGTCGGCCTGGAGAGGACCGAAACCGCGAAACCGCAACCGCTCAAACCCTAGTGATTTAGATTGTAATCAGCGCTAGACGAAACGCGCGAGGCGCTGACCTAGCGGTTGTGTCAGCGGCTCCACCAAGTAACACAACAGTCTCGAAAACGACTGGCCCTAGGAGGCCCCGCCCCCTACCTTCCTCACCATCAACCACCGAAGTAGTGGGAGACCGTGAAGATGGCAGGCGAGGTCCAAAGCGAAGCGCGAGCGAGCGAAGCGAGCGAGCGCGTCTGGCGTCTGCTCTCGACCGAGCTAGACGCCGCCTACCTCGGAGAGGTCCAGGAGGACCACGAGCCCGAGCCGCTGGCCATCCCTGGGGTCACCCGCGGAACCACCGCCAAGTGCGTCCTCTGCGGAAATCCCACCATCTGGAGGAGCGAGCGAAACGGCGCCCCGGTGCACGAGCACTGCATGGCCGACTACGTGGAAGACAAGCGCAAATGACCGCCCGAACCGACTGGACCGAGGCCCCCTGCGCCGAGGACGAGCACCGAGCCCCATTCCTGGCCGCCCTGGACGTTGGCCCGGACGGGCTCCTCAACGAGGACGGTGAGGTCGAGCCCCTCGACCCCGAGGAGCACGAGGGGATTGTTATGGCCCTCTCGGACGCCCTGGCCGTCTGCAAGCGGTGCCCCATCCGGGCCGAGTGCCTGGAGGCTGCCCTCACCAACGGTGAGGAGTACGGCGTGTGGGGCGGGACCCTTCCCGAGGAGCGAGCCGATGTGGCCGTCCTCGCCAAACGACTAGCACGAGAGGCTTTCCGTGAGTGACCTAGTTGCAATCATCGACGCCCTGGCCGCCAAGGTCCAGGCGCACGCTAGCGGAACCCTGCCGACCAGGACCCGCTACTACCTCTACCAGCAGCACCGAGGCATCACCGCGCAGGACGTGCCGGCGCTGGAGGTCTACCCCACCTCATCCGACCTCGAAACCGTGGCCACCGATGGGACGACGGCGTTTACACCGTCCATCACCCTGGCATGGCACAGCTCGGCGCAGTACGGGGCCGAGACCGGCGACCGGGCGGTCGATGAGCGGGTGGCCTCGACCGGCCTGGAGTACGCCGAGGCCGTCGTGCACGCGCTGCTCGATTTCGGGGCCACCTTCGAGGCCAACGGCATCACCTACGTGCTCGACCTCTCGCGCATGGTGTGGCGCCTCACCGAGGGGCTGACCTGGAGCTGCGAAATCGAGGTCGAGGTAGAGTACCTCCAGTGACCCCCGACGACCTCACCCCCGAGACCAGGGAAGCCCTGGAGTCCATCGGCCATCGCCTGCTCGCCAAGCCGGGGCCCCTGTGCCCGAGGTGTGGCGCTCGCGAGGTGGGCCGCAAGGGCGATTGGTGCCTGCCCTGCGAGGACCAAGCCGATGCCGAGCGCCGTGAGTCGCGCCTGGCCTCTCGACGGCGCTGGTGGCGCAACACCGGGGCCGACCGACGACGTGAAGCGAAGGACCGACCGTGACAATCGTGCTCATTCTGGCAATCCTCTGGCTCGCCGCAGCTATGGCCTTCGGCTGGGCCGTCGCCTTCTGGCTGCTCCTGCTCCTGGCCCCCATCGCCGCCCTCGGCTCCCTGGCCGTGCAGCACTGGCTCATCGAGGAGGTGGCCAACCTCTCGACTGCCTGCCGGCCGCACACCGGGTCATTCGGGCCACCCGACACCCTCGATGAGGTGCGCGAGCGCGCCAAGCGTCGCCACCCCTCCAACCAGGGGAAGCGCCAGTGAGGCCCCCCAAGAGGCCGACCCCCTACCGCACGGCCGAGTATCGGCGCAATCGCCGAGCCGCCTTCGAGCGGGACGGCTGGACGTGCCGGGTGTGTCGGCGCCACTACACGCAGCTCCCCCGAGGCAAGGCCGACCTCACCGCGCAGCACATCGTGCCGTGGGAGGCCGGAGGAACCAACGCCGTCAGCAACCTGGCCGCCCTGTGCAACCAGTGTCATGGGCGCATGGACGGTGGCAGGAGGTACCGACGATGAGAGAGTGAACACTCAACGGCGCCACCGTGCTGTTCCTGACCTTACTTCTAGCCCTGGTGGCAGGCGCCTGGCCCTGGCTTGAGGCGGCCATGCTCCCCATCGTGGTGCTGGCCTACGCCCTGATTGTCCGGGATGAGCTGAGGATGCACGACCGAGAGGACGCACCATGAGCGAGGAGCGACTGACCCCCGAGCAGCAGCTCGACCGCCAGGACGCTGCCCGTTCACTGGCCGCCCTGGCTCACGCTGTCGAGGCTGGCTACGAGCCCAAGCGCCGCAACGCTCTGCGCGGCATGGCCGAGGAGCACGGCGACCTCCTGGTGCCCGCAGCCGTGGGGCTCATCCGAGCCCTGGCGTACAGGCTGGCGAGGGTGCAGGACGTGTCACCTCATGCCATCCTGTTACGTTTCACTCACGACGTGAGCGCCTTCGAGGCTGGTCTCCGGGTCAGGCTCGCTGATGAGGAGGGTGAGTCGGGGTGACTCAGGTCTCACAGAATGGCTCTAATCGCCTCAAATCGTGCTCCTGTTGCACTTTGGGGGCGGGGTTCGGAAACCTACAAGGGCGCCGACAC
>CAYMLW010000005.1:0-33900 GCA_964391035.1 uncultured Gemmatimonadaceae bacterium
GGTGCTGAAGCCGATGCAGTAGTCGGTGCCCGGGACGTCGTTGTCCATGGTCTTCGGGATGGCCATGACCTTGATGCCCTCGGTGTGGAGGCGATGGGCGTAGCTGAGGGTGTCGTCGCCGCCGATGGCGATGAGCGTGTCGACGCCGAGGTCTTCCAGGTTCCTGAGCACGGCCGGTGTGGCGTCGTTGACTTCGTCGGTGAACTCGTCCTGGAGGTGGTCCGGCACCACCGGCCGGGGCAGGTGGCTCGGTCGGGTCCGGGAGGTGTGCAGGAAGGTGCCGCCCGTTCGGCCCGCCCGGTTGACGATGTTCTCGGTCAGCTCGATCACGCAGTCGCTGTTGTCGATGTCCGTACCCGGCCGGAGATCGACGAGGCCGGCCCAGCCCCGGCGGATGCCCAGGACCCGGTAGCCTTCCCGCAGCGCCCGGATCGTGATGGCCCGGATCGCCGGGTTGAGCCCCGGCACGTCACCGCCACCCGTCAGAATCGCGATCGTCCCCTTCTTCGTCATCCGCTATCCCCCTCCTGCTGAAGTGATTCCGCGCCCGTGCATCAGCGCCCTCCCGATGATACCCGGCTCCGCCCGCCGGTCGAAGCCCAGCGGGCCACGAGGCGGTACACGACCGTCGTGGCCAGCGCGGCCACCAGGACGAGGAACATGAAGGCGAGCCACCGCCGGTGGACCCAGTCCAGCCGACTCAGCTCCCGCATGGGCGTGGTCATGATGAACCAGGTGACCAGGCCCAGCGCGGTGATGGAGAGACGACTGGCCCACCATCCCGACCAGCCGGGCCAGAGCGCCGCCAGCACCACGGCCAGCTCCAGACCGCTGAAGATCACCGAGGTGATGAATGTACGGGCCCCCGGGATCGCGACGAGCCGGGACTCGGCGAGCCGGTCGGCGTCCGGGAGGGTCGTCACCGCATCCCACATGTACACGACCATGACGCCCCACCCCACGATCAGGCAGATCCAGAGAGCGACACGCCCCCGCCGGGCCATCGCGGCCTCCGGCTCACCTGCGACCCCGGGGCCCGGACTCATCTTCGGCCCTCCCCGCCCGCACCGTCGGCCCCGGCCGAGACCATGATGCCGAGGATCATGTACCCGACCAGCCCCTGGAGCGCAGCCACGGGTCGGCCCGGCCCGAGGGGCGGGAAATCGCCGTATCCTAGGGTTGTGGTGGTCACGTTCGAGAAGTAGAGGGCGTCGGCGAAATCGGTGGTGACCCGGGGCCGGATCCCCGACACGTCCAGGAGTCCGATCCGGTGATGGACCCACGCGAAGGCGCGAAGGCTACGATCAGGATAGCGAAATTGATCGCCAGAAGCACGAACTCCACGAGCCGTCGGTCCGGGTGCGTGAGAGACGCCCGGCGCCGGACCAGGAGCAGCCAGACGAACGCCAGGCTGAAGACCCCGCCCAGGACCCTGGCGACCAGGCCCGTCCGCCCGGGCGCGAACTGGGCGGCCGCACCGATCCACACCTCGCCGGTCAGGACAAAGGCGAGGAATGCGGCGGTAGTCGTGAGGAAGTAGCGGTAGCGCATGGTCGGTAGACGCTGCAACCCGCCTGCCAGGAAGGCAGATGACGGCGCGGCGGCGCCAATCCGGCGGGGGTTCAGCCGGTCAGTCCGCCTGGCCGGCGACGGCGCTGGAGGCCGTTTTTCCCGGAACCGCGCCCCGAACGGGCGATCCGTGATGGCATGGCAGGCAAAGTGCACGGTATGGAAGGGGAGGCGAGTGCATCGTGTCCGGAACGGCAGGGCGGCGATGCGCATTCATCCGGATCTCGGCCGCGAAGGGCCGGGTCCGATCGAAAGGATGGGATGATGGGAGATCGAATCAGGCTGCCGGTTCTGCCGCTTCGGGAGACGGTGATCTTCCCCGGCGTGGCCGTGCCGATCAGTGCGGGAAGGCCGGGAACGGTAGAAGCGATCCAGGCGGCGATGGAAGGCGATCGTCGTATGTTCGCGGTGTGTCAGCGAGAGAACGTCGACGACGCCTCGCCGGAGGTGCTGTTCGAGTTCGGTGTGATCATACGGGTGGTCCAGGCGCAGCGGGTGCGCGGCGGACTCCAGCTCCTGGTGCAGGGGGAGGAGCGGGCCCGGGCACTGGAGATCTCGAGCACGGGCGAGCAGGCGCTGGAGGCCGTCGTCCGGCACGTCGAGGAGCAGCCGGTATGGAACGAGGACGACCCTGCGTACAAGGCCCTCGACCGGGAACTGCGTGAGCGCAGCGTCGAGCTGGGTCGGCTGCGGGGCATCCCCGACGAGGCCCTCGACCAGCTCGTCCGGGGGATCGAGGAGCCGGGTCGGTTCGCCGACATGGTGGCCTTCTACCTGGACCAGCCGGCGCCCGAGAAGCAGGAGATCCTGGAGATGCTCCCGGTGGAGAGCCGGATGCGCCAGGTCCTGCTGTACGTCGAGCGTGACCTGGTCCGCCTCGAGGCGCAGCAGGAGATCCAGCAGAAGGTGCAGGAGGAGCTGGGCGAGCGTCAGCGGGAGATGGTCCTGCGGGAGCAGATGAAGGCCATCCAGAAGGAGCTGGGCGAGGAGGACGCGGAGAACGAGGTCGAGGAGCTGCGCGAGAAGATCGACGCGCTGAACCTGCCCGAGGCGGCGAGGACCGAGGCGGACCGGGAGCTGAACCGGCTGCGTCGCACGCACCCGCAGTCGGCGGAGTACCAGGTCATCCGGACATTCCTCGACTGGGTCATCGAGCTGCCGTGGAACGACCGGACGCCGGACGAGATCGTCATGGACCGGGCCGAGGAGATCCTCGAGGAGGACCACTACGGCCTGGAGGACGTCAAGGACCGGGTCCTCGAGTTCCTGGCCGTCCGCAAGCTCCAGATGGAGCGAGCGGAGCGGGAGGCCGAGGAGGTGCTGCCCGATGAGGATGATGCCGTGGTGTCGCAGACCGCGCCGGTCCCCAGCGGGGGCGAGGAAGACGGGGAAGAGGCCACGGAAGGGATCGACCGGGTGCTGGAGGGCACGACCTTCGGCGCGTTCGGTGAGGGCGTCACGGATCTGGACGACCTCGAGGAGGCTCCGGGTGAGCCGGAGCCGGAATCGGACGAAGAGGGCGGCGAAGACCACGACCCCGCTCGATCCCGGGCGGTCGGCAAGGGCCCGATCCTCTTGTTCGTCGGCCCGCCGGGGGTCGGGAAGACGTCCATCGCGAAGTCGGTCGCCCGGTCATTGGGCCGGAAGTACGTGCGGATCGCGCTGGGCGGCGCCCGGGACGAGGCCGACATCCGGGGCCACCGGCGGACCTACGTCGGTGCCATGCCGGGACGAATCATCCAGGGGTTGAAGCAGGCGGGTACGAAGAACCCGGTGTTCCTGCTGGACGAGGTAGACAAGCTGGGGGCGTCGCTCCAGGGCGACCCGTCGGCTGCGCTGCTCGAGGTGCTGGACCCTGCGCAGAACCACTCGTTCACCGACCACTACCTCGGGATGCCGTTCGACCTCTCGGAGGTCCTGTTCATCGCCACGGCGAACTACCGGGACCGGATCCCGGCGCCGCTCCTGGACCGGATGGAGACCGTCGAGTTCAGTGGCTACACGGAGCAGGAGAAGCTGGAGATCGCGAGACGGTACCTGCTGCCGCGGCAGCGGAACGAGAACGGGCTGGAGGAGGACCAGATCGCCCTCTCCGAAGGCGCCATCCGCCGGGTGATCAGCAAGTACACCCGCGAGGCGGGCGTCCGCCAGCTCGAGCGGGAGCTGGGCAAGGTGGCCCGGAAGGCGGCCCGGAAGATCGCGGCCGGCGACGATGGCCAGGTCGAGATCGAAGCGGACGACATCCAGCCGCTGCTGGGCCGGCCGCGGGTCCACCCGGAGCAGAAGTCGCCTGAGGACCGGGTCGGCGTGGCGACGGGCATGTACTACACGCCCATGGGCGGCGACATCATGTTCGTGGAGAGCAGCGCCTCGACGGGCAAGGACCGGCTGATCCTGACCGGTCAGCTCGGTGATGTCATGAAGGAGTCGGCCCGAGCGGCGCTGACGTACACGAAGAACCACGCCACACAGCTGGGTGTGCCGGAGGAGCGACTCGAGGATCTCGAGCTCCACATCCACGTGCCGGCGGGCGCGGTGCCGAAGGACGGCCCATCCGCGGGCGTGGCCATGGCCACGTCGGTGGTGTCGGTCCTGTCGAAGCGGCCGGCCCGCAACGACGTGGCCATGACCGGCGAGATCACCCTGACCGGTCGGGTCCTGCCCATCGGCGGGGTGAAGGAGAAGGTTCTGGGCGCCTACCGGGCGGGGATCCGGGAGGTGATCCTGCCGCAGGACAACGAGGCGGACCTCGACGATCTGCCGGAGGAGGCGGCGTCCGAGATCACGGTCCATCTGGTGTCGGACCTGGGCGAGGCGTTGTCCCACACGCTGCGAGGTGCCAAGCTGGAGGACGGGACGCTGACGTTCCCGGACATCCTGCTCGCGACCGAGTCGCAGAAGGGGTCCGCCCAGGACCTCCACTGAGGCGCCGGCGGGCGCGCTACGGGGCCGCGGGGCCGGGTCGGGCAACCGATCCGGCCCCGCGGCGCATCCAAGGTGCGATGCCCGTCATCACAGACCCGAGGACACTCGACGAGGAGAACCGTCATGCGCCGCTCACCCGGCATCGCCGCGCTCGTGGCCCTGGCTCTGGCAGCCTGCGGGGACCCGGAGCCCCCGGCCGCCGCCGCGGCCACGGTCGACACGGTGGACGGTACCGAGCGCTTCCTCTACGCCGCCGAGCCCGCCCGGGCCCTGCCCTGGGCCCTGGATACCGTCACCGTCATCGGCGACGCGTTCGCGGAGGAGCCGTACCAGTTCAACGAAGTGAGCGCATCGGGCCTCGCGTCGAACGGTGCCGGCCATCTCCTCCTCCTCGACCGACAGGGCAAGCGGGTTCTCGATTACGACCGTGCCGGGGCCCACCTGGCCACCCAGGACATGGTTCAGCTCGAGACGGGGAACCGGGTCATGATCACCATGATGAGCCGGGAGTTCCATCCGGAGTTCCAGTGGGCCGCGTTCCCTGACGGGAGCGTCGTGGTGTCCGACACCGCGGCGTACCTGCTCCACCTCCTGGCTCCGGACGGCTCCGAGGTGCGTCGCATCGCACGGCTCCCGGCGCCGCGGGCCGTAACGGAAGGCGATCGCGCGGCCGTCCGGGAGCGGGCCCGCGAGGAGTCCGGTGAGAGCATCCGGATCGGCGGCAGCGGTCCCGATGAGGACACCCGCCAGCGGATGCTGGAGCAGAGGCTCGAGAAGATGACCTTCGCCGACATCGTGCCCCGGATCATCGAACTACGGGTCGACCCCCGCGACCGGATCTGGGTCGGCGTCACCGGGGACGTGGCCGACGAGCTGGCCCGGATCGACATCTACGACCGGGATGGCCGCCTGCTCGGCGAGCTCCGGGACTTCCCGATGCCCGATGTCTTCATCGGCGAGCTTCGACCGCTCGCCGCTTCGCGCTCGCTCTCGACCCGCGTCGGTCGCGTCCTCCCTCGCGGACCCTCGCGGGTTTCGTACGCGGCCATGGCCGCGCGGCGCGTCAGCGCCGATTCGAGGGCTGAGCCAACCGCGAACGCAGCCTCGCCGTCAAGCACTGCCCCACCGGCAACCTCGAATCGGCGCCCCGCGCCGTCGACGAGCGTGCGCCAGCACGCGAGGCGATCGAATCCCGCGAAGCGGGCCCGCCGGAGCGAAGCGACCGGCGGGTCGAATCCCGCGAAGCGGGCCCCGCCGGCGAGCGAAGCGAGCCGAAGGGGATCGAACTTCGCTACTCCTCGTCGATCCCCACGGTCTTGATATTGAGGAACTCGTACATGCCGAGGCGGCTCAGCTCGCGGCCGTAGCCGCTCTTCTTGATGCCGCCGAAGGGCAGGCGCGGGTCGCTCGCGACCATCCGGTTGATGAACACGCAGCCGGCCTCCAGCCCCGAAGCGAAGCGCTCCTTCTCGGCGGCGTCGGTGGTCCAGGCGCTGGCCCCGAGGCCGAACTCGGTGTCATTGGCCCGGGCAATGGCCTCATCGATCGAGGCGACCACGAGGACGGCGGCCACGGGTCCGAAGGTCTCTTCCCGGGCGGCGGCGGCGTCATCGGGCACCTCGGCCAGGACCGTGGGGGCGTAGAACCAGCCCGGGCGGTCGAGGACACTGCCGCCGGTGAGCAGGTGGGCGCCGGCCTCCTCGGAGCGCCGGACCTGGTCGGCCAGCTCGTCGCGGATCGACTCCGTGGCCAGCGGCCCGATGTCGGTCTCCTCGTCCATGGGGTCGCCCACGACGAGCGCCTCGGTGCGTTCGACGAACCGGGCCGTGAAGTCGCCGGCAATAGCCTCGTGGACGATGAACCGCTTGGCTGCGATGCAGCTCTGGCCGTTGTTGGTGTGCCGCGCGGTCACGGCCGTCTCGATGGCCCGGTCCAGGTCCGCGCTCGGCATGACCACGAACGGATCGCTACCGCCGAGCTCCAGGACCGTCTTCTTGATGTTCCGGCCCGCGGCCTCGGCCACCGCCGCGCCCGCCGCCTCGCTGCCCGTGAGCGTGACGGCCCGGACGCGCTCGTCGTCGATCACCCGCTCGACCCGGCCAGACTCGATCAGCAGCGACTGGAACGCCCCCTCCGGGAAGCCGGCGCGGAGGAAGATCTCCTCGAGAGCGACGGCGCATCCGGGCACGTTCGAGGCGTGCTTCAGGAGCCCTACGTTGCCCGCCATCAGCGCCGGTGCGGCGAACCGGAAGAGCTGCCAGAACGGGAAGTTCCAGGGCATGACCGCCAGCACGGGGCCCAACGGCTGGTAGCGGATGAAGCTGCGGTCCGCAGCGGCGTCCACCGGCTCGTCCGCGAGAAAGGCCTCGGCATTGTCGGCGTAGTAGCGGCAGACCCACGCGCACTTCTCCGCCTCCGCGATGGCCGCCCCGATCGGCTTCCCCATCTCCCGGGTCATGAGCTCGCCCCAGCTCTGCTTCTCCGTCTCCAGCAGCCCCGCCGCCGCGCGCAGCCAGCCCGCCCGGTCGTCCAGGCTCGTGCGACGGTAGGATTCGAACCGGTCCGCCGCCCGGGTGAGCCGCTTCTCGAGCCCGTCCTCCGTCAGCACCGGGTACGTCTTCAGAACCTCGCCTGTCGCCGGATTGACGCTCTTCATGTCCGCCATGGTACGCTCCCGTCTCGGTCCGTCGTCTCGCCTCAACCTACGACTCCGGCAGGGCCCGTTCCAAGGCCCCCACTGCGGTCACGCCATCCGCCGGAGCCCCCGGGCGAGGGCAGGGGTAGCGGAGGGGCATCAGATCGTCGACACTTAGGAGCATGCGACCACTCCGCCCGACCCGCGCCGGCCTCCTCGGCACACTCGCCATCTTTGTCGTCGCGGCCGTCTGTGTCCGGCTCGGGTTCTGGCAGCTCGACCGCCGGGCGGAGAGAGCCGAACGGAACGCGGTCATGGCCGAGCGGCTGGCCGACGGTGAACTCGTCCTCCGGGACGCGCCGTCCGATACGACCGGGCTGACCTTCCGGCGAGCCGAGGTGGCCGGTCGACTCGACAACGGCCGGACCGTCCTCCTGGCCGGACGCAGCCATGCCGGAGCCCCCGGCGTGCATCTCCTCGCCCCGCTCCGGCTCGGCAACGGAGCCATCCTGGTGAACCGCGGCTGGCTCCCGGCCCCCGACGCCGCCACGCCGGACCCGGAGCCGGCCGCTCTGGACGGAGAGGTGCGCGTGGAGGGCATCCTGCTTCCTTTCCCCGATGCCCGCGGCGGGGAGCCGGCCGGGACGTTCCGGCAGACCTGGTTCAGATTCGACGGCGACGCGATCCGGGGCCAGTACCCCTACCGCGTCGCCGGCCTCTACCTCCTCGCCACCTCCCGACCGGAACCCATCGACGAGGCGAATGCCGGTGCCGACACCGCCCGGGCCCTGCCCGTGATCCTGGAGCCGTCCACGCTGGATCCGGGGCCCCACCTCTCGTACGCCATCCAGTGGTTCTCCTTCGCGGCGATCGCCGTGGTCGGGTGGGCCGTGCTCCTGGCCCGGCGCAGGGATCCCCACGGGGAATCCGCCGGAGTTGACCGGGGTCAATAGAAAGGCTTTCTTACGGGCTCGTGCGTCCGGGTCCGACCCGCCGGGGCCGGCCCGTCGAGGCCATGCTCCGATCCAGACACCGAAACCGAGTCTACCGATGATGGCACGCATCCCGTTCTCGATCCGCCGAGGCCGATCCCTCTTCGTCTCCGTGCTTCTGGCGCTGCTGGCCGGCCCGGGCCTGGCCCACGCCCAGAAGCGACCCCTCGACCACGACGCCTACGATCGCTGGAAGACCATCGCCGGCGAGAGGATCTCGCCCGATGGCCGGTGGGTGCTCTACCGGCTCGAGCCCCGGGTGGGGGATGGCGAGCTGGTCGTCACCACCCGGGATGGCCAGGAGCACCGGTTCCCCCGGGTCGACGACGCCCGGTTCACCCCGGACTCCCGGTTCGTCGCCTTCACCATCGAGCCCGCCTACGACTCGGTCCGCACGCTGAGGCTGGCGGACACGCCCCGGGACGAGCTGCCGGCCGACACCCTGGCGATCCTCGACCTCGCCACGGGCAGCACGGAGCGCGTCGCCGGCGTGCGGTCCTGGCGACTCTCCGACGGGAGCAGTGCCCTCGCCTACCTGCTCGAGGCCGAGGACAAGCCCGAGGAGACCGAGGAGCCCGGAGCGGAGCCGGGGGAGGAGGTCGTGCCGGAGCCGGGCGTCCAGCCCGAGCCCGGGATCGAGATCGGCGGGGAGCCGGAGGCCGACGAGACGGAGTCGGAGCGGGAAAAGCCGGACACCTACCCGCTGGTGGTCCGCGTGCTGGGGACCGGTGGCGAGCACCGGTTCGAGGATGTGGTGGCGTTCGTCGTTGCGGAGGAGGCCGCACGGGTCGCCTACACTGCCTCCAGCGAGGATGGCAGCGCGGACGGCGCCTTCGTGGTGGATGCGGCGAGCGGTGACCGGACGGCGCTGTTGACCGGTGAGGGGTCGTACGAGGGGCTGGTGCTGAGCGAAGACGGCCGGACGGCCGCGTTCATGACGGACCGGGACGACTACGAGGCCGAGGAGCCGGAGCTGGCCGTGTACCACTGGCCGGGCCGGGGCGAGGCCCGGCGTGTGGCCTGGACGGGCAAGGCCGGCATCCCCGAGGGCTGGACCGTCAGCGAGCACGGCGACCTGGCGTACTCGGAGGACGGTTCCCGCCTCTTCTTCGCGACGGCGCCGCGGCCCGGACCCGAGCCGGAGGACTCGCTGCTGGCGGAGGAAGAGGTGGTGCTGGACGTCTGGCACTGGCAGGACCCTACATCCAGCCGATGCAGAAGGTGAACCTCGAGGACGAGCTGCAGCGATCCTACGGCGCGGTGGTCCATCTGGATTCCCGGGACCGGGTGGTGCAGCTCGAGACGGAGGCGCTGCCGGACGTGGACGTGGCCGACGAGGGCAATGCCCGGTACGGTCTGGCCACGACGGACGTGCCGCACCGGCGGCTGGTGGGCATCGAGTCGCCCGGCTTCGCCGATGTGTGGATCGTGGACCTGCGGACGGGGGAACGCCGGCAGGTGGCCCGGGAGCGCCGGGTCGTCTGGTCGCACCTGTCGCCGGGCGGCGAGTTCGCCGCGTGGTACGACGCGGACGAACGCCACTGGTTCGCCGTGGAGACGGACGGCACCGATGTCGTCAATCTCACAGCCGGGATCCCGCACGCGGTATGGGACGAGCAGGACGACCACCCCATGCCGCCCTTCCCCTACGGCATCGCCGGCTGGACTGAGGACGATGAGGCGCTGCTGGTCTATGACCGGTTCGATATCTGGGCCGTGGACCCCGAAGGACGGCGCTCGGCTCGCCGGCTCACCGATGGGTTCGGCCGGGAGCACGGGATCGAGCTGCGCTACGTCGATCTGGACCGGGAGGAGCGGACCGTCGACCCGGACGCGACGCTGCTGCTGAGCGCCTTCGACGTGAAGACCAAGGAAGCCGGCTTCTTCCGGGACCGGGTGGCTGGCGACGAGGCGCCGGCCCGGCTGGTGTACGGGCCGAAGCACTACGGTCGCCCGTCGAAGGCGGAGGACGCCGACGTGCTGCTGTACACGCGGGAGGACGTGGCCGAGTTCCCGGACCTGTGGCTGGCGAGCACGTCCTTCGAGGACCCCGTGAAGCTGAGCGAAGCCAATCCGCAGCAGGCGGAGTACAACTGGGCCACGGTGGAGCCGGTCGAGTGGCTGAGCGCCGACGGCATCCCGCTCCAGGGGCTGCTCTACAAGCCGGAGGACTTCGACCCGTCACGGCGGTACCCGATGATGGTGAACTTCTACGAGCGGGACAGCGACGAGCTCTACCACCACTTCCCTCCGCTGCCGCACCGCTCGGTGATCCGGCCCACCTTCTACGCCAGCCGGGGCTACATCGTCTTCATGCCGGACATCATCTACGAGGACGGCTACCCGGGCGAGAGCGCGCTGGACGCGGTGATGCCGGGGACGCTGATGCTCGCGGCCGAGCCGTGGGTGGACGAGGAGAACGTGGGCGTCCAGGGCCACAGCTGGGGCGGCTACCAGATCGCGTACATGATCACCCGGACCGACTTCTTCAAGGCGGCCGAGGCGGGCGCGCCGGTGGCGAACATGACGAGCGCGTACGGCGGGATCCGGTGGGGCAGCGGTCTCAGCCGGATATTCCAGTACGAGCGGACCCAGAGCCGGATCGGCGGCTCCCTCTGGGACGAGACCGAGCGCTACCTCGAGAACAGCCCGCTCTTCAACCTCGACCGGGTGAAGACGCCGCTCCTGATCATGCACAACGACGAGGACCACGCGGTCCCGTGGGAGCAGGGGATCGAGCTGTTCATGGGGCTGCGTCGTCTGGACAAGCCGGTGTGGATGATCGTCTACAACGACGAGCTGCACTGGCCCACCAGCGAGGCCGAGAAGCGGGACTGGAACATCCGCATGCAGCAGTTCTTCGACCACTACCTGAAGGGCGCGCCTGCCCCGCGGTGGATGACCGAGGGGATCCCGGCCACGGAGAAGGGCCGGACGCTGGGGCTGGAAGCGGAGGGCCCGGACGGCGGGCCGTAGCGGCGTCCCGCGTAGAGTGCATCCCCCGTGCGGTTCGCAGGGAGCCGGCGGGACGGGCTTGCCGACAGGCCCGTTCGAGACCGGGCATTGGAGGGAGCGTACACCTTGAACACCAGAGCGCGCAGGACCTTCGGCTGTCTGGGCGGAGCGGCGTTCGTGGTGGTGCTGCTTGTGGTCGCCGCGACCCGTTGGCTGAGCGTGCCCGTGCCGCGGGTGACGGAGGAACAGGTCCGGCACGCCGTGATCGCGGCCATCGACAGGGAATCGCCCGAGGCGTTCCTCGTGACCGGGCAGCTCACCCTCCGGGTCACGACCCGGGTCGAGAACACCAAGACGCTGTTGCCCGGGATCCTGGGGCTCGACCTCGGGACGACCCGGGCCACGGTCCGTGTGCCGGGCCGCGTCTCGTACGGCTTCGAGGTCGATTCGCTCCGCCCCGAGATGGTGCGCATGCTCGAGGACGGCATGATCGAGGTGCAGCTGCCCCCGCTGGCGGTGTTCTCGACGGAGCCCGACCTGGGCGAGCTCGAGGTGGAGACCGCCCGGGGCTGGGCCCGGTTGGGCTCCGGGCGGGAGCAGGTCGAGCGGCGAGCGCTCGTGCTCGTCGAGGACGCCATGCGGAACCAGGCGAGCCACCACCTCCGGACCTCGTATCAGCCGCGCCTCAATGCCGCCCGGGCCCTCCGGAGGCTGCTGGCACCGGCCCTGCAAGGGTTGGGGATGGAGGCGCCGGCGTTCCAGTTCAGAATCGGCGAGGACGTGGTCGTCACACCATCGGGTTGAGCCGCCCGAGGATCGCCGGCATTGCGCCCCCGCTCTCTGGGCATAGCTTTGAGAGGTGGCTCTTTTCTTTCTCGTTACACTCAGACGGAGGAGTTGGTATGGCCAAGGCACGCGGTGGTCTTGCTCAGAAGGTGCAGCCGGATGACACGCTCGCGAAGGTCGTGGGCAATCAGCCGATGACCAGGAGCGAGATCACGAAGAAGGTGTGGGACTACGTGAAGGGCAACAACCTGCAGGACTCGCAGAACCGGCGCATGATCAATGCGGATGACACCATGCGGCCGATCTTCAATGGGCAGAGCCAGGTGTCGATGTTCGAGATGACCAAGCTCGTGAACCAGCACGTCTCGAAGACCTGACCGTCCTCCGTGCACTGTACCAGGGCCCGCCGGTTCCGGGAATCGGTGGGCCCTTCTGCTACCACACTTCGGGCTCGAGTTCCGGCCGCGCCGTGAACAGGAGGGCCCGCTCCCTGACCGGCTCGCCGGTCATCGCCTCCCACGCCGCGGCATAGAGATCGACCTGGCGCCGGTAGGCCGCTCGCCGGCGCGGGAATCCAGGATCCGTGCCCACGTCGGTCTTGTAGTCGACGATCACCCAGCCGTCGGGCTCCCGGAACGCCAGGTCCACCACACCCTCCAAGATGCGGGGCACGAAGGGCGGCCCTTCCGGGTCATGGGACAGGGACTCGTCGTCGAGGAACGCGAAGGGTACCTCTGACAGCGTGATGTCCGCCGCGTGGGCTCGACCCCACAGGTTGGACCCGCGGACACGCTCCACCAATCCGAGCAGCTCCTCGAGCTCGACCGGCTCGCCGTCCTCGAGCGGCCGCTCCCACTCCAGCAGGAGCGCACGGCAGACCCGGCGCAGCTCGTCGCCGGTAATGCCCCGGCGGGCGGCGTCGAGGGCGCCGTGGACCACGCTGCCCCAGCTCCGCCCCCGGTACTCCGGGTCCAGGCCGTCCCCGGGGTCCGGGAGCCGCTCCGTCAGCGCCTCGATGACCTCGCCCTCCTCCGCGTCCGCCACCCCACCGCCGGCCTTCGCCAGCGCCGTGGCCGTCCGGACCGCGTAGCCGGGCCGGGCCAGTCGCGTCCGCTCGTCCCGAACCCGGGCCACCGCACGGGCCACGGCGTCCATGTCCGAATCGAGGACGGCGGGCTCCGGCGCGTCCGCACCCTCCAGGCGCAGGTCACGGCCATGGACGTCGATCCACGGGTACAGACCCACCCACGGCGAGCTCTTCTCGTTCCCCGCGATCCGGGCCACCACGAGCTCCTCTCCCGCCCGGGTCGCGGCCACGTACAGCAGCCGATCCTGCTCGGCCTCTTCGAACCGCCTCTCCTCCGCCTCCTTTTCTTCCCACCCCGGCGGTCGGGCGATCACGCGGGTCCGGAACCGGCTCTCCTGCTCCTGGACCACGAGGTGACCCACCGCGCTCCCGTCCGGGTCCCTCTCGATATGGCTCATGACCGGGTGGTCCCGACTGCCGATGGGGTGGGCCAGCACGACGACCGGCGCCTCCAGCCCCTTCGCCTGGTGCAACGTCATCACCCGGGCCACTCCCCGGCGCACGGGCTCGAGCGGCGCTTCCGCTTCGTCCGCCTCGAGCGCCGTCCGTAGCGCGTCCGTCGCGGCCGCCACCGACGTGTCGCCGGAGAGGGCGGCGACCCGGAGCGCGTCGAGGGCGAAAAGCAGCGATCCGGCCCGCAACTCGCCCAGCTCCCGGGCTGCGGCCAGCGGGACGAGGCCGGTCCCGTCGACGATGCGGGCCACCAGCACGTCCGCCGGCTCCCGCCGCGAGCGGTCCCACCAGCCATGGAGGGTGTCGAGGGCCCGGCCGACGGGCGAATCGTCGTCCGGCCGGGGCAAGGTGATGTCGAACCGGCGCCGCTCCGCGCCGGCATCCAGGACCCAGTCCACGAGCTGGTCGTGGTCCAGCCCGAACAGCAGCCCGACGAGCACGGCCACCACCCGGACCGGGTCGGTGGGGTCCGCCAGCGCCTCCAGCAGGACCAGGAGCTCCTGGAGCTCTTCCGTCCGGTCGACACCGGCTCCGGTGACCTGGACGGGGATCCGCCAGGCCTCGAGCTCCCGGGCGTACGTGGCCAGCTCCGCCTTCTGCCGGGCCAGGATCAGGAAGTCGCCGGGGCTGCGGCCCGCCTCGATCTGGCGGGCGATCCAAGGCACCAGCCGACAGGCACCGTCCTCGGCGGCCGCGGCATAGGAACGGCCGTCCGGGTCGAGGTAGTACTGAGCGATGGGCGTGTCGGCCTCGGGCAGCCGGCGAGTGCGAAGCGGTGCGAACGCGGCCTGGTACGGCGTCGCCTCGTCGCCGAATCGCCCCTCGCCGAAGACGCCATCCACCAGCCGGCCGATGGCGGGGACGGAGCGGAAGTTGGCCACCAGCTCGAGGACGTCGCCGAACGCGCGGAACCGGTCCCGCACCAGGTTGTAGACCGCGATGTCGGCCCGTCGGAACCGGTAGATGGACTGCTTGGGGTCGCCGACGACGAAGAGCGCGCCGGGCCGCGGAACAGCCTCCCGCCAGGCGTCGCCGGGCGGCGAGGCCAGGAGGAGGAGGACCTCGGCCTGGACGGGATCGGTGTCCTGGAACTCGTCCACCAGGAGCCGCCGGTAGCGCCGGCCCAGCTCGTCGCGAGCCCGGGGGTGCTCCCGGAGCAGCCGGGCCGCGAGCATCAGCAGGTCCTGGAAATTGAGACGACCGGTCCGTCGGCGCTCGGCGGCGAAGGCCTCCGCCGCCCGGCGGACGAACCGCAGCGCGATCGGGTAGCGGTACGCCCACCACCGATCCAGCAGCGCGTCGACCGCACCGTCCCGGAGCTCGCCCCACTCCTCGCACAGCGCCTTGGCGGCCCCGCCGTCCGGCCACCGGTTCTGGGTCACCTTGTACGACCGCCCGTGGACCTCCTCGCCCAGGATGTCGAGGAATACCGTCCGGCTCCGCCAGTCCACCACGCGACGGAGGAACAGCAGCAGCCGGATGCGGCCCTGGAGCGAGTCCCAGCCGCGCTCGGCGGGCTCCGCCGGCATCAGCGCCGCGCCCCGGTCGAGCAGCCCATCGAGCCGACGCCGCACGGCCGCCACTTCATCGTCCGTCGGCGGATCCGCTTCCTCTGCGGGGAAGGCCACGTCGGGATTGGCGACGAGCTCGTCGAACAGCCCCTCGAGCTGCGACGGCGTCAGCCCCGCGGCCGGGAGCTCGGATACCAGCGGATCGTCGCTGCCCGAAAGCCGCTCTAGGTGCGCCCGCCAGAACGCCCGACGGAGGCGCAGCTCCTCCGCGCCCAGCACCTCCTCGAAGCCGGGATCCACGCCGGCCTCCACGGGCCGCTCCCGGAGCAGCCGGGCACAGAAGGCGTGGATCGTGCCGAGGAACGCCCGGTCGATGTTCTGGAGCGCGGCGTCCAGCCGCTCCGAGCGGTCGACGTCGCCCGCGTCGAGGGCCACGGCCAGCTCCACCTCCAGCGCGGTCTGGAAACGCTGCCGGAGCTCCGCGGCCGCCTTCCGCGTGAAGGTCACGGCCGCGATCTCGTCGACTTCGGCCGCGCCCGTCCGGATCAGCGCGACCATCCGCTCGACCAGCGCCGTGGTCTTCCCCGACCCCGCACCCGCCTCGATCAGGAGGTTGATCTCCAGGTCCTCCACGATGCGGTCCCGAGCCGGCTGGTCCGGCAGCGGTCCGTCCACGTAGCGGCGGTCCGCATCGGCCCCGATCCGGACCCCGACCGCGGCCGCCGACGGGGCGACGCGAGCCGGCTGGGCCCGGGGCGGTTCCGGGTCCGGCGGGGACGCCGGCTCGGATGCTTCGGACGCCTCGGCCGGTTCCTCTGAGGCCGGTTCCGCGGGCTGCGCCGGCTCCGGCGGCCCGGGGGGCTCCGGGGTCGGCGTCTCGTCGAAGAGGCCGAGCTGCGACGGGTCGTCAGTCCGGGCCATGGTCCTCCATCTCGGCGAGGAAGGTCTCATGCCAGCTCCTGGCGTCCCGTCGCTCCCGGTACTCGGGCATGTCGGCGAATCGGGCGGCGGCCCACGCGGCGAGGGGCGCGTCGACCCGAAACCCGTCGGCGGAGTGGCGACAGATGGGGGCGTAGTCGCAGAACCGGCAGTCGTCCGGGTCCTCGGTCGGGAGGAACCGCCCGGCGGCCACGCCTTCGAGGAGGCGGTCGATGAGCCCCAGGCCCCGGCGCAGCGCCGCCCGGTCGTAGCCTATGACCTCGTTCTGGCCGCGCCGGGTCGGGAAGTGGTACTCCATACGGTCGATCCGGTGGCCGAGGATCGACTCGGCGACCGTGGCGTAGACCACGTTCTGCAGCCGGCGCCCGCCGTGGAAGGTCCCGTGGCGGGGCTCGTACCGGTCCGAGCCGCCGGTCTTGTAGTCGATGACCGTGACTCCCTGTTCGGTCCGGTCCACCCGGTCGATGGCGCCCCGGACCCGTACGGTACCGCCCTTCAGCTCGAGCGCCGCCTCCGGCTCGCCGTGGAAGCCGAAGCGGAGCTCCAGCTCCTCCCAGGGCGCCCCCCGGCTGGCGACCATCCCGGCGAAGGACCGGACGTCCTCCCGGAGCTCCGCCATCTGACGCGACCGGGCCGCCTCGCCCGGCGGTGGGACGTCCTGCGCGATGAGGCGCGCCTCCCGCTCGAGAACCTCGAGGGCGAGGCTTTCGAACGCGGCGCTCGTCGGCTGGAGCCCCTTCTCCCGGGCCTCCCGGAACGACGCCTCGAAGACCGAATGCAGCAGCCGGCCCCGGTCCATCGCGTCCAGCCAGCGGTCCGGGTCGAGCTCCGGGTCATCGGGCGGGCGGATGCGCAGCGCGTAGCGGTAGAAGTACCGACGCGCGCAGCTGCCCAGGTCCTCGAGCCCGCTGGCCGACAGGGTGATCTCGTTCGACCGGCGGGGGTCCAGCTCGGGGCGCGACGTCACGAGCCCGTGGTGGGCCGTGGGTTCCTCGCCCTCCAGCGCCGCCCGGGCCCGGAGCCCGGCATCGAGGGCCGGATAGCCGCGCCGCACGGCCTCCACGCCGTCCCTCAGGATCCCGTCCTCTTCGAGGGCGGCGAACCAGACATCGCCGGCGTCGATGGCCGCGGTCCGTGGGATGGCGGACGCGGCGTCGCCGAGTGCCTCGGCGAGGTCCTCGAACGATGCATCCCGGCGCGCCGTGGCAGCCCTGAACCCCTGGAGCAGGACCGACGACGGCGCCACGGCCCGGGCCTCCGTGGGGTCCCACGCGCTGTAGCTCAGGGTGACCCGCCCCCGGAGCCGCGCAAGGCATGCGGCCATGGCGAAGCGGTCGGCGGCGAGCCGGTCGCCGGCGGTGGGCAGCGACTCGGGGTCGATGGCCCTGCGCTGGGAGTCCAGGAGGAGCGGGTCCTGGAGCCCCGCGCCGGGGAACCGATCGGCATCGAGCCCGACCACGAACGTGGCCCGACGCGCCGCGTAGCCGCCGTGCTCCACGTCGGAGAGATGGAGGTGGCCGCCGGCCGAGAGCCAGGGGGCCGACCCTTCCCTCGCCGGCGCCGGCACCCTGATCTCCAGATGGCGGCGGAGGAGCGCGATGGCGGCGGCCGGCTCCGTCGCCCGGTTCAGCGTGGCAGCCACCCGCCCCGTGATGTCCAGGAGGCGGTCCCGCGCGGTCGCCGATGGCGTGTCGCCCGGCGCGATCTGCTCGAGGAACGCGTGCAGCCCTGTGGCCAGCCCCGCCGGCGACAGCCGGGTGTCCGGGACGTGCATGTCCACGTCGGGGCTCGCCTCCACGATCGGCGCCAGCAACGACCGCAGCGCCTCGAGCTCCCGGCGCTCCCGGTCGATCCGGACCGCCGCATCGTGCTCCGTCTCGTATCGGCGCGGGGCGGCCCGGTGACGGAGGCTGCCGAGGGCCCGGTCGAGGGCCGGCAGGTAGCGGGACCGGCCCCACCCGATCCGCAGTGCACGGAACCGGCGGGCCAGCCGCGTGGCGTCCACGTCCTCGGCGCGCAGGTCCCCGCCCTCCAGCAACCGTCGGATCACGTCCGCCGGATACCCTGCCGAGATCCACCGGAAGTACGCCGCCACCGCCCGGCCCGTCCGCGTCCGCTCCACCGGCAGCCCCACTGCGAAGCTGACCGGCACCTCGAGCCGCTCCGACAGCACGTGCAGCGCGTTGCCGTACACCACCGGGTCGGTGGCGACGATCTCGACCTCGTCCCAATGGAGCCCCGCAGCGACCACCCGACGCAGCACTTCCCGGAGCTCTTCCGCCGGCCCGGACGCGGAGAATAGATCCAGTTCGGCGTCCCCGTGCACAGGGGTCCCCGCGAGCAGCCCGGACAGCGGCCCGGGCTCCTCCGCCGGCTGCCAGACCACGGGCGGGGCCGGCGCCCCCTCCACGGGATCCGCCTCGAGCAGTCTGGCACCCGCCGCCCGCAGCGTGCGGACCAGGCGGCCCGTCGAACCCCGCAGACTCAGCCCCGGCGCCAGGTACATCCGCGACGGCGTGAGGCCGTGCTTCCCGGCCTCGAACACCTCCACCGCCAGCGCCATCGCCGTCGCGCCGTCCTCGAGCCCCTCCCCACTCAGATGCGTGACGTAACCCTCCAGCACGCCCGCCAGGAGATCCCGGACCCCCGGGTTCGACGACCGTGCCGCCCGCAGACGCGTCGCATCGATGCCGGCCAGCCGCAGCGCCTCCACCGCGTTCACCACCGCCTGACGGAAGCCCGGCGCCTCGCCCAACTCCCGCAGCGAGACGTGCGACGGGTCCTCGAGCTGAGCGTCCAGCGCCACGTCCACCGCCGCCTGCTCCTCGTACCCATCGGCGACCACCCGGCCCTCCGACGCCAGCCGGTCCGCCACCAGCCCCATCGCCAGACGACGCGGCGTCATCACCTCCCAGCCGACCCACGACCGCAGCGCTGCCAGCGACCTCAACAGCTCCCGCCCCTCCCCCAGGGTGCGGACCACCAGGAGCTTCCGGTCCAGCGGGTGTTCGGCCGTGGCGGACTCCAGGCTGCGGAGCACCGCCGGGGAACGTGTCGACGACATGGGACCGAAGATAATCCGATGCAGGGACGACGACCACCTGGGCTTGTGCCGGCGTTGGTGGCAAGGGGCACGCGGCACGGGACATGTGGGGAGGAGGGTGGAGGCGCGACTCGGGGAGCCCGGGCCGCGAACGAGAGGGCAGCGGGAAGGCTGATCCAGCCAGGATCCAGCCAGCGGTAGAGCTTCGATCCCCGTCGGCTCGCTTTGCGCGATTCGATCCCCGTCGGCTCGCTTCGCTCGCCTCGGGGACCCGCGAGGCGGGATTCGAACCGGCGGGTCGCTTCGCTCCCGCCGGCGCGCTTTGCGCGATTCGATTCTCCTCGCGTGCTGCGCCCGCTCGTCGACGGCGCGGAGCGCCGATTCGGGGATTCCGGTGAGGCAGAATTCGCGGGCAGGCCCGCCCTACCAGAGAGGCAGTCCTCGAATCGGCGCTATGCGCCGCGCGGCCGCCGGCCGCGTTCGAATCCCGCAACGCGGGGCCGCCGGAGCGAAGCGACCGGCGGCTTCGAAAGGGAGCCCGAAGGGCGAGCGGTCGAACCTCGGGCTAGCGTCCCGCCGGCACGGCCTCCCCGACCCCCGACCCCGGCTCGATGGCGTCCGGTCGGTCCAGGGCCGGGTCCATCCGCTGCTCGAAGATCGCGCCCCGCTCCCCGGTGCCCGGGACCACCGTCTGCGGCGGGGACGGCAGCAGGGGCGGATCGGTCGGTGGCAGCTCGTCGCCGAACAGCGCCACCGTGCCGAGGCGGGCGTAGTTGATGGACAGGCCCAGGACGCGGACGGCCTCCTGGTCGGCGTGGAAGCCCATGGAGTTCTCCGCCTCCACGTAGTCCGCCAGGAACTGGGCGCGGCGCTGATAGGTCCGGGCCGCCTGGATCCGGGCGTCTCCGGCGCCGTTCTGCTGTGCCCGATGGATCCCCTTGGCCAGCTGGATCGTGGCGTCGATGGCGATATTGCGGAGCTGGTAGGTCCGATCCTGGATCGCGTGGACCCGGCTGCGCAGCTCGTCCTCGCTCCACCGGTGACACGTCTGGCAGGCGTTGTCCACGTTCAGCATCGGGCTTCGCACCCAGTGGTCACTCACCTTCCGGGCGCCCATCCGCATGTACGGCATGTGGCAGTCGGCGCACGCCACACCGCTCCGGGCGTGCACGCCCTGCAAGTACATCTCGAACTCCGGGTGCTGCGCCTTCAGGACCCGAGCACCGCTGATGGCGTGGGTCCAGTCGGCGAAGTCGATCTCCTCGTAGTACGCCAGCGCTTCGTCCGCCCGCAGGCCATCGTGCCACGGGTAGGTCAGCCGTTTCTCCTCGCCGGCAAAGTAGTACTCCACGTGGCACTGGGCGCACACGAATGTGCGCATCTCCGCCCGGGTCGCGTCCTCGTTGATGTCGAAACCCTCGGGGAGGTCCTCGCCCATGAAGTTCTGCACGCCCTCGATGAACCCGGGACGCGTCACCCGCAGCGCCATGGTCTCTGGGTCGTGGCAGTCGATGCACGAGACCGGGTGCTCCGCCAGCGCCGCCGCCGAGTCGTACGGCAGCTGGTTCACCTTCGTGAACCCCTCGATCAGGTCCCCATCCCCCGCCTTCTTGTAGACCGTGTACATCGACGCGTGGCAGTGCAGGCATGTGCCGGGCTGCCGCGCGACCTCCTGCCGACGGGTCAGGATCTGGTCGATGAACATGTACGCATGGCCCCGCTCCTCACGGAAGTCCTCCGCGAACGCATAGCCCGCCCAGAACTCCCGCAGCCGGGGATCCTCTTCGAGACGGGAATACGACATCCCTCCCGCCCCGGGCACCGCTTCCGTCAGCCCCACCGGCTGCTTCGGGATCGCCTCGCTCCCACCATACCGGGTCCGCACCATGTCGACCGCGTTGTTGTACAGATCGTACTGGATCGGGAAGTTCTGGCCCCATACCGCGGGATCGACCGTCGTGTCCGTCAACTCGACCACCCGGACGAACGGGTCCCGAGCCTCCTGTCGACGCTCGAAGATGTTCGTCAACAGCGCCGCGATCCCCAGCGTGGCCAGCGCGGCGATCGCCGCGATCGCCACCAGCCAGCCCGTCGACCAGCGCGACTTCCGATCCCGTCCCGGCTCGACTCCGCTCTCTTCCGCCATGCTCGACTCCTCCTATCTCACCAGATGACCCACGTACCGATGGCAGTGGGTGCAGTCCTGTGCCTCGTCTTCGTCCGCATCCATGGGCAGGCCGTGATCGATGGTCTCCGTGATCGTTTCGTGGCAGTACCTGCACGAGCGCTCCACCACCCCGTGGTTCGGCTCCCGGATCCGGATCGGGTACGGGAAGTCGCCCGTCGTGAAATACAACGAGTGGAAGAAGCCGTTCGTCGCCTTCACCGCGTACTTGTCCACCACGTTGTCATGCGGGGTATGGCAGTCATTGCAGCCCGCCACCGCGTGATGGCTCGACTTCTGCCACGCGTCGAGGTGGTCGTCCATGACGTGACAGTTGGCGCATGCGTCCGGGTTGTTCGTCAGGTACGAGTACCCCTTCGCGTACACGAACGTCCAGCCACCGAGCCCCACAGCGACCCCGATCACCACCGCCGTCGCCACCAGCAACCAGCGTCGCATCAGAAGGACCCTCCATCACTCGATTTCGTCCGCCCCCGGCACCCTGCAAGCACCCGGCCAATCGACCCTCCCCGCTCGGCTCCGGGAGAGCGCATTCATCATACGCATGTCGTAATCCTCGCGCTGTCGGGCAACCCACGAATTCTATTTGTGACTTCTTTGTGGGGAATTGCCCTACCGACATCTCTGTCACTTCCCGACTGGACAGCGGACGGGATTCCGGAGAACCTTGTCGGCTAGGGTGAACATAGTGGGCAGGAAGGGGGAGGGACCATGATGCGATACGTGACGGCGGCCGTGGTGACCGGGCTGGCCGCGGGGCTGGCCGCGGGACCGGCGGCGGCGCAGCAGCTGGAGCTGGGTGGCGAGATCCGGCCGCGTTTCGAGGTGCGGGATCCGGTGCCCGGTCCGCTGGGCGAGACGCGGGAGTTCACCTCGATGCGGACCCGGCTGTCGTTGAGCGCGGGTGTGCTGGAGGACGTGCGGGCGTTCGTGCAGCTCCAGGACGTGAGGGTCTGGGGCAGTGAGGCGGGGACGACGGACGCCGCGGCGGATATGCTGGACCTGCATCAGGGCTGGATCGAGGTAGGCGACGGCGCAGCCGGCCCGTGGTCGCTGCGGGTGGGCCGCCAGGAGCTGGCCTACGGCGGGCAGCGTCTGGTCGGCGTGGTGAACTGGGCGCAGCAGGCCCGTTCGTTCGATGGTGTGCGGCTCCGGGTGCGGCCAGCCGAGGGTATCAGGGTGGACGGATTCGCGACACAGATCGGCGATGTGGATGGAGGCCGGGCCGACGAGTCGCTCCTGGGTGTCTACGGCGTACTGGACGCGGCGGGCAGGGTGGACCTGTACGTCCTGTACCACGACCGCGACCGGGTGGTCGGGAGCAGTGGGCCGGGCGGTCTGCGCACCGCCGAGCTGTCGAAGACGGTGACGGCCGGGGGACGATGGGCCGCCACGCGAAGCGCGGTCGACTGGCGTCTCGAAGCGGCGTATCAGACGGGCGAGCGCATGCCGGGCGGGAGGGTCATGGGTCCGAGGGACGTAGCGGCGTACCTGCTGGCGGCGCGCGTAGGTACGGACCTGGCCGATGCCGTCGCCGTGAGTCTGTGGTACGACTATCTGTCTGGCGACGACGACGCGAATGACCGCGAGTTCCGCGTCTTCGACACCCTCTTCGCCACCAATCACAAGTTCTACGGCTTCATGGACCTGTTCCTGGACATTCCGGCCCACACGGCCGGCCGGGGTCTCCAGGACCTGGCGTTGAAGACGACGTACCGGCTCGCACCCTCCCACTCGCTGAGCGCGGATCTGCACAGCTTCCGGTTCGCGGCCGCGGACGGTCTCGGCAGCGGACACATCGGCGAGGAGCTGGACCTGACCTACCGGTGGGGCTACGGGCCGGGTGTGAGCGTGACTGCCGGGGCGTCGTACTTCAGGGCCGGCGACGGGCCCGCGGTTCCCCGGGGTCCGTCCGAGGAGGACCAGATGGTCTGGGGCTACCTGATGATGGACGTCGTCTTCTGACGATCAGAGTGGCAGCAGCTCCAGCAGCTCGGTCGGCCGGCCGATGGGCGTGGCCCCGACCGGCCGGATCCGTTCCAGGTGCCGGGCCCGGCGCTCGTCGTCGAATGCCCAGAGCGCCGCGACGGGACGCAGCCCGGCGGACCGTGCGGCCTCCATGTCGCTGAGGGTGTCTCCCACATAGGCGGTCCGACGGGGCTCCACGCCGAGGGCCTTCACCGCGATATCGAGGCCGTGGGGGTCGGGTTTGGGGGCCCGAACGTCGTCGTCGAAGACCAGGACATCGAACGGCTCGAGGGCGTCGAGGGCGACCCGGGTGATCTCCCACGACCGACGGCTCTTCCCCGTGACCAGGCCGAGGGGCATTCCGGCGGCGCGGATCCGCTGGAGCATGTCGTGGACGCCGGCGAACACGCCGTCGAAGCGCTCGGCGTGCAGCTCCCGGTAGGACCGGTAGAAGCCGTCGAGGGCGGTCTCGAAGTCCTCCTCCGCCACGATCGCGCGCATGAACGCGATCTCCGACGTGGGCCGGAGCGCGAGGATATCCGCCTCCGTCATGTCGTCGCGGACGTACGGCTCCACCGCCTCCTGATACGCGGCGATGTAGAGCGCTTTCGAGTCGATCAGTGTGCCGTCCAGGTCGAACAGGACGGCATCCACGTCGAGGGCTCCGGGGGTGCTGCTCATGCCGTTGGACTACCCGGCAGCCGGACCGGAGTTCGGGCTACGTTGCCGACGTGTCCGCTGCGGACGCCGGGTGGCTGTTCCGGCCGTGGGTCAGCCGCGCGATCCGCCCGACTCCACGGTGGACGAGCACGGGCCGATCCGTGCCCCGGATGACCTTGTCGGCCACGCTCCCCAGGATGAGGCGCCGCAGGCCGCCTCGCCCGTGTGTGCCCAGGACGATCAGGTCCGCGTCCACCCGTTCGGCCAGGTCGAGCACCGCCGGGGCCGGGTGGTAGTCCACCTCCACGTGGATCTCGCAATCGTGCCCCTCGATGCCGTCGGCGATCCGGTCCAGGTAGCGCTTCATGTGCGCTTCCCGGGCCGACATCTCGTCGTGGGTCAGCTGGATCGTGTGGGGCAGGTACGGGGACGCCGACGCCACCGCCGGCTGCAGCACGTGGACCAGATGGAGCCTCGCGCCGTCCGTCACTCTCAGTGCCAGCGCATCCTTCAGCGCGACCTCCGAGGTCTCGCTCCCGTCCAGCGCTATCACCACTCGCATGAGCTTCGGGACCCGGTCGGGCCCGATCTCCCGCGTGTCTTCGGACGGTCGCACCAGCAGGATCGGGATCATGCAGTGCCGGATCAGCGAGTCGGCCGTGCTCCCCAGCCACGCACGCTGGAGCCCGCCCCGGCCATGCGTGGTCATCACGACCAGGTCGATCGACTGCTCGTCCACGTAGTCCTCGAGGGCCTGCGTCACCCGGCCACTCAGAAGCGCAGGCAGCGGCGTCACACCCGAAGGAGCCAACCGCTCGACCAGTCCCTCCAAATACTCCGACTCGAACGTCCGCTGCTCCTCGTAGTGGGCCTGGATCTCCTCCGACAGCGGGTACGTCGGGCCCACCGCCTCCGCCGGAACATGGACCAGGGCGAGATGCAGCGAGGCCCCGGCCTGCCGGGCGATGGTCAGCGCGTAGGGGAGGGCGTGCTCGGCAAAGTTCGAGCCGTCGACAGGCACAAGCACCGTACTCGGCATAGGCACCTCCCGCGGCTCATAAAAAAAGGAACAGGGCCCGACGGCGACTCTCCGGCGAAGCCCCTACCCGCGCGCCGCGGACCCCATTCCGAGACAGAAGATGCATCGCGCCAGCCCATTTCGCAGTAGGGCGGACCCTGAACTTGACGTGGGAGGATGCCCTACGACGTTTTCGACCGCTCGCCCGGTGGACTCGCTTTCGATCCCCGCGAGGCGAGCGGAGCGAGCCGAGAGGATCGAACTTCGTCAGTTCGCCCGCACCGTCCTCCCCTCCGCCCACGTCCTTAGCCGTGCGATGCGTTCGGCGGCCACTACGGAGAGCGGAGAGGTCCGACCGGCCTCATCGAGCAGTGATCGGGTGGTCACCGTACCGTCCGTGGCGAACGCGGAGTAGAGCGCGCTGATGATGACCTGCTCGATCTCGGCGCCGGTGAAGCCGTCGGTCCCGGCGGCCAGGGCGTCGAGGTCGAAGTCCCCGGGGTCCTGGTTCCGACGGCCCAGATGAATGCGGAAGATGGCGCGTCGGGCCTCGGGGTTCGGTAGGTCGACGAAGAAGACCTCGTCGAAGCGGCCCTTGCGGAGCAACTCGGGCGGGAGCTTGTCGATGTTGTTGGCGGTGGCCACCACGAAGACGTCGCCTTTCCGTTCCTGGAGCCAGGAGAGAAAGGTGCCGAGGACGCGGGTGGAGACGCCGCCATCGGCGGTGCCGCCCTCGGCGAACGCCTTCTCGATCTCGTCGATCCAGAGGACGACGGGTGCCATCTCTTCCGCGGTCCGCATGGCACGGCGGAAGTTCTTCTCCGTTTCTCCGATGTACTTGTTGTAGAGCCCGGCCGGGTCGAGCTTGAGGAGCGGCAGTGTCCAGTCGGTGGCCACGGCCTTGGCGCACAGCGACTTGCCGGATCCCGGGATCCCCAGCAGCAGCACGCCCTTGGGGAACCGGAGCCCGTACTCCCGGGCCCGTTCGGGTTCGTTCATGATCGATCGTCGCTTGAAGAGCCAGTCCTTGAGCGTCGCGAGGTCGGCGACATCGGCAATGGCCTGCTCCGCGGGGTAGTACTCCAACAGCCCGTCCCGCTCCACGATTCGCCGCTTGTGGTCAATCACCGCGTGGATGTCGCCGGGGTCGAGCTTGCCGTCCTCGACGATGGCCCGGGTCAGCACCTTCTCCGCCTCCAGCAGTGTGAGCCCCGTCAGGTTGGCGTACAGCCGCTGGAGCTCTTCGGGCGCCATCTCCATCTCGGCCGCCTGGCGGCGCCCTCGCACGTCGCGCAGGATCCGCCCGAGGAGCTTGTGATAGTCCTCCGGGCCGGGCGGGGCGAGGCGCACGCTGGCGGCCCGGCGGGCGACGGCCGGCGACAGTTCGACGTCGCCCGTCAGGACCAGGATGCCGTCGTTGTCCTCGTACGAAGGCACCGCATCGGCCAGCGCCGCGGCGGTGGTCGGGTCCGACAGGAACGGGCCGATCCCCCGGAAGTGGTAGACCGCCGGAAAGGCCGCATGCTTGACGTGGGCCAGGGCCCGGGCCGGCTCCTGGGTCTGGTAGACCGGGCCGTCGGCATCCGAGCGCTGGAGCCCGCCGGTCCGGGTCCAGACGAAGTACGGGACCCGGAGCCGGTCGGCCAGGTGGCGGAGCAGGCTCTCGGCCCGATCCTCGTCGTCGGCCTCGAGCACGGCCAGCCCGTGCCGGGACCGGACCAGGAGCGCCAGCTCGTCGAGGGGGTCCGGTGTATGCATGGGCGAATTCTACGGGCTGACGGCACACGGCGCACGGAACGGGGCTGACGGCTGACGGCTGACGGCTGACGGCTGACGGCTGACGGCTGACGGCTGACGGGTCACGGGTCACGGGTCACGGGTCACGGTAGGTCCTACGCGCGAGCGCCACCCGGTGGCCGATCAGTCGACCCGCCGCTGACCGTCCATACTGGACGCCCCCGTCCCGTCGCCTCACCTTGGAGCATTCGAGGCGACGGACGCCCCCGGCAGGGTACGTCCACTGCGTGCACCTGATCCACACGACGGGAGACTGTCATGGTCGAGACGGGATCGGTCCTGCCACCCGTGCGGACGGGGTTTCGCGCCCTGGCGGAGGCCATCGTACCGGAGACGGCGAGTCTCGATGAAAGCGGCTGGGCCGACCTCGAGGCCATCGTCGAGGACGCCCTGACCGCCCGGCCACCCGCTGTGCGGCGCCAGCTCGGCGTCTTCATCCGGCTCCTCTCCTGGCTTCCCGTGCTCCGTTTCGGCCGCACGTTCCCGCGCCTGGACCGGGCACGCCGGCTCCGGTTCCTCCACGGCGTCCAGACCTCGCGGCTCCTCCTCTTCCGGCGCGGGTTCTGGGGGCTCCGCACCCTCGTCTTCATGGGCTATTACGGGCGGGAGAAGGGATACCGGGCGGTCGGATACGGCGCCCGGATCAGGGGCTGGATCGAGCACCCGGACGCCCCCGACGCCGCCCGGGACGCCGCAGCGGCCGACGCCGCGAAGGTGGACCTGGACCCGAAGGAGCCGTGAGCGCAGCGACCGGAGGATCGGTGGTCCCTGGTGCGGCCGGAATCGCGGCGCCGGATGGGGGCCGGCGTCTGAGCTGCGACGTGGTCATCATCGGCAGCGGGGCCGGCGGCGGCACGGTGGCGCAGGCGCTTGCGCCGCTGGCCGGGCAGGGGAAGCGGGTCCTGGTCCTGGAGCAGGGGCCCCGGGTCCCCATCGCGCGGCGCAACGGCCGGGAGCTGGACATGGCCGACGCCCTCTACGAAGACCGGGGCGGGTTCCTGACGGCGGACGGGACGATGACGCTGGCATTCGGCCGGACGTACGGCGGCAGCACCGTCGTCTACACGGGGACGAGCCTTCTGCCGCCGCGGCGGGTGATCGACGGCTGGGGGGTGCCGGGTCTCGACTTCGACGACGTCCTGGCCCGCGCGGATCGGTACCGTGGCGAGAACAACGTCCACCCGCTCCCGCCCGAGCTCATCAACGACAACAACCGGCTCTTCGTCGAGGGCTGCGAGGCGCTGGGTCTGGAGGCCGAGCAGTTCCCCATCAACGTGAGGGGCTGCCACGGCTCGTCGCTCTGCAACCTGGGCTGCCCGAACGGCGCGAAGCAGGGCACGCACCGGGTCCAGCTCCCGGAGGCCGAACGCCGGGGCGTCGAGGTGGTGACCCGGGCCGAGGTTCTGCGGATCGACCCGAACGACCGCTCGCTCCACGTCCGCGTAACCCCCGCCGTTCCCGGCGACCGGGGACTGCCCGGCGAGTGGGAGCCCGGCGAGTACCGGATCGACGCGGAGGTCGTCGTCGCCGCCGGCGGGTCCATCGGCTCGAGCGCGCTCCTCCTCCGCTCCGGACTGGGGGACCGCCTGCCGGAGCTCGGCCACGGCTTCACCTGCCACCCGGCCCACATCCTGGTCGGCGAGCACGACCTCCCGATCACCAACGACGTGGGCCACCCCAAGAGCTACTACCTCGACCACTGGCAGGACGGCTACGTCCTCGAGACGTGCATGTACTTCCCGTTCATCACGGCGAAGAACCTGACCGGCTTCGGCCCGCCCCACAGCGCCCTCATGGGCGCGTTCCCAATGCTCCAGATGATCCTCGTCCTCGCCCTCGACAAGGCCACGCCCGGGAACCGGATCGAGATCGACGACGACGGCGCGCCCGTCGTCCACTACACCTTCACCGACCCGGTCATCGACGCCCTCGTCGCGGCGACACGGACCTCCGCCCGGATCTTCTTCGCCGCCGGCGCCCGGCGCGTCCACGCCCCCGAGGCCGATCCGCCGCTGATCGAGCGCCACGACGCCGGGAGGATCGACGCCCTCATCACCCGCGAGAACTTCCGGCCCGGCACCATCAGCGTCTCCGCGGCCCATCTCATGGGCGGATGCGGGATGGGGTCCGGGCCCGCCGACTCGGTGACAGACGCGTGGGGCCGCGTCCACGGCCTGCCCTGGCTCCGGGTGGCCGACAGCGCGCTGTTCCCGGACAGCCTCGAGATCAACCCGTACCTCACCATCATGGGGCTGGCGGACCGGGTGGCGGAGGGCGTTCGCAATGACATGACGGCCTGACGAGGAGGCGCGCTTTGGCCATACCAGGCGGAGTGATCGTGACCCGGGCCCTCGAGGACGAGGGCGTCCCTTTCACGTTCGGGATCCCGGGCACCCACAACATCGAGCTGTACGACGCGCTGGCCGATTCCGACGCCGTCGCCACGATCCTCGTCACCGACGAGCAGAGCGCGTCGTTCATGGCCGACGCGGTGTGGCGGGCGTCGGGCCAGCTGGGCTGCATCAACCTCGTCCCCGGCGCCGGGCTGACCCACGCCATGTCGGGGATCGCCGAGGCGTGGATGGACGACATCCCCCTCCTGGTCCTCGGCTGCGGGATCCGGACCGACATGGCCCGGAGCTATCAGCTCCACGACGTGGACCAGTCCGCCATGGTCGCGCCCGTGACCAAGGCGCAGCTCCGGGTCGAGTCCGGCGAGGCCCTCTATCCGACGATCCGCGACGCCTGCCTACTGGCCCGGACCGGCGTCCCCGGCCCCGTCTTCGTCGAGGTGCCGTCCAACCTCTACATCTTCACCCACGACGTGGACCTCGAGGCCCAGCGATCGAGCTACGAGCCCGGGACCGTCCCGGCGGCGCCGGACCCCGACGCCCTCGACCGGGCCGCCGGCATGCTCGAGTCGGCGGAACGGCCGCTCCTCTACATCGGGCTCGGCGCTCTCCCGGCCGCCCGGGACCTCATCGCCCTCGCGGAGCGCCTCGAGGCGCCCGTCGCCACCACCTTCCAGGGCAAGGGCGTCTTCCCCGAGACCCACCCCCTCTGGCTCTGGCCCGGCTTCGGCGCCGCCGCCCCGCCTTTCGCCCGCGACATCGCCGCAGACTCGGATATCGTCCTCGCCATCGGGGCGAAGTTCAGCGAGGTCGGGACCGGGACCTACGGCATGGAGATGCCCGGGCCCCTGATCCACGTGGACATCGACCCCGACGCCCTCGGCCGGAACTACCCCGCAGACGTGGCCGTCCACGGCGACAGCGCCGCCGCGGTGGTCGGGCTCCTCGACCGGATCCGGCCCCGGGCCGCCAGGCCCGACCTGCGACGCCGGATCGCCGACGGCCTCGCGAAGGTCGACGCCGACTGGGCCGACGACGCGTCCGACGACGCCGTGTCGCCGTTCCGCCTGATCCGCGGGATCCAGCACCGCCTCGGGCCCGACACCGTCTACGCCACCGACTCCGGCAACGGCACCTTCCTCGCCATGGAGATGCTCCGGCTCGAGGGGCCGCGGCGATTCCTCGCCCCGGTCGACTACTCCTGCATGGGGTACTCGGTCCCCGCCGCCATCGGCGCCGGCCTCGCCGCGCCCGACCGGCCGGTCGTCGCCCTGGCCGGCGACGGCGCATTCCTCATGACCGGACTCGAGCTCCTCACCGCCAGCCGCTACGGGATCCCCGTCGCAGTCTTCGTACTGCGGGACCGGGAGCTCGCCCAGATCGCCCAGATCCAGGGCACCGTCTTCAACCGCCAGGCCGACAGCGCCGTCCACGACTTCGACCTCGACAGCCTCGCCCGCGGCCTCGGCATCGAGCACCTGACCCTCGACAACGACGACGACGTGCCCGCCGTCATCGACCGCGTCGCCGCCATCACCGGCGAGGGCCGTCCCGTCCTCGTGGACGTGGCCATCGACTACTCCCGCAAGACGTACTTCACGAAGGGGATCGTGAAGACCCACATCCGGCGCCTGCCGTGGAAGGCCCGGCTACGGTTCATCGGGCGGGTGGTCAAGCGGAGAATCGTTCGGCCCGGCTGACGGCACACGGCTGACGGCTGACGGCTGACGGCACACGGCTGACGGCTGACGGCTGACGGCAGCGGTCGTCAGTTGTCGGCTCTCTCAACCACCTGCCGCGCGATCTCTTGCTGCGCGACGGGCAGGGCATAGTCGTCGAGGCGTTCGAGGGGCGTCCAGACAATCCGTTCACCGTCACCTCCCGGCTTCGGGCACGGACGTAGCGAACCGTCAGCCGTCAGGCCCCAATCGCCGGCCTCCAGGTCTTCCGGCGAAACCCGAACCACCTCCGGCCGGTACGTCACCCGCTTGTGGGAGAACGTGTGCACGACGGGCTCGAGCGACAGGGTCGGCGACGCCCTGGCGGCGACCTGCTCCACCAGCGCCGCCACCTCATCCGGCAGCGGCTCGCCCGGGAACTCCCAGAGGCCGCCGAGGAGGCCGTCCTCGGGGCGACGGGCCAGGAGGACGGCGCCGTCGTCACGGACGAGGACCAGCGTCCGGACCTCCTCCTCGGGGATCCGCTTCCGCTTGGTGGACAGCGGTCGCTCCTCCTGGACGCCGAGTCGTCGCGCTTCGCACCACTCGGACAGCGGGCATGCCCCGCAATCGGGCGACCGGGGCGTACAGATCGTCGCGCCCAGCTCCATGAGGGCCTGGTTGAAATCCCCCGGCCGGTCGGCGGGGACGAGGGCGGCGGCCCGGTCCCGGAGCTCGCCGGGGGTGGGCCGCTCGATGTCGTGGAGCCGGGCCAGGACCCGCCGGACATTGCCGTCCACCGCCGGCGTGGCCACGCCGTACGCGATGCTCGCCACGGCCCCGGCGGTGTACTCGCCCACCCCGGGGAGCCGGCGGAGCTCGTCGGGGTCGGCGGGGACGCGGCCGTCGTATCGCTCCCGGACCATGAGGGCCGCGCTGTACAGATTGCGCGCGCGGGAGTAGTAGCCGAGGCCTTCCCACTCCTTGAAAACGTTGTCGAGCTCCGCCTCGGCCAGGTGTTCGATGGTGGGGAACCGGTCGAGCCACCGCTCCCAGTACGGGATGACCGTGTCGACCCGGGTCTGCTGGAGCATGACCTCGCTCACCCAGATGGCGTACGGGTCCGACGTCTCCCGCCAGGGCATGGCCCGGCGGGTCCGGTCGTAGTGGTCGAGGAGGGCGCGGGTGAGGGTCGAGGGCGTCATCGCCGGAGAGGATAGAGCCCCGAGGCCCGGCTGTCCAACGCAAGGACACGAGGCAAGCCCTTGCCCGGAAGACCGGCATCGCCCTGACCTCGCCACCCGAACACGGCATCTCCCCAGCGTGCCTTGTGGTCGAGGCCAGAACGACGCTGTCGGCATTGTCGGAACGGTCGGTTCACGACGGCAGCCGAAAGAGCCTGGACGGTCTGCGCCGAGTCCTCTGTTCCTCCACATTCCGTTCCGCAGGATACAGAAGACGTCAACTGACTTGCCTACAATCACTTGGACGGCGCCTGGCTCCTGTCTGGCCACGCCGACAGCGGCATCGATCTGCCGCGCAGGCCTCACTTCGTTACCGCCGGGGTTCGGGCTCCAGTCGCACGAACCCGTTCCATCATGGGATTTCCCCATCCCTGCTCGCTCCCGGTATCGTTTTGGGACGCCCGGCAACGATCCATCACCACCGGGCCGGCCTCGGCGGATGATGAAGACGCCTCAAGTCACTGTGCAGCAATGAGTTATGAGGGACCGCCACCGTGTGCGTGCAGGTACGCCTCTTGCCCGTTCAATATCCGCAAACCCCAGCGCACCGACCCAATGGCCGATCATTCCGACCCCACCCGCTCCGACCTGGCGATTTCACTCGCTCTGCGGGAACGAGACGGCCCCCCTCGTTGGGTGGAGTTGTCCGCAGCGGTCGACCTGTCACAGATCGCTCCATACGTCGAGGGGATGCTTGTACGGCGAGGACTCCAGGGGCTCCTGCTCCAGCCTGGTCGGGCCGAATCGGTACGGGGAGGGAGACGCATGTTGGACCACGCCAGCAGCCGCATCATGGCGTGGCGGGAGGCGAAGGCCCGGGAAGAACGAGACCGGCCGGGGGGGCTCGCCCGATCCTTGATCCGGCGAATAGGCCGGGCCCTGAGAGGACGAGGAAGGCAGAAGAGCGGGTCCTGGCGGGCCCTGACCGATCCGGACACCGGTCTGCCGAACCGCCTCCATGCAGACGTGGTCCTGACCCATTTTGTCGGGGCAGCCAGACGTGGGGAGCCACTGGCCCTCGTGCTGGTCAGGCTCGACAAAGCTCCCTCCCCTTTCGCCGACCAGGCGGATCCCGATCGTCTCGCAGCCGTGGCCCGTGGAATGCGCGAGTCGACTCGCGGCGCCGACCTCGTTGCCCGGTACGACCCGGACACCTTCCTTCTCGGACTCCCTCGCTGCACGTCGAGCGGAGCGCGTCACGCCATCCGACGACTCCGACAGCGCCTCGATACGCCATTCGTGGCCGGTGTGGGCGACTTCGGTCCGGAGGCCCCTACCATTGAAGCGCTGCTGGCCCGGGCCAACGAAGCATTGGATCGAGCACGGAGAGTATCCGCGTAGCGCGGTGACGACCCGGGGGCTTCGGGCGGTTCATGAGCGGAGGATCCCATCGACCTGCGCCCGGTATCGGCTCGTGCGTGTCCGGAGGACCTCCTCGGCTTTTCCAGGCTCGAGGCCGCGGTCCCCCGCGACCTCGAAGCCACTGGAGAGGACCAGTGTCAGCACGGCAGACCTGAGGGTGTGCTCCACCAGCGCCAGCGGCCGGGCCCAGATCAGGACGTGCTGCCCGAAGGCGTACTCGTAGTGGCCGGGACCCGGACAGTCGGGGTTCTGCTCCCCGTCCGAGAGTCCGGTCTCCGACCGGATCCGGTGTCGCGCGAAATGAGCCAGTCGCCCCCAGAGCCAGGCGCCCGATTTCGCGTCCGCCCCCAACGCGTAGGCCAGACGCCAGTTCGCCCGGATCAGCGTCCCGTCGGAGTGGTGAAGGCCGACCCCCACCGGCAGCTCGTCGAGCCTCGAGAACGCGGCTTCCAGGTCCAGGTCCGGCAGGCCGACCTCCGTGGTGGTATCCGCCCCTTCAATCCCCCGTGAACTCCTCGACATCGATGTCGTACTTCTTGATCAACCGATCGAGTCGGGGCCGGGAGATCTCGAGGATCCGGGCCGACTGGCGCTTGTTCCCGCCGGTGCGTTCCAGGACCCGGGCCACCTGGCGACGCTCGGCGTCATCCAGAGAGGAGACGGAGAGGGGGTCGGCGGTGCCGTCGGCTGCGCCGCCCGCCTTCCCGATCCCGAGGTGCTCGACGCGGATGGCGTCCCCCTCCGCCACCACCACGGCCCGGG
>CAYMLW010000006.1:0-6499 GCA_964391035.1 uncultured Gemmatimonadaceae bacterium
AGCTCCGGGGGACGGTCCAGAACGACATCCTCAAGGAGTACATGGCGCAGCACGCCTGGATCTACCCGCCGGAGCCGGCGCTGAAGCTGATCGTGGACATGTTCGAATGGGCCAGCGAGCACGCGCCGAAGTACAACCCGATCAGCATCAGCGGGTACCATATCCGGGAGGCGGGCTCCACGGCGGCCCAGGAGCTGGCGTACACGCTTCGGAACGGGCTCGAGTACGTGAAGCGTGGCGTCGACCGCGGACTCGATGTCGACCAGTTCGCACCCCGGCTCAGCTTCTTCTTCGACGTCCACAACGACTTCTTCGAGGAGATCGCCAAGTTCCGCGCCGCTCGCCGGATCTGGGCCCGGCATATGCGGAACGAGTTCGACGCCCGGAACGAACAGAGCTGGCGGCTCCGCACCCACGCCCAGACGGCCGGCGTCTCGCTGGTCGCTCCGCAGCCGGAGAACAACATCGTCCGGGTGGCCTACCAGGCAATGGCGGCGGCCCTGGGTGGGACGCAATCGCTGCACACCAACTCCATGGACGAGACGCTCGCGCTGCCCACGGAGAAGAGCGTCCGGATCGCCCTGCGGACCCAGCAGATCCTGGCGTTCGAGACGGGCATCCCGAACACGATCGACCCGCTGGCGGGATCGTACTACGTGGAGCGGCTCACCGACGAGCTGGAAGCGGAGGCGGAGGCGATCTTCGATGAGATCGAGACGCTGGGGGGCGTGGTCGCCGGGATCGAGCAGGGGTACTTCCAGCGGGAGATCGCCCGGAGCGCCGAGCGGCAGCAGCGGGAGACCGACGAGGGCGAGCGGATCGTGGTCGGGGTCAACGAGTACACCGGCGGCAACGAGGACGCCGACATCGAGATCCTGAAGATCGGGGACGAGGCGGCCCAGACCCAGGAGGCGCGGATGGCCAGGCTCCGGGAGGAGCGGGACGACGCCCGTGTCGAGGCCGCCCTCGAGCGGCTGCGGGAAGCCGCCCGGGAGGACCGGAACGTCGTGGAGCCGATGCTCGACTGTGTCCGGGCGTACTGCACCCTGTTCGAGATCCGGCACGCGCTGGAATCGGTCTACGGCAGCTTCCGGGAGCCCGTCTTCTTCTGATGCGCCCCGAACCACACCGCTGATGGCACAGCTCGGGGCTGTGCTCCTCGATGCAGGGGGCACGCTCATCCATCCCGATCACGAGTTCATTCTCGGACGCCTCGCCGACGAAGGTATCGAGGCCGACGAGGCCGACTTTCAGGCCGCCCGGCGTAAGGCCGATGCGGTCGTGGGCGAGATCCTGCGCTCCGACGACCCCGGGTCCGATGACCACCGGAGCCGGGCCTGGTTCGTCGCGCTCCTCACCGGCCTCGGGCTGCCCCAGGGCCGGCTCGAGGCGGTCGGCGCCGACATCGGGGCCCGACACGCCGCCGCCGCGCTCTGGGTATGCCCCGTGCCCGGCACGGTCGACATGCTCCGACGGTTGCGCGGGCACGGGCTGCGGCTGGCCGTGATCTCGAACGCCGATGGCCGCGTGGCCGAGTACCTGGCGGCCGGCGGACTCGATGGCGAGCTCGAGTTCATCCTGGACTCGGGCGTGGTGGGGATCGAGAAGCCGGACCCGCGCATCTTCGGCATGGCGCTGGAGCGGCTGGGACTGGCGCCGGAGGAAGTGGTGTACGTGGGCGACACCTGGGAGATCGATGTCGAGGGGGCCAGACGGGCCGGGATCCGGCCGGTCTACATCGGCGAGCAGACCCGGGAAGGGGTCACCTGCATCTCCGGGATTCTGGAGCTGCCGGCCGCCCTCGGGATCGGAGAGGACTAGTGGAGCACGAGATCCCGACAGTCCTGGGCTTCGGCGAGATCCTGCTGCGCCTGGGCGTGGCCATGCTTCTGGTGGCGGCGAACGGTTTCTTCGTGGCCGCCGAATTCGCCCTCGTGGGCTCCCGCATGACCCGGCTCGACCAGATGGCCGCGGAAGGCAACCGCCGGGCCCGTATCGCGGGCGGCGCCATCAAGCGGCTCGACCACTACATCTCGGCGACACAGCTCGGGATCACCCTCGCCTCCCTCGGCCTCGGCTGGGTGGGCGAGAGCACCCTGGCCGTGATCTTCATCCAGCTCTTCGGCGGGCTCCCCGAGCCCTTCGACCTCCTTGCCGCCCACGGCGTGGCCGTGGCGCTGGCGTTCCTGCTGATCACGGTCATGCACATAGTGCTGGGCGAGCTCGCCCCCAAGTCCCTGGCCCTCCTCTTCCCGGAGACGGTCAGCCTCTGGACCGCGGGGCCGCTCATCGTGTTCTCGCGGGTGTTCACGCCGTTCATCTACGTGCTCAACGGGTCGGCCAACCTGCTTCTGCGGATGCTCGGACTGCGGCCGGCGACGGAGATGGAGCGGGTCCACCGGCCCGAGGAGATCGAGCTGATCCTCGACCAGACGTACGAATCCGGGTTCCTGTCGAAGGAGCCGGTGGACATGATCCGGGGGATCTTCGACCTGTCGGAGACCTCGGCCGCCGCCGTCATGACGCCCCGGACCGAGGTGGTGGCCATTCCCGTCGACAGCACGATCGATGAAGCGGCGGACGCCATCATCGGGGCGGGACACTCCCGTATCCCGGTCTACGAGGCGAACCTGGACCACGTGGTGGGAGTGATCCTGGCCCGGGAGGTATGGGCGGCACAGCGGCAGGGGGAGACCGAGCTGGCGGCGTTGGTCCGACCGGCGAGCTTCATTCCGGAGAGCAAGAGCGTCGAGGACCTTCTCCGGGACATGCAGGAGGAGCGTGTCCACATCGCGATCATCGTGGACGAGTTCGGCGGCACCGCCGGAATCGTGACCATCGAGGACCTGGTCGAGGAGATCGTGGGCGAGATCCGGGACGAGCACGAGGAGGTCCACGAGGAGATCCTGGACACCGAGGACGCGACCCTGCTCAGCGGAACCCTCCCCATCGATGACCTCAACGACCACTTCGGCCTCCGCCTTCCGGAGGAGGGCTACAACACGGTGGCCGGCTACGTCATGGCGCGACTCGGGCGGATCGCCCGGCAGGGCGAAGAGGTCGATTTCGAAGGCGGGCGGCTCCGCGTCCTCGCCATGGAGGGCCGTCGGATCGTGCGTCTCGCCCTGGTCCTCGAGCACCGCGAGGCGTCGGGCGACGACGTCGAGACCGGCTCCGACTGAGCCATGCCGGTCGGCTTCTTCGACGCGGACTACCGCCGCATTCTGGCCCCGTTCTACGACGAGACCGCGACCCGATCCGAGGTGGCAACGATCCGGGAGCTGGTCGGACTGGCCCAGCAGGACGCCGTGATCGACCTGGGGTGTGGTTGGGGCCGACACCTGGTCCACCTGCACCAGGTCGGCCACGAGGTGGTGGGCCTCGACCTATCCCTGGCGCTCCTGGGCCAGGTGGGCCAGCCGGAACCGACGGCTTCGAGCGATCGCTCGACGGAGCACGGCGACTCGGCGGCCCACCGCGACCGGTGGCCGCTGATCTGCGGCGACCTCCGCTGGCTCCCCCTTGCGCCGGCCGTCTTCGACGTGGCCCTCCACCTGAACAGCTCGGCGGGGCTGTTCCTGGACGACGAGTCGGCCACCCGGGCCCTCGGCGAAGCCCGACGGGTGCTCCGGCCCGGCGGGCGGCTTCTCGTCGAAGGGATGCACCGGGACGAGGCGGTGGCCCGTTACGCCAGCGCGGATCGCTGGCGACTCGAGGATGGTACCGAGGTCCGGGCACGCCGCCGATTCGACCCCCGAACGGGGATCAGCGAGGAGCGGCTGCGCTGGCGCACGGACGACGGCGGTATTCGGGAGAAGCGGCACCGGCTCCGACTCCGGACCGGCACGGAGCAGGTCTCGCTGGTGGAGCGTGCCGGACTCGAGGTCCGGTCCGTATGGGGAGACTGGGACGGGCGGCCCTTCCGACGGCTGTCTCCCCGACTGATCCTCCTGGCGGAACGGCCCGTGAGCTAGAAGAGAGCCCGGCACGGGTGGCGTAGCGGTGGGAGCGATTGGTATCTTCCGGCCGTTGAATGCAACGGGAGCGAAGAACATGGCAGACAGGAAGATACGAGTGCTGGTGGCGAAGCCGGGCCTCGACGGGCACGATCGCGGGGCCAAGGTCATGGCGAGCGCGATGCGGGACGCCGGGTTCGAGGTGATCTACACCGGCCTGCACCAGACCCCGGAGATGGTGGTGAACGCCGCGGTGCAGGAGGACGTGGATGTGGTCGCCCTCTCGATCCTCTCCGGGGCCCACATGACGCTGTTCCCGCGCGTCCTGGAGCTGCTGCGGGAAGAGGGGCTGGACCACGTGCTTCTGACCGGTGGCGGGATCATACCGGAAGAGGACATGGAGGCGCTGGAATCCCGGGGCGTGGGCCGGCTGTTCGGGCCGGGCACGCCGACGCGGGAACCCATTGAATACATCCGCGAGTGGTTCGACGCGCAGCAGGCGGAGCGGGTCTGAGCGAGCGGGCGGTGGAGCCCCGAACGGGGGCGGAGGTGGCCGAGATGGCGGACGACACGAGTCGCCTGGACCGGCTCGTCGCCGAGCTGGACGCGCTGGAGGAGGCGCTGCGGCAGGGCGGGGGCGAGAAGCGGATCCGACGGCAGCACGACGCGGGCAAGCTGACGGCCCGGGAGCGGATCGGGCTGCTGCTGGACCCGCGAACGCCGTTCCACGAAGTCGGGCTCCTGGTCGCCCACGACAGGTACGACGGGCAGGCGCCGGCGGCGGGCGTGGTGACCGGGCTCGGCACGGTCCAGGGCCGGCCGATCGTGGTGATCGCCAATGACGCCACGGTGAAGGCGGGTTCGTGGTGGCCGGAGACCATCACGAAGATGCTCAGGGCGCAGGAGATCGCGATGCGCTGCCGGATCCCCATCGTATACCTGGTGGATTCGGCCGGAGTGAACCTGCCTTACCAGGACGGGGTGTTCCCGGGTCAGTACGGGGCCGCGCGGCTCTTCTACTACAACTCCATCATGCGGCGGTACCTGCAGGTGCCGCAGATCGCCGCGGTCATGGGCCCCTGCATCGCGGGAGGGGCGTACCTGCCGGCGCTGTCCGACGTCATCCTCATGGTCGAGGGGACGAGCTTCATGGGACTCGGTGGCCCGAACCTGGTGAAGGGCGCCACGGGTGCCACGGTGGAGGCGGAAGAGCTGGGTGGCGCGTGGACGCACAACGCGCTCAGCGGCGTGGCCCACTACCGTTCACCGGATGACCGGGCCTGTCTCGCGAGGATCCGCCAACTCATCGAGGAGCTGCCCTACCAGGCACCGCAGGCGGCGGTATCGAACGCTGCGGAGCCGACCGCCCCCGCGGCCAGCCTCTACGATGTCCTGCCGGGCGATCACCGGCAGCCGTACGAGGTGGCAGAGATCCTGGGGGCGATCCTGGACGGCGGCAGCTACGACGAGTTCCAGGCCGACCGTGCCCCCGAGATGCTGTGCGCCACCGCCCGGATCGATGGCGTGGCCGTGGGGGTACTGGCGAACCGGCGGGGCATGATCAAGGATCCGGGGGGCGGCGCGCCCAAGTTCGGCGGGATCGTCTACACGGACAGCGCGGAGAAGTCGGCGTACTTCATCGAGACCATGGACCGCCGCGGCACGCCGATCCTGTTCGTGCAGGATGTGAGCGGCTTCATGGTGGGAGTCGAGGCCGAGCACTCGGGGATCATCCGGGCGGGAGCTCGGTTCGTAGAGGCCATGGCCACGGCACGGGTCCCGAAACTGGTTCTGACCATCAACCACGCGTCCGGAGCCGGCTACTACGCGATGGCCGGGCAGGGATTCGATCCGGACTTCATTTTCACGCTGCCGACGGGGAGGATGGGGGTCATGGAAGGGGAGAGCGCGGTGGTCGCCCTGTTCGGACCACAGCTCGATGAGCTGAAGAAGGAGGGCGCCCGGCCCGACGAGGAACTCCAGGGCAAGCTCGATTCGGTGCGCGCGGACTACGAGCACCAGCTCGACGCCCGCTATGCCGCGGCCCGGGGATTCGTGGACTCCGTGCTGCGACCCGAGGACGTACGGCCGACCCTGTCGTTCGCCCTCCGGGCCGCGCTCCACAATCCCGGGCCGCATATCGGGCCGTTCGGCGACCTGGAGGCGCGGTGAGCGGTCGGCCGTCGGAGCCGGGATCGGGGAGTGGGGAAGAGGACGCCCGCCCCCCCCGAATGACCGAGGACGCGACGCCCGAGAGCCATCGTCCGTTCCCGGGTATGCCGGCGGCCCCCGGTCGGACTCGCCACACGCTGGTCCGCCGCCTCGTCCTGCCGTTCCAGGAGTTCTTCCGGGCCGAGTCGGCCAGCGGCATCGTGCTGCTGGCGTGCGCGGCCGTGGCCCTCATCTGGGCCAATTCGCCGTGGGCGGAGCTCTACTTCCGGCTCTGGGAGACCCACGTTGTGGTGGGGGGCGGCCCGATCCGGTTGGACTACTCGCTCCACTACTGGATCAACGACGGCCTCATGGCCGTGTTCTTCTTCATG
>CAYMLW010000006.1:6509-32685 GCA_964391035.1 uncultured Gemmatimonadaceae bacterium
ATGGTAGGGCTCGAGATCAAGCGGGAGGTCATGGTCGGCGAGCTGGCGTCGCCGAAGCAGGCGGCGCTGCCCATCGCCGCAGCCATCGGCGGGATGGTCGTGCCGGCGGCGGTCTTCGTGGTCTTCAATGCCGGGACGCCGGAGCTGCGGGGCTGGGGCATCCCGATGGCCACCGATATCGCCTTCGCCCTGGGCGTCCTCGCGCTCCTCGGCGACCGGGCGCCGTCGGGCCTCAAGATCTTCCTGGCCGCCCTGGCCATCGTAGACGACCTGGGCGCCGTCCTCGTGATCGCCCTCTTCTACTCCGGGGGCATCCAGTGGCTGATGCTCGCGTTCGCCGCCATTACGTTCATCATCATGGTGGGCGCGAACCGGGGCGGGGTCCGACGGCCGGCGATCTACCTGGGGCTCGGCATCATCCTCTGGTACTTCTTCCTGAAGTCAGGGGTCCACGCGACCATCGCCGGCGTCCTGGCGGCCATCGCGATCCCGGCCCGTACGAAGATCAACGTCCCGGACTTCGTGGGCGCTGCGCGGGAGTATCTCCAGCATTTCGAGGCCGACGGCCTGCGGCCGGACCCGGCGCACCCCCTGACCCCGCGGCAGGAGGCGGCACTCGAGCGCCTGGAGGCGGCGGCGGAGAGCGTCCAGTCGCCGCTGCTGAGCATCGAGCACGCGATCGTGCCGTGGGTCGCATACGGCATCATGCCGCTGTTCGCCCTGGCCAATGCCGGCGTCGCGCTGGCGCCGGAGGTGGTGAGTGGCGTGACCAGCCCCGTCGTCCTGGGCATCGCCCTCGGGCTGCTGGTCGGCAAGCCCATCGGCATCGGGGCCGCCACGTGGGTGGCCGTGAAGCTGGGGCTGGCGCATATGCCGGCCGGGGTCCGGGGAGCGCACTTCCTGGGCGTCGGCTTCCTGGCGGGGATCGGGTTCACCATGTCCCTGTTCATCGCCGGGCTGGCGTACGACGGAACGGTGCTCGAGCTGTCGAAGGTCGGCATTCTCACGGCTTCCACCGTGGCCGGGATCGCCGGGTATCTCATCCTCCGGATGCGCGGTAACCCCGGCGCCGTGACCCGGGCGGGAGGGGGGCACTGAATGGCGGTATCCGATCGCGTGATCCGGATCGGCAGCGGACAGGGGTTCTGGGGCGATCGTCTCGACGCTCCCATCGAGCAGGTCCGGACCGGGCCGCTGGACTACCTGATGCTCGACTACCTGGCCGAGGTCACGATGTCCATCCTCCAGAAGCAGAAGGCCAGGGACGCCGGTCAGGGATACGCCCGTGACTTCGTGCCCCTGATGGAGGAGTTGTTCCCGGACCTCCTGGAGAAGGGCGTTCGGGTGGTCACCAATGCCGGCGGCGTGAACCTGGAAGCGTGCCGGGACGCGCTGGTCGAGGCCGCTCGGTCCGCCGGGACCGGGTCCGCCGACCGGGCGGAGCCGGCCAGGATCGGCGTGGTCCTGGGGGACGACCTCCTGGATCGTCTGGACACGCTGGTCGAGGAGGGTCACGAACTCCGCCACATGGAAACCGGGGCGCCCCTGGCCGACGTCCTCGACCGCGTGGCTGCGGCCAACGCCTACATCGGTGCCGAGCCCATCGTCCGGGCCCTCGAGCAGGGGGCGACCGTGGTCGTGACCGGCCGCTCGACGGACACGGCGCTGACATACGCGCCGATGATGCACGAGTTCGGCTGGGCGCCCGACGACTGGGATCGGATCGCCGCCGGCGTCGTGGCCGGCCACATCAACGAGTGCGGCGCCCAGGCCAGTGGGGGCAACTGCCTTGTCGACTGGGAGACGATTCCGGACCTGGCGGGCATCGGCTACCCGATCATCGAGGCGGCTCCCGACGGGAGCTTCGTGGTGACGAAGCACGAGGGGACGGGGGGGCGCATCACGGCGCCCATCGTGAAGGAACAGCTCCTGTACGAGATGGGCGACCCGGCCGACTACATCACGCCGGATGTGGTGGCGAATTTCACGACGATTCGCCTGGAGGCCGATGGAGACGACCGCGTTCGCGTCCGTAACGTGCGGGGCTCGGCCCGTACGGACAAGCTCAAGGTGTCGATCGCGTATCGGGACGGCTGGAAGGCCGTCGGCACCCTGGTCTATGCCTGGCCCGATGCCGTGAAGAAGGCCCGAGCCGCCGACCGGATCCTGCGGGAGCGGCTGGACCGGCTCGGGCTGCGGTACGACGAGGTCCACACCGAGCTCGTCGGCTGGAGCTCGACTCACGGCCACCTGGCGGGCCCCCCGCCGTCGGACCTGCCCGAGATCCAGTTGCGTATCGCCGTCCGGGCCCGCGAGCGGAAACCGGTGGAGCGGTTCACCCGGGAGATCGCTCCGCTGATCCTGTCCGGGCCGCCCTCGGTCACGGGCTTCGCCGGAGGAAGACCCCGGGTCCAGGAAGTGATGGCGTTCTGGCCGGCGCTGATCGACCGGGAGGTCGTGGAGAGCGATTTGCGCATAGAGGTAACGGAAGCGTAGGCCGTGCGCGGCTGCGGAAGGGATCGTCGAACCGGCAGGGAGCCATGCCGCGAATCCAGTTGAAGGACATCGCCCACGCCCGGTCCGGCGACAAGGGCGACACCGTGAACGTCGGAGTCATCGCGTACGACCCGGCCCACTACGACCTGCTCGTGGAGCACCTGACCGCCGAGCGGGTGAAGGAGCATTTCGGCGAGCTCGTCCCGGGTGAGGTCGAGCGGTTCGAGCTGCCGAACCTGGGTGCGCTGAACTTCCTGCTGCACAACGCGCTGGGCGGTGGCGGAACGGTCTCCCTCATGACGGATGCACAGGGCAAGACGTTCTCGACCGCGATGCTCCGCCTCGAGCTGGACCTGCCCAACTCGATGGGGGTGTGACATGGAGGACGTGCTCCTGCGCAGCGTCGAGGACGGCGTGCTGACCCTGACGCTGAACCGACCCGACAAGCGGAACGCCCTGAATCAGACCGTGGTCAGGGCCCTCCTCGCGGCCCTCGCGGATGCCGCCGTGAGTCCAGAAGTCCGGGTGGTGCTCCTGCGTGGCTCCGGCCCCGACTTCTGCGCCGGGGCGGATCTCGCCGAGATGGAGCGGATGGCGGCGGACTCGGCCCCCATGACCAACCTCCAGGACGCCGAGTCGCTGGGCCAGCTCCTCGTCCTGATCCGGCGCTTGGACCGGCCCGTCCTCGCAGCCGTCCACGGCCACGCCCTCGCCGGCGGCGCGGGGCTGGCCACGGCGTGCGACCTGGTGCTCGCACGGGAAGACGCCGTGTTCGGGTACCCGGAGGTCCGCCTCGGCTTCGTGCCGGCGATGGTCATGGCGCTGCTACGGCGGGCGGTGGGCGAGAAGGTGGCGTTCGAGCTGGTGGCCCGGGGGGACCGCATCGGCGCCGAGGAGGCCGCCGGGCTCGGGCTCGTCAACCGCGTAGTCCCCGAACGGGAGTGGGAGGACGCGGTGCAGCGGTATGCCCGGGAGATCGCCACGCATTCGAGCAGCGCCGTCACGCTGATCAAGCGGCTGCTGTACGGGATGGATGGACTGTCGTTCGACGAAGCCATCGCCCGGGGCGCCGAGGTCAACACCCTCGCCCGGCTCACGGAGGACGCCCGTCGGGGCATGCAGACCTTTCTTTCACAGAGAGACGCATAGTGAAGAAGGCACAGAGGGTCGGCCCCGACCCCGAGTACGACTACGACCACGAGTGCGACTAGGTCCCCGAATCTCTTGTTCTTTCGACGCGGCGTATCGGATGACGGCTGGCTTCAGGCCAAGCTCTGGCTCTTCGGGATCGGGGCGGTCCTGGCGCTCCTCGGAATGGGCCTGCGGAATGACTGGCTGATCGGTGCCGCCGGCCTGGTCCTGGCCGGCGGCGTCGCGCTCCGATTCATCCCCCGGGGGGAGTCGCCTCCTCCCGAGCCATGAGCTCGAGGGCCTCGTCGACCCGGTCGACTCGGCGGGACGAAGTGAGCTCCTCGAAAGCCGCCCGGGCCTCCTCCAGCTCCGCGGCGAGGGTCTCGATGCGGTCGAGCTGTGACCCTGTCGGCCGACCGGTGTAACCCACCACGGCGCCGTAGAGCATCGCCAGCCGTTCCCGGAGCTTCTCGTCGCCGCCGAAGATCCCGCCCTCGGCCGAGGCGACGAGACCGGACCGGAACGCCTGGAGATCCTCGTCGTAGTCCTCGAGACGCCGGTGGGTCCGACCGCGGGTTTCCTCGAGCCGTGTCTCGATCTGGTCCTGGAGGTCGGCGGTGGCCTCGATCATGTACGTGAGATCCTCGAGCATGGCGTAGAGGCGCAGCGAGGCCTGCTCCTGCACGCGCCGGTCCTCGGCGGAGTGGGGCGACCGGGGATCGGGGACGAGCCGGACGGTGGTCTCCCGGACCTGCTGACCCTTCCTCAGCCGGACGACGTACTCACCCTCCGGCAGGCGAGGCCCCGCGGCGAACACCTGCACCAGCGAGTTCGCGGGCGGCATCTTGGGCGGCGGCTTCCGGGTGGGCAGCTCGACGCGATTGATACCCGGGGCCTTCGAGCCGGGGACGGTGGAGACGAGGTCGCCCTGGTCGTCGTAGATCTCGACCACCAGGTCGCCGAACAGGTGCCGGGACTTCTGGTAGTACGCCAGGGTCGCGGCAGCCTGCGGGTTCCGGCCCGTGAACTCGCCGTCGCCAGGGAAGTCCTGGACGCTGGCCGGGATGTCCAGCACGGCGTCCCTGCTGGGCAGGATGGCCAGGTCGGCGGCCAGGATGGCGGGTGTCAGGTGGCGTAGCGGGGTGATGTCATCGAGGATCCAGGCGCCGCGGCCGTGGGTCCCGATCACCAGGTCGTGGTCCCGGGGGTGAATGGCCAGGTCGCGGACGGGGACGCGGGCCGGAAGGCCGGTCTGGAAGCGGGCCCAGCCGTCGCCGCCATCGATGCTGACCCACAGCCCCCATTCGGTGCCCGCGAAGAGCAGCGCGGGCTGTTCGGGGTCCTGGACCACCACGTGGGCCCAACCCTCCATGGTGGAGTCGGCCAGCGCCGTCCAGCTCTCGCCGTAGTCGTCGGTGCGGTAGAGGTACGTCCGGAAGTCGCCCGTGCGGTGGCCGTCGAAGGCCACGAAGGCCGTGGCCGGGTCGTGGAGGCTGGCCTCGACGTACGCCACCCAGGTGTGGGGTGGAACGCCGTCCACGCTCCCGATGACGTTGGTCCAGCTCGAGCCGCCGTCCCGTGTGACCTGGAGGTTGCCGTCATCGGTGCCGACCCAGACCACGGCGGGGTCGAGGGGCGACTCGGAGATCGTGTAGATCGTGGTGTGGTTCTCCGCGCTCGTGTTGTCGATCGTCACTCCGCCCGACTCTTCCTGCTTCTGCTTCTCCGGATCGTCGGTCGTGAGGTCGGGGGAGATCCGGGCCCAGCTGTCTCCCCGGTCGGTGGATCGGAAGAGGTACTGGGCACCGACGTACAGGGCTCCGCTCGCACCGATATGGACCGGCGTGTTCCAGTTGAAGCGCAGCTCCTCGGCGTCCCCATCCGGGTACGGCCGGACCATCTTGGTCTCGCCGGTGGGACGGTGGACGCGCATGAGGTTGCCGCCCTGGGACTCGACGTAGACGTAGTCAGGGTCGGATGGCTCGACGTAGGCGTGGAAGCCGTCGCCGCCGCCCAGGTTGCGCCAGTTCGCGTTGTCGATGCCGCCGGGCGACGCGGACGGGCCCGTCCAGGTCCCGTTGTCCTGGAGCCCGCCGTAGACGTTGTACGGGATGTCCATGTCCACGCTGATCTCGTAGAACTGGGACAGGGGCAGGGCCCTCACATGGCGCCACTGGGCGCCCTGATTGTCGCTCAGGTAGACGCCGCCATCGGTCCCGAGGGCCAGGAAGTTGGGGTTGTTCGGGTCGATCCAGAGGGCGTGGTGGTCGCTGTGGACGCCGGCCCCGAAGGCGTTCGTGAAGGGGGACGTGAACGACTCGCCGCCGTCCTCCGAGACGCCGAGGGCGTAGCCGGGCTTGTAGACCCGATCATGGTCCTCGGGGTCGACCGCCACCAGCGCGAAGTAGAAGGGACGCAACTGGACCGTGGTCGACGTGTTGACCTCCGCCCAGGACTCGCCCAGGTCGTCGGACCGGTACAGGGCGGTGGTGTCCGCCTCCACGAGGGCGTACACCCGGTTCGGTCGCGACGGCGCCACGGCCACCGCGATCCGGCCCTTCGTCCCCGCCGGGAGTCCCACCGTCAGCTCTTCCCAGCTCTCGCCGCCGTCCCGGGTGCGGTAGAGGCCGCTGCCGGGCCCGCCCGACCGGAAGGTCCACGGCCGCCGGCGGTAGTCCCACATCCCGGCGTAGAGGATCCCGGGATCCTGGGGGTCCATGGCGAGCTCGGAGCAGCCGGTGTCTTCGTCGATCTCGAGGACGCGCTCCCAGCTCTCGCCGCCATCCCGGGTCCGGTACACGCCCCGCTCGCCGCCGGCCGACCACAATGGGCCCGTGGCGCACACGAAGACCTCGTTCCCGTCCTGATGGTTCACCAGGATCCGCGTGATCCGCTCGGATTCCGGCAGGCCGACGTGAGTCCAGCTGTCGCCGCCGTCCCGGGTCACGTAGACCCCGTCGCCGGCGGACACGCTGTTCCGGGTCCAGCCCTCGCCGGTCCCGACCCAGACGGTATCGGGGGCGGACGGGTCGATGGCGATGGCGCCAATGGACTGGGTGTGGTCGTCGAAGACCGGGGCGTAGGTGGTGCCACCGTCGGTGGACTTCCACACGCCGCCGGCGGCCGAGCCGACCCAGAGGGTGACCGGCTCCCCAGGCACGCCATCGATGGTGGTGATCCGGCCACTCATGACCGCCGGTCCGATGGGGCGGGCCTCGAGGCCGGTGAAGGTGGCACTGCGAAGCGCCGGCTCCTGGGCCGGCACCCCTGTCGCGAAGGTCGACGCAAGGGCGCCGACCAGGAGCGTGGACGCGCGCATCTGTCGTTCTCTTCGTCTGAGTCTGTCGCTACCTGCCGTTGCCGCCCTCGTCGCCGCCCTCCGGCATGGTGAAGGTGCTCGGATCGTAGTCCGGGTTGATGGTGACCTCGTCGAAGGTCATGACCTGGGCCTGCGGCATCTGCGGCGAGCTGGTCTCGACCGAATGCGCGATGACCAGCCCATCGATCTCCTTATAGTCCCCGATCGTGGTGGTGGCCGCGATCATCTGGCCTTGCACCTCGCGCTGGCTCTCGACCCGGAACGGGAGACAGTACTCCGTGTCTAGGAAGTATGTCTGCGTGTTCCCGTTCTCCTTCGTGACCAGGATCCTGTAGGCCTCGGTGCCCTCGACCTCCTCGGTCCCCAGGAACTCGAGGGTGTGCGGCTCGTTCTCGTAGCCGATGAAGGGGCCATCCACGTCGCTGTCCTCCTTCAACCCCTCGACCTGCTCGGCGGGCATCTCCTCGGGCTCGGTCGAGCCCATGAAGGGCATGACCATCCAACCGATCTCGCCGTCGAAGGCCTGTGTTCCGGTCATCCCCTGGAAGGTGAAATCGATCCGGACCTTGTTGGGACGCGCATTGAGGACCGTGAACGGGGCTTCCATGTCCGGACCCACGGTCATCCGACCCGTCATCTCGACCGCCTCGACCGCCTGCCAGGCCTCGACGCCCCCGATCGTCTGCTGGTGGCAGGCGAGGACCTCCTCGAGGGTCTGGGCGGGAAGCGCGACCGCGGTGAGGGCAAGAAGCGCCAGCGGCGCCATGACCTTCTTCAGCATCTCTTCGACTCCTGGGGAGATGAACGATTCACAATCGGATGGCCCTGGGGCCACCGAAGGATAAGCTGGCCGGAACCGGCCGGCCACCGGCGTTCACGCATGGTACGCCGCCGGCCCCGGGAATGTTCAGCTACGGCACGACCACCCCGTCCACCTCGTGCTCGCGGACCAGGACGTTGAAGGCCGCGACGTCCCGCTCCAGGGCTCCGGCCAGCCGGTCCAGAAGCGGCGTCACGGCGCCCTGAAGATCGCGCCAGCGCTCGCGCGCGCCCTCCGTCGGCGGTCCGTAGGCCTCGTTGACATGGCCGTAGAGGTAGACGAGCTGATTGTCCAGCTTCGGCGGGAAGTTCAGGGGGTCCTGACCGGCCTCGTTCCGGGTCTGGATCAGCTCCTCCTCGATGGCCGAGAGGTCGGCGACCAGGCTGTCCGCCCGCTCCCGGATCGCCGCGGCCGCTGCGTCGTCGAGGACATCCCCGGCCCGAGCGGCGATGCCCCGGACCTGGTCCCGGACCGACCGCAGCCGGCCGAGGGCGTCGTGGATCTCGGTGATTCGGTCCCGGACGGCGAGGCCCATCTCGAAGGTCGCTTCCAGGCCGGCTGGGTCGAGGCCCGGCATGCGGGGGTCGAGGTGGACGACCAGGGAGCGTTCCAGCGTCTCGTCGTCAGCCACCAGCTCCACGGTGTAGCGGCCGGGCGGCGCCCACAGCCCGCCGGTGTAGCCGAGGGACATGATGCTCCCTTCCTGGATCTCGGGTCCCGGCACCCGGAGGTCCCAGACCAGCCGGTTGATCCCCGCGCCGATCTCGAGGTCATCGGGGTTCCCTGTCCAGATCCGGCCGGCCTGCGGTGCGGCCGGCGTCCCGAGGGCTTCGCCGACCTGCGCCGTTTCACCGGCCGCGACATCTTCCCTGTGGGCCTCTTCGTCCGCCGTCTCCCAAACCCGTACGAGCTCGCCCGTCGCGTTGCGGATCTCTATTCGCACGCCACTGCCGGCCGGCGCCGCGAAGTGGAGGATTGCGCCGGCGGGCGGAGCCTCGGGGGCCCGGTCGCCGCGGAAGCCGCGGATGTTGAGCTGATGCACGTCGCGGGGCTCGAAGAGGTGGGCCTCGCCGTTGCCGATGGCCCGGGCCAGGTCGTCGTCGAGCTGCCGGGCCGGGGAGAGGTCGTCGAGGATCCAGAAGCTGCGCCCCTGGGTGGCGACGACCAGGTCGCCCCGGTGGACGGCGAGGTCGGTGATGGGCGTGACGGGGAGGTTCTGCCGGAAGGGCTGCCAGTGGGCCCCGTCGTCGAACGAGACGAAGAGGCCGAACTCGGTGCCGGCGTAGAGCAGGCCCGGGCGCTCCGGGTCCTCCCGGACCACCCGGGTCGGGTGGTCGCCGGGGATGCCGTTCTCGCCATCGGTGAGGAGTCGCCAGCGGCGGCCGTGGTCGTCGGTGCGGAAGATGTACGGGCGCCAGTCGTCCTCGCGGTAGCGGTACACGGCGAGGTAGGCGCGCCCCGGCACGTGGATGGACGGCTCGATGACGTTGACGGTCCCACCCTCGGGCATGCCACGAGGGGTCAGATCGGTCCAGGTCTGGCCGTTGTCGCGGCTCAGGTGGACGAGGCCGTCGTCGCTGCCGGCCCAGAGCTCGCCGGGGGTGAGGGGCGACTCGGCGAACGCGAAGATGGTGTTGTAGACCTCGACGCCGGTGTGGTCGTGCTGGAGGGGGCCGCCGGGCAACCCCTGCTGGGATTCCTGGTCGGTGGTCAGGTCGCCGCTGATGGTCTCCCATGTCATGCCGCCGTCCCGGGTCCGGTGGACGTAGTTCGACGTGTGGTAGACCACGTCCGGATCGTGGGGACTGATCACGATGGGGGCGTTCCACTGGAACCGGTACTTCAGGTCCTTCGGCGCCACGCCGTCCTGCATCTGGGGATAGAGGATGACGTTGCGGCTGCGTCCGGTGCGGTGGTCGTAGCGGTCGATGCGACCGATGTAGTTGCCGCTGTACACGATGTTCGGGTCGTCCGGGTGGACCGCGATGTGGCCGCTCTCGGCGCCGGCCACGCTGTACCACTCGCTTTCCGGTGTGAGCGCTCCGACGGAGGCGCTCGGCACGCTGATGGTGGAGTTGTCCTGCTGTGCACCGTAGACGCGGTAGGGCCACTGGTTGTCGACTTCGATCCGGTACAGCTCGGCGGTGGGCTGGTTGTGCATGGTCGACCAGCTCTGGCCGCCGGTGAGGGTGACCTGCGCACCGCCGTCGTTGCCGACCACCATGACCGTCGGGTCCGTCGGGTCGATCCAGAGGTCGTGGACGTCGCCATGAGGCACCCGAACCCGCTCGAAGGTCTGGCCGGCGTCGATCGAGCGGTGCAGGCCCACGTTCTGGACCCATACGGTGTTGGGGTCCATGGGATCGGCGGTGATGTGGGAATAGTACCAGCCGCGGGTCCGGAGCTCCCGGTCGTCGCTCGTGCGACGCCAGCTGTCTCCGCCGTCGTCGCTCCGGAACACGCCGCCGTCGGGCTCGGCCGTGACCAGGGCCCAGATTCGTTCCGGACGGGTGGCCGACACGCTCAGGCCGATCCGACCGAGGGGACCCGCGGGGAGCCCCTCGATGAGCTTCTCCCAGCTGTCGCCCCCGTCCCGCGACCGGTAGATGCCGCCCTCCATGGCGCCATCGATGAGGGTCCACGGCTTCCGCTCCATCCGCCACATGGCCGCGTAGAGGTTCCGGGGATTGCGGGGATCGATGGCCAGGTCCACGGCCCCGGTGGAGTCGCTGAGAAACAGGATCCGCTCCCACGACGCGCCGCCGTCCCGGGTCCGGTAGACACCGCGCTCGGGGTTCGGACCGAAGGGGTGGCCCAGGGCCGCGACGAAGGCCACGTCCGGGTCGCGGGGGTCCGTTACGACCTTCCCGATCAGCCCCGCCTCCGGGAGTCCGGCGAAGCTCCAGCTCTTCCCGCCGTCGACGGACCGATACACCCCGCGGCCCGTGCTCACGTTCCCCCGGGCGCAGGCCGAGCCGGTCCCGACCCAGATCACACTCGGATCCGCGTCCGCGACCTCGACAGCGCCGATGGAGGCGGCGTCCAGGAATCCGTCCGTGATGTTCTCCCAGCTCTCGCCGGCGTCCCGTGTCACCCATACGCCGCCTCCCGTCGTCCCCATCCAGAACGTCGAAGACGAGGGCAGACCCTCAACGGCGGTCACGCGGCCGCCGCGGAACGGGCCGATCATGCGGTACTCGAGGGACTCCAGGAGCTGCGGGTCGGGCGTATCGAGGTCCGATTGGGCGACGGTCGGTGAGGGCGTCGTGCCGCTGGCCAGCAGGACAGCGAACAGGAGCAGGCACGGCAAGCGGCTTCGGGATCGTGACACGTTCGGCTCCGATCTTCACGTTGTTGAAACAGGGCAGGGGAGACGAAGATGCACGACCGGCCGGCCACCGGGCAACCGGCGGGGACGGCGGGGGATGGGGCGAACGCCCGCGATCGGTCAGGGCCGGCGTATCGAGACTTCGCGCACGTCCACGAACTGGACGCCATCCGAGGCGAGGGCCCGGGTCAGGGTGCGCTGCTCCTCGCCGAGGTCGACCCGGATCAGCACGTAACGAAGTGGCTCGTTCAGCGGCGTGACCCAAGCGGGGATCGCACCCTCGTCCACCCGCTCGGCCCCGAGACCAGCCACGAGTCGCTCGACCCAGGCGCCGTCCGCGTCCGGCTCGAGACCCAGGAACAGGACCCCGCAGGCGACGTCCATGGTGAGGGAATCCCGGCCTTCGATCAGCTCACCCGCCGCGCCCTCCGTCGGCAGCGTGATCCGGCACCGGTCCACGACCTGTGGGCCCTCACGGCCGGGAAGCGTATCGCGTCCGTAACTCCACTCCCCCGCCGCCACGGCCTCGCTTCGCCGCGCGGCCCGTTCCAGCGGGTCGCCGCCCCGGTCTCCGCATCCCGCCAGCAACAGGCCGAGGCCCAGCCCCGCCACCGCAGCGCTACGCCCCGGGCCGGGTCGCCACCCGCTACGTGGTCGGGAAGACCCTGTTCTCATCGGCATCCACGTCGATGAACCCGTCCCGGATCAGGAGATCCTCGATGGCGGCCAGTGCGGCCTCCCGACGTGCGGGCGCCCGGTCCCCCGGCCGGTCGGAGACAGCGCCCGTCCGATCGCCCGACGCGCCCAGGGCGTCACTCGGGTCCTCCGACGCCGACCGAACCTCCTCGGCCAGCTCGAGAACGCGGTCCATCACGTGGGCCCGGGCACGCTCCCGGACATCCTCTGGCCAGCCCCCCTCGCCAGGGCGGTAGGCCTCGAGCACCTGGTCGACATCCCCTTCTTCGATCTCGTACGGCACCGGATCCATGGAACCCCTTCGTTCGTCTCTCGTTCAGCCCTGTTCACCTACGCCGTAGCTGCGAGAGCCGTGCCGCTGGCCCCGCGGTCCCCGGATGATGAAGCACGGCCGCCCCGGGGAACCCGGAGCAGCCGGGATCCACCTCATGGTTCGAGCGGGCCTAGACCGGAATCACGTTCTCCGCCGCCGGGCCCTTCTCGCCCTGCACGATGTCGAATTCCACCTCCTGCCCCTCCGCCAGCGTCTTGAATCCTTCCATCTGGATCGCGCTGTGGTGGACGAAACAGTCCTTGCTGCCATCCTCCGGCGTGATGAAGCCGAAGCCCTTCTGGTCATTGAACCACTTCACGGTGCCCTTGGTACGCATTGGACGCACTCCCCTGTCGAAAACGGGTCATCTCGCGTCCAATAGATTGCCGGTGGGCGCTCCCGGGTCAAGAGGATCGGCCAGCGGAGGTTGCCGGGCGGGCGGTGATTGTTACTTTTGTCACGAATTCCGGCCTTCGAACAACCTACCCGGGGTTTCGCATGCGTGAGGGATCCATAGTGCCTCAGGACGGTGGGGGGCCGGGCGTCCGGCAGACGGCCCGGTGGTGGGTCGGTGTGGGTGGTGCGGTCACGTTGCTGGCCGCAGTGCTGGCGGGGTCGGTCTCGGCCCAGACGCCGGTCCGTGTGTACTACGACGACGACTTCATCCTGGAGACCGCGGACGGCGCGTTCCAGCTGCGTCTTCGGGGGAACCTCCACCTGGACACGCGGCTCTACCGAGGGGACGGGCAGGCCGCGATTTCGAATCTGGACATCCGGCGGGCGCGGATCGACTTCGTGGGTCGGATCCACGAGCGGTTCACGTTCCGGATCCAGCCGGAGCTCTCCGGCTCACCGTATCTCCGGAACGCCTGGGCCGACTGGGAGGTTGCCGACTGGCTGCACCTGCGGTGGGGGCAGATGAAGGTGCCGTTCAGCTCGTCGTGGCTGACGCAGGACAACAACCTCAACTTCGTGGAGCGGGGGACGGCCGGCCCAGTGCATCCGTTCTTCGACCGGGGCTTCTTGCTACGGGGCGAGCTCTTCGGGGGCGTGGCCACGTACGACCTGGGGGTGTTCACGGGCGCCGGCACGGACGCGGATGTCTCGGCGGGAGACATTGACAGCGAGAAGGAGGTGGCCGCGCGCCTGTTCCTGCGTCCGTCGCCCGGGGACGCGGCGGCCCTTCTGCACGGGCTCACGATGGTTGTCGGCGGGACGTGGACGGGGGCGACGGTGCCGACGGCGCGGTACGAGAGCCGGGGCCTGCGGGGGGCGGATCACGGCGCGGCGCTGTGGCGCTGGCAGACCGATCAGGTACTGGGGACCGATGGGCGGGTCACGGACCGGGTGGGAGCGACGATCGGGTCGCGCCGTCGACTCGGGATCGAGGCGCACTGGCTGCGGGGCCCGTTCGTCGTGTCGAGCGAGCTGGTGGAACTGCGCTACGACGACGTCTCGGCGCACCACGAGCTGTGGAGGGGGTCGACGCTGCTCGAGCGGGTCCCGGTGGCCCGGCGGAGCGGCGCGATCCGGTCGTGGTCCACATGGGCCTCCTGGTACGTGACCGGCGAGGCCAAGCGGCTGACGGACGGCGGGTGGCGGACGGCGCGACCGGCCACGGTCTGGGGATCCGGGGCGACGGGCCGGCGGGGGTCGGGGGCCGTGGAGCTGCTGGCCCGCTACTCTCGCACCGTGTCGGACTACGCGCTCTTTCACCCGTGGACGGTGGCCGGTTTCAGCCCCGGGAGCACAGCGGGGCTTCCGCCCGACTACGACGGGGCGCTTCCCGGGAGTGGAGTCCGGCTGACGGCGGCGGTTCTGGACGGGGCACACACCGTCAACGAGATCACGCTGGGCGTCAACTGGAACGTGAACTCCATGGTCCGGGTCCAGCTCAACGACGTCCTGCTGTGGGCGCCGCCGGAGGACCGGACGGGGGACGGGGTCAACGACAACCTCCTGATCTCGGGCGGATTCACGGCGGCGGCACCCGAGCGTCGTGGCTGGAGGACACGGTGGCAGAACGCGGTGCTGCTGCGACTCGTGCTGAAGATCTGAAGGCAGAACTCATAGAACGGAGGTACGCAGTGACTGATGGCAATAAGGAAATCATGGACTCGATCATGCAGCCCACCGACCGGCTGCTCGAGCTCATCGGACTGGCGTGGGAGGGGGAGGGTCGCCTCACGGCGTTCGCCGGCGTCCAGGGGAAGGCGGACCTCGGCCTGGCCGTGGTCGGGCGGGCACCGGCAGCCGGCCCGACGTCGTTCACCGCGGACGACATGCGCGGGGCGTACGGCCGGAACAAGGTCCTGACGGCGCTGCGCAAGCAGCCGATTCCGCGAGGCGACCTGTCGAGCCCGTTCTGGCAGACCGGGAAGGCCGTGGCCGAAGCGAGGGAGGATGTGGCGGCGAATGAGGTGTCGTGGATGGACCGGATCGGCTGGACGAACCTGTACCGGGTCGCTCCGGTCGACGGCGAGCTCCCCGAGGGACTCCGAACGCTCCAGCTGCCGTTGTGCGCTCAACTGTTCTGGCGCGAGATCCTGATCTGGAGGCCACGGCGGGTCCTCTTCATGACCGGCCTCGACTGGGCCGCGCCGTTCGTGTTCGCACACCATTCGTCGGAGCTGGAGGCGGACCGGACCGGCACGTACGTGAAGGCGTCAGGCGCACTCCGGCTTCAGGGCGCAAGGACCCCGGCGCTGGTCGTGCTCGACCCGCCGCAGCCCGGGGAGGACGTGGCCGAGCGGGCGCACGAGGTGGCCGGAGTGTTCGCGTCGCTGGGCGCCTGACAGGGGCAGCGGAGTCCGGGCCCGGGCGAACCGGACGGAGAGCAGAAGCGGGGGCGGAGGGAGCGGGGCGGATCCGCCGGCCTGCCTTGCGTCGCGCCGGGGGGCCGCGTACACATGCGTGGTACGGCCACCGATGCGTCGGCCAACGCCGGATCCGTTGCGCACCTCGTCTCCCCCTCACAGAGAAGCCCCATGCGACCGACCTACGGCCTCGCCGTTCTCGGCCTCGTCCTCTTCCTGATCGCCCCCGCCCCCGTCCGTGCCCAGTTCTCCATCAAGGGCGGCATCAATCTGGTGGATTTCTTCGGCGACGATGTCGAGGAGGCGGACCGCCGGCCCCGGCTCGCGGGAGGGGGCGCGGTCGAGATCATCGCCCTCGGACCGCTCGCCATCGCGCCGGAGATCTACTACGCCCAGAAGGGAGCGGAGCAGCTGCGGCAGCGGTTGATCGAGGAGGGCTCTGCGACGGTGTCGCTGTCGTACGTGGAGATCCCGGTGCTGGTGCGCCTCGACCTGCCGTTCGGCCAGCGGGTACGGCCGTACATCGCGGGCGGCCCCGTATTCGGCTGGCGAGTCGACTGCTCGATCACGGCGCACGCCCAGTCGGGGACCACGGAGCAGGACTGCGATGACCTGCTGGGCGGACAGGAGCGGCTGGAGGCCAAGTTGCGCTCCTACGAACGCGGGATCATGGCGGGTGCCGGCCTGGCCATCGAGGTCCTGCGGGGTCTGGGGGCCATAACGTTGGACGCGCGCTATGCGTGGGGACTGACGCGGCTGAGCGATGATGAGAGTGCGCCGGAGATCCGGAACCGGGCTCTGTCCGTGATTCTCGGCTACCGGTTCGGGCTTCAGTCGTTGATGCAGCGATAGCCCGGGTCCCCCGTGCCGGCGCGTGGGTTCCGGCGGCGTGCGAGAGGATGTTAGGGCGCGCGTCGCCCCGCGATCCACGCTGTGAGGGCGGTCAGGACGGCGAGGCCGAGGGCGGCCAGGACGACCCGGATGCCGATGCGGGACAGCTCCCAGAAGTGGTTGAAGCGGGCCATGCCGGCGAAAGGGTCGGCACCGGCCGGCGTTTCGTACGACGCGAGGGCGCACATCCCGAGCCAGGCCCGGCCGTAGATAAGCGCACCGACGGCGAAGAGGATCCCGGCCAGGATGTTGGCGATCCGGAAGGGACGGGGGACAGGGCGTCGGGTCATGCGAAGTACTCGGGTTCGAGCCCCAGGAAGCGGGCCTGCGCGCATCGGCCGACGTGGCGAGTCATGAGGCCGTCGGATCCGGCCCCGATGATCCCTCCCACGCCGGGGATCCTGCGTCCGAGCTGCCGCAGGAACAGCCGTCGCGCCGCCCAGCCGGCGCCCCGGGCCGCGCTCTCGCCCGCCAGGCGGAGGAGCCGCTCGAGGAGCTTGATCCCGGTCCGGATGGCGAGGGCGTCCTCCGGATGGTTGCGGCCGGGACGCCCGACCTTCTTCTCGAGGCAGGCGATGCACGCGTCACGGATGGCGGGATCGGCGGGGTCGTGACCGGCCAGCGCGGCGATGGTGGCGGCCAGGTGGAGCTGGACGCCCGCAGCGCCCACCACATTCGCCGGCAGGGTGACGGGGGTGAGGAGGAAGCCCGGCAGCCCGAAGAGGAAGCCGGTGCCGCCGCCCAGCACCGTCGCCAGGGAGAGGGCGGCATCGGAGGCCGCCGCGGGTGTGCCGGTCTCTTCGAGCAGGCGCTCCGCCATCTCCGCGGGGCTGCCCAGCACCGGGAGGCCACGGTTGACGCGGTCGTACAGGCCGCGGAAGAGGTCCGTTCGCATTAGGTTGCCTGTAGGTATAGTGCCGATCCGGCTCCATCGCGACCATGAGGAAGTATATCGGGACTGGCCCTAAACAAGAACGCGGCTCCGGTCGAAACTCAACGGGAGAGCCGGGTACGACCCCCTCGCTGTGAAGCCGGTCGCACATGACAGTTCTTCTCTCGAGAGCGGGGCGATTCGTCCCTCTGACGCTGGGCCTGTGCCTGTCGTTGCTCCTGGTGGCGTGCGGGGACGCGCCGGTCCCCGTCGTGGGAGCTTCGTCCAGCCCACCGCACATGAACGCGGTCCGGTTCGCGTACTCGGAGATCGCGCCCGGATCGGGCATCGCTGTCGATACGGTCTTCGTTACGGGAGCGAGGAACAACGCTGCTCCGGCGCTCCATGTGTCCGAGCGGTTCGCCGCTACCGACGGTCTGATCGCCGTGGTAGGACACTCGAACAGCGCGGCGAGTCTGGCGGCCGCGCCCATCTACAACGACCACGAGATCGTTCAGCTCGCGCCCACGACGAGCGCGCCGGCGTACTCCATGGCGGGCCCGTACAGCTTCCGTCTGGTGCCGCCCGATGATCGGCAGGGGGCCTTCCTGGCCCGCGTGCTCGAGGATTCCCTGGCGGACGGGGCCAGAGTCGCGCTGACGTATGTGAACGACGACTACGGCCGGGCCCTCCGAGGGGCGACCGTCGCGGCCCTGGCAGCCGATGAGGGCGGACCAGAGCTCGTGCTCGACCTGCCCCATCTGGAGAACCTCGCATCGGCTCCCGATTCCATGGTCGCCTACCTGGTCGGATCGGTGGTGGCATCGAGGCCGGACGCGGTCCTCTGGCTCGGGCGGGCCAGCGCGCTGAACGCCGTGCTGCCGGATCTCCGGGCCGATCTGGGATCGGAGACCGAGATCTACGGTGGTGATGGCCTGAACGGGGCCAGGACCCTTGCGACATCGGCGGCGGCCTGGGCCGGCGTTTGTTTCGTGGATTTCCTCGACGTGAACGCGACCGCCACTGGCCGGGCGTGGGCGAGCCGGTATCGGGAGCGGTACGGCGTCGAGCCCCAGGGCGGCGAGGCGCTGGCCTACGACGCCATGGCACTGGTCCTCGCGGCGGTTGCCGACGGTGCCCGCTCGGGGCAGGAGGTCCGGGAATACCTGGTTTCACTCGGCCGCGACCGACCCCCGTACGAGGGGGTGAGCGGGCCGATCGCGTTCAACGAGGGCCGGAGCGTGTTGCGGCGCTATCGATTGAAGCGGTTCGACGGGGGTGGGCCCAGATGACCCCGGGGCCGGCTCGCCGGGACTCCTCATTCGGACATCGCCTGCTGCTGATGGTGGCGGTTCACGCAGGCGGGGTGGCGCTGGCGCTACTGGTGCTCCTCCTGCTCCACGCTCGCATGGAGGGACGCCGGGACGTGGCCACGCAGGCGTTCGTGGAGGAGCAGCTGATCGCCGACGGCTTGACCACCGCGGTCATGCGGCAGCTCGCCGCGGCGACCGCGTTCCAGAAGTCGCGAGACGAGATGCTGCTGGCCGACTTCCGCGGGTCGGGCGAAGAGGCCAGCCGACTCGTCCGCCGGTACCTGTTCCACGATCTCTCGCCGGCTCAGCGGCGCCAGCTCGAAGAGGTGAAGGAGGCGCATCAGCGACTCGAGGTTGCGGCAGCCCGGGCTCTCGACCTCACGCGACGGGGGCTCGACGCCCAGGCCGCAAATGCCGCGGCGGCCATGGCGGGCTACGGGCTCGAGCTCCAGTCGGCTATGTCGCGGTTCCTGCAGATGCGGCACGGCACGCTGGAGGAGGTTCGCCGAAGGAGCGCGGCCTCTCTGCGACTGGTGTACGTCGGTGGTGGGGTCTTCGCCCTCCTCACCATCCTGGGGACCGTGCTCTGGGCGCGGTTCCTCCGACGGCGACTGGCCCGGCCACTCGACGCGCTGGCCGAGGCGGCGGCACGGATCCGTGATGGCGACCTGTCGGCCCGGGTGCCGGTTCCCGAGGACCGAGAGCTGGCCGCGGTCGCGAGCAGCTTCAACCAGATGTCCCGTGGGTTGGCGGGGGCGATGGCGGCGGAGGAGGCGAGGACCGCAGAGCTGGAACACGCCCTGGCGCGACTTCGCGACACCCAGGCCGAGCTGGTCCAGTCGGAGAAACTGAGTGCGATGGGACGTATGATGGCCGGGCTCGCTCACGAGCTGAACAACCCGCTGGCGACGGTCCTGGGTTACAGCCAGCTCCTGCGAGAACAGCTCGATGCGGGATCCGGCTCTCCGGGTGACCAGGAGCTGCGGGAGCTGGTGGAGCCCATCGTCTCCGAGGCAGGCCGGGCTCGGGACCTCGTGCAGGACCTGCTGTCGTTCACGCGAGAGCCTCGGGGCAGCGTGAGCAGCGTGCGCATCGCCGAGGTGGTGCGAGCCGTCGCCCGGCTCCGTGGCGGTGCGTTGGAAGCGGTCGGCATAGATCTCGATGCCGATGCGGGTCCGGAAGACCTGGGGGTCGCCGGCGACGCTCAACGCGTCGAGCAGGCACTCATCAACCTCGTGGACAACGCCAGGGACGCGCTGCTGGGCCAGCCTTCGAACGAGGGCGTACCCGTGGGCACGATCCGGATCCGGGTCGTCCCGCGGGAGAGCGAGGTGGACGTGGTGGTCGAGGATGACGGTCCGGGCTGGGCGGACGTCGAACGCGCGTTCGAGCCATTCTACACGACGAAGCCCGTCGGGCAGGGTACGGGGCTGGGGCTCGCCCTCGTCCATGGCTTCATGGAGGAGTGCGGCGGGCGGGCAAGGGCGGAAGACAGGCCGGACGGCGGTGCCCGGGTCACGTTGTCGTTCCGCACCGCGCCCGCTCCGGAATCGGAGGAAACGCCTTCTGGGCCCGACGCGCGGGCCGCGAGGGGGACGGGAGTCGAGCAGTCGCTTCGGGTCCTGGTGGTCGAGGACGAGGCTCCGTTGCGGGCGCTCCAGAAGCGGCTGCTGCAACGAGTCGGCGCATCGGTCGAGGTGGCCGAGGGCGGCCGCGACGCCCGGCGCATCCTCGATCGCGGTGACTTCGACGTGGTGGTCTCCGATGTGAAGATGCCCGATGGTGGGGGACTCGATCTCTATCGTTGGGCGACCGAGGAGCGGCCGGATCTGGTCGACCGGTTCCTGTTCGTCACCGGCGACGTGGGGGACCCGGAGGTCGTAGAGCTGGCCCGGCAGAAGCCCGAGCGCTTCCTGAACAAGCCCTTCCACGTGGACGCCTACCTGCGCCGTGTGGTGGCCACGGCGGAATCCGGCGCGGGCTGATCCGACCGTGGGCTGGGCCCTTCTCGCGCTCGTCGCCGCCCTCGCCACGGCTACGAGAGATGCCGCCGCAAAGCACGCCACGAAGAGCGTCGACCCCATTGTCGTGGCGTTCGGGATCGCGCTTGTCCCGGCTTTCGCCCTCGGCCTCGTGGCGCTCGTCACCGGCTTCCCGACTCTGGGCGGGCGGTTCCCGACCGCCCTGCTGGTCTCGGGTGTCATCAACGCAATCGCCACTCCACTCATCGTCTGGGCGCTGGAACGGTCGGACCTCTCGCTGGTTGCCCCGCTGACCAGCCTGACCCCGCTCTTCATGATCGGCACCGCTGCCGTCGTACTCGGTGAGATGCCCAGTCCCGTCGGCGGGCTGGGCGTGGCGGTGATCGTGGCGGGCGCGTACCTCCTGAACGTGTCCCGACGCCGCGCCTCGCCCCTGGAGCCGTTCCGTGCGCTGTTCCGTGACCCCGGCGCCCGGGCCATTCTCCTGGTCGCGTTCCTGTACAGCGTGTCCGCCACCTACGACAAGGTCGGCGTGCAGGCCTCCTCGCCGCTCCTCTGGGCCGCGGCGATCCAGGGCTTCGTCGCCGTCGTGCTGGCGCCCCTGGCGGTGTGGCGATGGCGGGCATCCGGGTCCGGCTCAGGCAGGTGGGCGATCGGGCGAAATCGAGGGCGCCGGAGTCGTGGGGATGACACGTTACGCCCTCGCTTCCTGGGCCCCGCGGGCGCCGTCGCTCTGGCGGGAGCCGTCATCTCCGTGGGCATGGTGGCACAGAACATCGCGCTTACCCTGACCCTGGCGGCGTACGTGATCGCCGTGAAGCGCACCAGCACGCTGTTCGGCGTGCTGCTCGGGCGCTCCGTCTTCCGTGAGGAGCGGACCGGCGAGCGACTGTTCGGTGCCGCGGTGATGCTCGTCGGCTTCGTCCTGGTGACGCTGGCCTGAACGGGTCGGGGCCGGTTCATCCGGTCCCGTCAGAGCGCCGATCCCCGCCCCTCGACGTGTGCGAGTGCGTGGAGGTTTCGATGGGGCAGGGAGGGGGGTAGGTTGAAGCGAGCCCCGTCCGATCCGGCGCGACCCGTACATAGATTCGTCATGCCACACGCCGTCAGAGAGTCGACCGAGAATACTGCCGATCCCGGGCGCCCGGAGTTCGTCTATCAGGATCCCTATCCTCTCGGAGAAGACACCACGCCGTACCGGAAGATCGAGGGGTCGGAGCGGTACGTGCGGGTGGAGCGGTTCGGGGAGGATGAAGTGGTCCGGGTCGACCCGGAAGGGTTGGAGGTTCTTACGCGCGCGGCCATGCGCGACGCCTCGTTCCTGCTGCGCCCGTCGCACAACGAGCAGGTCGCGTCGATCCTCGAGGACCCGGCGGCGTCGGCGAACGACCGGGGCGTGGCGCTGGCCTTCCTTCGGAACGCGGTGGTGGCGTCACAGGGGGAGCTGCCGGTCTGTCAGGACACGGGGACGGCCACGGTCGTCGCCAAGAAGGGGCAGCGGATCTGGACGGGCGTGAGGGACGAGGAGCCCATCTCCCGTGGAGTGTACCGGGCGTACACGGAGGACAATCTACGGTACTCGCAGACGGCGCCGTTGGACATGTACACCGAAAAGAACACGGGCACGAACCTGCCGGCCCAGATCGACATCGTCGCCACACCGGGCGAGGCGTACAGGTTCCTCTTCATGGCGAAGGGCGGCGGCAGCGCCAACAAGACGATGCTCTACCAGCAGACCAAGGCGCTGCTCACGCCGGAGAAGCTGGAGAGCTTCCTGGTCGATCGGATGAAGTCGCTGGGGACGGCGGCGTGCCCGCCGTACCACATCGCGTTCGTGATCGGTGGGACGAGCGCGGACGCGGTCATGAAGGTGGTGAAGCTGGCGAGCGCCCGGGAGCTGGACGGGCTGCCGTCGACGGGGAACGAGCATGGTCGGGCGTTCAGGGACCTGAAACTGGAGCAGCGGCTGCTCGAACGGGCCCGGGAGCTGGGGATCGGAGCCCAGTTCGGCGGCCGGTACCTGGCCCACGACATCCGGGTGATCCGGCTGCCACGGCACGGCGCGAGCTGCCCGATCGGGATGGCGGTTTCGTGCTCCGCCGACCGGAACGTGCGGGCGAAGATCACGCGGGAGGGCCTGTTCGTCGAGATCCTGGACACGGACCCCGCCCGGCTGATCCCGGACGAGTACCTGGGCGGTGGGGTGGCCGATGGCCGGGCCATCGACCTGAGGGAGGGAATGGACGCGGCGCGGGCCGCGCTGTCGGAGCTAGAGGTCGGCGATGCCGTCCGACTGACCGGCACGCTGGTCGTGGCCCGGGACATCGCCCACGCCCGTTTCAAGGAGATCCTGGATCGGGGCGATCCGCTCCCGGACTACCTCGAGAAGTACCCCGTCTACTACGCCGGGCCGGCGAAGAAGCCGGAAGGCCGGCCATCCGGGTCCTTCGGGCCGACCACGGCGAACCGGATGGATCCGTACGTCGATCTGCTCCAGAGCCACGGCGGCAGCCTGGTCATGATCGCGAAGGGCAACCGGAGCCAGCAGGTCGTTGACGCGTGCGCGAAGCACGGCGGGTTCTATCTCGGATCGATCGGCGGGCCGGCCGCGCTGCTGGCGGCGGAGAACATCCGGTCGGTCGAGTGCATAGACTTCGAGGAGCTGGGAATGGAGGCGGTCTGGCAGATCGAGGTCGAGGACTTCCCGGCTTACGTCCTGATCGACGACAAGGGCAACGACTTCTTTGGCCGATTGGGGCTCTAGCCGGCCTCAGATCAGAACAACAACCGCAACCCCGCGACGGTCACGACGGCGGCCACGACCCGCCGGAACGTGGCTTCGCGGAGGCCGTGGAAGAGTCGGTTCCCGAGCCACAGACCCAGGGGGAGGGCGGGCAGCGATACGGCGATTCGTGTGATGAGCTCATCGTCCACCTGACCGGTCGCCGCATAGGTGCCGGCCCGGAACAGGGCCGCCACGAGGAGGATCGGCACGATCATCGCCCGGAACCGCTGCTTGGCGAGCCGGGTCCCGTAGTACAGGATGATCGGGGGGCCGCCCACGCCGATCAGGCCGCCTAACACGCCACCGAGAGCGGCCACTCCGTGCTCGACCACGCGGCTGGCTCGGGCCCCTGGCCGGACGGGGCGACCGGGACGAGTCGCGACGAAGAGCCACGCGCCGAAAGCGACGACCCCGGCCCCGACCAGCCGGTTCAGTCGCGCCGTCGGAACCACGCCGAGGAGCGTCGCTCCGACGATGGCCCCCACCGCCACCGTCACGGCCGGCGCCACCCACGACTCCCTCCCGATGGCCTCTCGATCGAGCCACGCCACTCCCGCCCCGCTGGCCAGATCCAGGAAGGCGGCCAGGATGATTGCGTCGACGGGCCCGACGATCAGGGCGCCGAGGGCGACGACCACCAGTGCGGGTCCGAACCCGGTGGCCGCCTTCACCGCGAAGGCCAGGAGTGTGACGCCCGCGAGGGCGAGAGAGCCGAGTGTCATGGCGGCTGCAAGTGTGGCGACCAGCCGGCCCCGAGTCCAGGGGTGCGCGAAGGTGGGCCTGGAGAGCTGACGCCCACCCGAACGCCGGGGCATGCCGGCGGGGAGGCGCGGGGAAGGAAGACGGCCGGCGTCCCGAAAGGCGCCGGCCGCCACTCAGATCTCAGATCCTTGATCTCGGACCTTCGATCTACTTCTCGATCTCGTCCGCGATGTGACCGGCCGGATAGACCTTCCGGATCGCTTCGATGATCGCCTCCGAGTGGACGCTCACGGAGCGGGAGATCTCGTCGGTGAAGATGAATCGGTTCGGCAGCATCTGGATGTTGCCGTCGAACACCAGGCCGACCACCTCACCGTGGCGGTTCACCACCGGGCTGCCGCTGTTGCCGCCAATGATGTCGGCGGTGGCCACGAAGTTCATGGGCGTGGACAGGTCCAGCCGGGACTCCGCCCGCCACCAGCTCTCCGGCAGCTCGAAGGGGACGTGGTGGTCGAAAGCCTCGGCCCGACCGAAGAGGCCGTACATGACCGTCTTGTACGGGGCGATCGTGCCGTTCATGGGAAACCCGGCCACCACGCCGTCGCTAATCCGGAGCGTGAAGGTGGCGTCGGGCGGTAGCGCCCGGCCATAGGCCTCGTAGATGGCGCGCCCCAGCAGCTCGCTGTTGGCCGAGATCACGGCATTGAGCTCGGCGGCGCGGCGGGCGTAGCTGGCAGCCGTCGGCTCCAGGACGAGGGCCGCGCGGACCAGAGGGTCCCCGGACGCGCGCACCGCCTCGAGCCCGCCCTCGACCAGGGCGCGGCGCACCTGGACGCTGGCCAGCCGAGTCCCGTCCATGAGCTCGGCGGCCGCGGCCTCCGGGCTGCGGCCCTGGAGCAGCGTGCGAACGAGGGCGTCATCGTCGCCCAGGTCCCGGGCCGCGGCCTCGAGCCACGCAGCGAGCTGCGCCCGATCGAGGACGGCATCCAGGTCACGGTCCTGGAGCAGGAACTGCCGGATCCGGGGCAGCCGCTCCTCCTCGTACCCCGGGAGCCGCCGGTCGGCCGGGAGCTCCTGCTGGTGGGCGAGGCGCACGATGGTGGACCCGTAGTCGAGGACCGTGGCGCCGTCCAGGTCGTAATAGCGGGCGGGTGTCGCGAAGGTCGCGAGCTCGAGCTGGGCGTCGGCGATGGCGTCCCAGGCGCCGCCGAAGCGCTCATCCAGCTCCGGATCGGCCTCGATGCGTGAGCGGAAGTCCTCCTCGAAGGCCCGCTTCCGGGCCATGATCGTTTCGTCCAGCAGCCCGGTCAGGTATCCGCGGAAGGCCTTGTAGCCGTTCTCGGCACCGAGGATGGAGGTCTCGTATCGGCGGGCCGCCTCGGGGCTCTCGGCGGCGAGGGAGCGGAGCAGCTCGAGGCGCGTCTCGAGCCCCTCGATCCGGGTGGGATAGACCACGTCCCGGAGGTACTCCATCTGCGCCTGCGTCAGCAGCCGGCCCGTGGAGCCCGGGTTGCCGACCACGAAGACCACGTCGCCGTACTCGGGGCCCGCCTCGCTCCATTCCAGCCAGGTCTCCGGCCGCACCGGCTCGCCGTCCTGGTAGGCCCGCAGGAAGGCCACATCGAGGGAATAGCGCGGGTAGGTGAAGTTGTCGGGGTCGCCGCCGAAATGGGCGGTGGCCAGCTCGGGCGCGAAGACCAGCCGGAGCTCGTCGTACCGGCGATAGGTGTAGAGGGAGTACATCCCGCCGTTGTAGAATGAGACCACCTGGCAGCGGTGTCCGGTCTCCGCCTCGCACGACTCCTGAATGGCCTCGATGGCCGCGCCGCGCTGGGCGACCTGCTCGGCCGGCTCGGTCGCGGTCACGGCGCTGCGGACCCGGTCGGTGACGTCCCCGATATCGACGAGCTGGTCCACCCACATGTTCGGGCAGGTCAGCTCGGCATCCCGTGTCGCGGCGACAAAGCCCGTCTCCAGGTAGTCGGTCTCCGGCGGGCTCACCTGAGCGACGCAACCCCGGGCGCAGTGATGGTTCGTCATCACCAGCCCGTCCTTACTGACGAACGAGGACGAGCAGCCCGGCAGGCGGATGGTGGACAGGCGAAGGTGGTCGAGCCAAGCCTGGTCCGGGCGGAAGCCATACCGGGCTTCCCAGTAGTCCAGCGGCGGGGCGTCGAACGTCCACATGGTGCCGAACTCCGGCACGTACTCCGGGGGCAGCGTGGCGTCCTCGAGCAGCGGGTAGCCCTCCCGGGGCGCGAGCTGCTGGGCGTCCAGTGCGGAGCACAGGCCGTGCAGGGCGGGGCCGGCGAGAACCAGCGCCATCGCGCCGGCCAGAACGGTCTCTCGTATACGCGTCATCGCGTCATCCTCCATCTGTGGTCCAGCGGATGGGGCTGTTTCGGGGAGGTTACAGCGCGGCGGGATGACTCGCCACCCGGGAGCCCGCGTCTGGCACCCGGGTCAGCGCAGGGGCGGTGTCGTGTCCGGCGGGCGCCTGTGCCGTGTGGCCTGCTCGTACGCGTAGGCGAGCCGGATCAGGGTACCCTCTCCCCAGGGCCGCCCCAGCAGCTGGAGTCCGGCGGGCAGCAGACCGTCCGCCACCCAGCCCATGGGGACGGTGACAGCGGGGAAACCCGTGGGCGGCGAGACCTGCCAGGAGTTGTTGCCGTGGGGCGAGGCGAGGTCGCCGATCAGCCGTGCAGGGTTGTCC
>CAYMLW010000007.1:0-30563 GCA_964391035.1 uncultured Gemmatimonadaceae bacterium
GCCGGACCGGCGTACGGCTACAGGGTGGAGTCGGCGGTCCTGCCCGACTTCAATAACGCGGACGAAAACATGACCCCCTGGGCTCTGGGCCCTCCGGACCAGAGGTGTTTCTCCCTCGACGTGGACGGCTGGACCATGATCGACATGGGCGAGCTCCTGGAGACCGGCCCCGGCACGGACCTCCGCGTCGTCGAAGGAGATACGACTCCGGAAGGTTTCTACGTCGAGGTAGGAACGACCTTGTTCGGCCCCATGACCCCGGTCGGTTTCGGTACCGGAACGACGGCTTTCGACCTCGACGGCGTGGGCGTCTCGTCCTATCGCTACGTGCGGATCACGGACGACGGGGACGGCAGGAGCGATGTCGAAGATGCCGGGTTCGATCTCGACGCGATCGAGGGATACGGAGGAGGAAACGGCCCCGTCTGAGCGGTAGGGCTCCGTCGTGGGTCCGTCCCCACCATCAGCTCTAGTTTGATCTCATCGATCCAGCCCTATCGCATGTGTAGCAGCTATGGGCTGCCACGGATGAGGTCCAACTGGAACGGGCCCGCCGAGAATCCCGCCGGCCTCGCCGTCCAATGACTGGGGATCCCGTGATCGAACGGCTGGTACCGCGCCAGACTGTCCCATGCAACCGCCCGGAAGCCATCCCCCTTCGTGAACCTGAGCGAGTCCTGTCTTCCCGCGGGAACGGTGACACGGTGTCGATCGGCCGCGGCCATGCTCATGACCAGTCGCAGGAGAGCCAATGGCTCGAATAGGTCTCCAGGTGCTGCCACGGACCCTGGAACGCGGGACACCATCTGCTTGCCCCGGCCCTCGACGATGCAGCCGGTCTCCAGATCCAGCTGGTCCCCGGCTCCCAGCAGGTACATCCTGATGCCGCGCCACTCCCTGCCTGCCTTCCAGGACACGGCTTGCCTCGTGTCCAGCAACACGACGCTCGAGGCTCCGATCACAACCGCTCTCGTGGAGTCGATCACCAATGCCGTCTGCTCATCGATGCCCAGCCCCAGTCCGGCACTGGCCGAATCCAACAGGGTGACCAGCAACCTGCCGACTCTGCCACGAGCGAGGAAGTGCTGATCGATGACGGCTCCTTCCAGAAACGCCATGCCGGATTGCCGCAGCACTCCGGCGTCCGTTCCGGGAGCGCCAACGCCTCTCGCCAGAGCGCTCTCGCTCGTCCCACCGCGGATCATGACCTCGCTCATCATGGCCGCTCCCGCGCTGGTCCCCGCAACGACGGCCCCTTCCCTGAACCGCGCGAGAATCGCTTCGTAGGCCGGAGTGTCGACGCCATGGGGGCGAAACACCTGCAGGATCCTATCCTGTTGTCCACCTTCGAAGAAGAACCCCGAGCAGGTCCGCAGATCCCCTGCCAGCGTAGGATCGAATGCGCGTTGGGCGTTGTGGACCCCGAGGTCGACGGCGATCGCAGCGCTGTCGCCACCGTAGCGATTCAGGTCGTTGACTCCACGGCGCATTGCCGTCGGGACATCCTGATTCGCCGTCGGAATCACGCAAACTGGGCCATCGCCCTTTCGTCGATCCAGGATCGCTCGGTACACGGCCCCGTTTTCCGCGAGCCTTCCCCCGCCGATGGCGACCAACGGTCCCGCGGTGACCCCGAGGAAGAACGACGTGGCATCAGGTCGCAGAGCACTCTCCTGCTGAGCAGGGATCGGACTCGCCAAGACCCCCGAGAGCACCAGCAATCCGGTGGCGCAGGAACCCAGGGGGCCCCACGCACTCCGAGCGGGAACGTTCCGGCGCATGACGCCGGCGGGCAGGATGGACATGTAAACACCTCTCCCGGCATGAGAATCAAGTGCGGTTCGAGCCGCCGTGCCCCCGTTCCACGCCACATGCGCAACTGACGGGAACCTCTCCGATAGGGAACCCGTCCACCCCCCATCCCGGCGAAACCCTCCAGTGATGTCGACCGCGACTCGCCCCGTGACCTCCCGTAGCCGCCGTGCACCCGGGATTCCGCCGCGGTCCGGCCGTCCTCCGGGCCACGCTTGACAGGGACCCCTTACTGGTGTATCAGATAGCAGATATCAGACCCGCGCGAAAGCCGCCCCACCGACGCCCACGACGGTTACAGGAGAGCATAGCATGGCCAACCAGAGAATGACTCCCAGTGAAGCATTGGTGGAGACGCTGGTCGCCGAAGGTGTGGAACATGTGTTCGGCATCGTCGGATCGGCATTCATGGACGCGCTCGACCTGTTTCCGGCGGCCGGCATCCGGTTCATCTCGGTGGCGCACGAGCAGGCCGCTGCGCATGCGGCGGACGGTCTGGCCCGGGTCACTGGCAGACCGCAGTGCTGCATCGCGCAGAACGGACCGGGGGCGGCCAATTTCGTGTCGGCCACGACCGCAGCGTACTGGGCGCATTCTCCGGTGATAGTGATCACCCCGGAGACGGGCTCCCTGGGCATCGGCACCGGAGGATTCCAGGAGCTGGATCAGATGGCGATGTTCCAGGAACAAACCGTTTTCCAGGTGCGGGTCAACAAGCCTCAGCGGATGGCCGAGTTGGCCCGCCGGGCCTTCTACATGGCGAAGAATCACCATGGGCCGACACATCTCAACATCCCCCGCGATCACTTCTACGGCGAATGTGAGGATGAGATCTATCGGACGCCGCACATCAATCGGGGCGTGGGTTCCCTGGAAGATGTAGATGAGGCGGCCCGCCTCATTGCGGGTGCCGACAATCCCGTGATCGTCGCAGGTGGAGGCGTGTCCTGGGCCGATGCGGTCGCGGAGGTGAAGGCACTGGCCGAGTTTCTGACGGCGCCGGTGGTGAACAGCTACTTGCACAACGACTCGTTCCCGGCCAGCCACGAATTGAGCTGCGGCCCGATCGGCTACTGCGGCTCCAAGGCCGCAATGCGCACGCTGCAGCGGGCAGACGTGGTCGTTGCCCTTGGAACTCGCCTGGGCCCGTTCGGGACCCTACCGCAATACGACATCGACTACTGGCCTGATCACGCCAGACTGATCCAGTGTGACACGAACGTCTCCGCTCTCGGGCTTTCCAGGCGGGCCGATGTCTATAGCTGCGGTGACGTTAAGGAGTTCACGGCCATGCTCCTCGAGAAGGTCCGGGGACTGCTCCCGAACCTGGAGCGAAACGAGGAGCGCCTGGCCGCTGTGCGTCGGGAAAGGGAGAAGTGGGAAACGGAGCTGGAGGGATGGAGCTCGAGTGGCCAGTCTGCGCCCATGCATCCCCGTCGCTTCCACAAGGAATGGACTCGCGCGATCCCGGAAGGAACCATTGTCACGACGGACATCGGCAACAACTCCTCCATGATCAACGCGTACCTGGAGTTCGAGCACCCGCGCAAGCACATATCGGCCCTTTCCTGGGGCAACTGCGGGTTTGCGTACGGCGCGGCCGTGGGATGCAAGATCGGCAATCCCGACGTCCCGGTGGTGGCGTTCCAGGGTGATGGAGCGTTCGGGATCAGCGGCCTCGCCGAGGTCATGACCGCCGTCCGCGAGGACATCCCGGTGATCGGGATCGTGGCCAACAACTACGAGTGGGGAGCGGAGAGGAAGAACCAGATCGACTACTATGACAACCGATTCGTCGGCACCGATCTGGGAACGAATCCGGATTTCGCGAAGCTCGCGGAGAACATGGGAGCCCTCGGGTTCCGGGTCGAGCACCCGGACCAGGTCGGCGACGTGATGGAGGAAGCCATTGCGTCCGGGCGCCCGGTGATCATAGACGCCATTGTCGAAGGTGGAGAGAACGTGCTCGCCGAGCCGTTCCGCCGTGACGCTCTCGCCAAGCCGACCCGGTACCTCGAGAAGTACAGGCACCTGGCGGCAGAATAGAGCGCCCCGGATGAGCCTGATCTCCAGAGCCCCGCGGGGTCGAACGCGGGTAACGTAGAGGAGCGCCGAACCATCCGCTGAAGGGGACGAGAAACGCATCGGATTCCGAGGAAGGAAGAACTGTGAGCGAACTCCGCGAAGACCACGATGTGGAAAGCATTGTCCGGGCAGACAGACAGTTCCTGTGGCATCACATCAAGCCCCACCAGGTGTTCGAGGCACAGGAACAGATGGTGGTGGCCGAAGCCGAGGGCCTCGTCATCCGAGACATTCGAGGCCGGAAGTATCTGGACGCCGCTTCAGGCGGAGTGTGGAGCGTGATTCTCGGGTATGGGCAAGACAGGATCGCCGATGCCGTGAGCGACCAGCTCAAATCCATGCCCTACTACGCCGGCACCACGGGCAACATACCGGCGGCTCAGCTGGCGGAGCGGCTCGTCTCTCTCATGCCGGGGATGGGCAGGGTGTTCTTCTCGAACAGCGGATCGGAGGCCAACGAGAAAGCGTTCAAGCTCATCCGCCAGAAGGCCCACATGGAGGACGCCGGGGATGGTAAGTACAAGATCCTGTACCGCGAGCGGGACTACCACGGCACGACCCTCGGTGCTCTCAGCGCAACGGGGCAATCCGAACGCAAGCAGGACTACGGTCCCCTTTGCCCGGGCTTCTCGGAGTTCCCGCACGCTCTCTGCTACCGGTGCCCGTTCGACGAGACCTATCCCGCCTGCGACATACGCTGCGCCCGGGCCGTCGAGGACGCGATCCTGGACGAGGGGCCCGACACGGTCGGGGGCGTCATCGTCGAGCCCATCACCGCGGGTGGCGGCATCATCCCGCCCGTCCCGGAATACTACACGGTGCTCCAGGACATCTGTCGGAAGTATGGCGTCCTGATCATCATGGACGAGGTCGTGTGCGGGTTCGGACGAACCGGAAAGTGGTGGGGCTACCAGCATTACAATGTGATCCCCGACATCGTCACGATGGCCAAGGGGATGGCCAGCTCCTACGCGCCACTTTCCGCGACCGTGGTGCAACAGTCGGTCTTCGATCGTTTCCTGAATGACCCGAGCGACCCCTCTCAGCGGATGAACTTCTTCCGGGATATCAGTACCTATGGCGGGTGTACGGGCCCCGTGCGGGCGGGGCTGGAAACCATCGACATTCTGAAGGAGGAGGACCTGATCGAGAACAGCCGCGAGATGGGAGCGTACCTGCTCGATCGGCTGAAGGAGCTTCTCGACCTGCCTATCGTGGGAGATGTCCGCGGAAAAGGCCTGTTCTGTGGCGTCGAGTTCGTACAGGACAAGGCCACGAAGAGCCCCATCACCGAAGAGCTCATGGGCCGCCTGATGAACGGGGTCAAGGACGAAGGGGTCCTGGTAGGCCGAACCTATTCGAGCATCCCCGGGAACAACACGACCATGAATTTTGCGCCGGCTCTGACGATCTCGCGCGAACAAGTGGACACCATTGTCTCGGCTGTTCAACGCGCGGTGGAGAAGGTCTGCTGAGCCGCCGATGAACGTCTCTCTCCGCGCCACTTGGTAGGAGTCGGGATGGTCATCAAGGTTCCGTCACTCCGCGAGGAGGTGTACCGGTACTTCCGGGACGAGATGCGTAAGGGGACTCTGGCACCAGGGTCGACGCTCAACCTGAATGCGATCAGTGAGGAGCTCGGTGTCAGCAAGACACCCCTGCGAGATGCCCTCATTCAGCTGGAGTCAGAGGGGTTCGTCAGGATTCTCCCTCGCCGCGGCGTGCTGGTGCGGGAGTTGACGCTGGACGAGGTCCGCGATTTCTACGAGATCATCGGAGCCCTGGAAGCCTCAGTAATCCGCAACGTGTTTGATGATATCGGGGCCAACGACATCCAGAGAATGCGAGCGCTGAATCGGGCGCAGCGCGCTTCCTTCTCGGAGGGTGACCACGACCGCTACTACGAGAAGAACCTGGAGTTCCACGACGTCTTCTTGGGGCTGTCGCCCAATGAGACGCTCGCCCGGCTGACCGCGCCGATGAAGAGGCGGCTGTACGACTTCCCCCGTCCCATGTACGTGGCCGAGTGGGAGAACCGGAACATGGACGACCACGACCGCCTAATATCCATGTTGGAATCGGGTGATCGGGAGAGCGCCGCGCGACTGCTGCAAAACGTCCACTGGTCCTTCGCGTTCCAGGAGCAGTACATCCGGGAATTCTACCGCTTCCATACAAGCGCCTGACTCGTATTTGAGAAGGCGGGGTGGGGGACGCTTGTCGCAGTCGGTCCTGAGGCTGCACTGCTGGTGGAAAAGGGCCGAACCCGCTGGTACAGGCGGACCTCAATGTCCTTCGCGTCCGCCAGCGTCAACACGGCAAGAACGCCAAGAAACGGGTACGGGCCGTTGTGGCCGTGGCTGAGAGCCTGGCCGCGCTGCTCCACCGGGCATCGTTACGGAAAACACGTACGACCCGCCGCGCAAGTCGAGGGGGACGACCCCGTCGTCCATGGCCCGTTTCAGGTCCTGGGGGCTCGTACGGGCACCCCTCCCTGATCGGGCGACTCCGCCGAGCTCAGTACTCCTTCCGGATCAGCTTCCACGCTGCACGGCCTCCTGGCGCCCACGAGTCGCCAGACCGTAAGAGCGACGAACACCAAGTTCTCGATCCCGGCCGCTGCCGTCGCCAGGATGAACGGCGGGTAGCCCCAGTCCCCAGTCTCCTCGGACGCAATGATGACTGCCTGCTTCCTGGCCGGGTCCTTATCCATGGCCCGCTCGATCCCTTCCTTGACGGGACACGGATCTGTTCTCCGGATACCAGGCATGCGGTGTTGCTCATTCGGTTCCCTCAAGCGCGGGGGCGGCCGTTGCGGCTTCCGTCAGGCGGGCGGCGGTATCGAGAGCACGCTGCCGCCAATGGCGCATCACCGGACCGAATGCCGCCGACTGCGCGGCATGGAGCGTTGCCTGCCGGCGAGCCTCGTCCGCCAGCCAGCCGGCGGTCTCAGTGGGGGCCTGTCGGAAGAGGTTGTGGAGGATGTAGCGGCGCTCGCCGAGTCGGAGCCCGAGGCCGGTCGTGCGGGCGGCCCTGGCCAGGTCGGCGCGGGTCAGTACCAGGCCACTTCGGGCCGGCGCCAGCAGGGCGTCGAGGAACGCGTCCCCCTTCTCTTCCGCTGCGACGGGCGGCGCAACGCGCAGGTGGAGCGGCAGCTCGGTGGGTGGGCCCAGGCGTTCGGCCTCTTCCGCCAGCGTGTCGGCCAGCAACGAGGCCCAGCCGGCGTACGGGCCGGGCGCCACTTCCACGGCGCGGGCGAGCCATACGAAGACCCAGCTGGCCAGGTGCTCCCAGAAGAGGGCGTGCCGGAGCCGTCGCCAGGCGGGCCGATCCTCCGGCGTTGCGTCCTCCTCCGACTCGACCAGCGACGCGTAGGCTGCCAGGAGGGTCGTGACATGGTCCGGCTCCTCGGGGGGAACGGCGCCGGCGGCCCGCCAGAACCCGGCAATGCGGTCCCGGGCCTCGCCCCCCAGCTTCCCCTGCTCACCGAGGTAGGCAGACGCATAGGGCACGAGCTGGAGCGTGAACAGCTCGGTGTGGTCGGGGGGATCCAGGGTGTCCGCCAGGCCGAGGAGTCGCGCCACCTTAGCGGACTCGGCTCCGGCGGACTCGGCCATGACCCCCAGCACGCGGAGCAGCTCCATCAGTCGTCCTCACCGGCCATACCGGGACCCGCGGGTTCGCCGCCGGCAACGCCGGGGAGAGCATACGCCTCGTGGGTGGGGCGCAGCGGGCGAAGCAGCCAGAAGGGACGGCGCAGCCCGTTGGGTGAGTGCTCGGTCGCCGACCGGGTCCGCTCCAGCCACTCGCGGTAGATGCGCCGGGACTGGTGGAGGTCCACGGCGATGTCGCCCTGGGCGTCGTCCGGCCGGGCCCGGGTCACCCGAACCGCCTGGTGCCAGCAGTGCATGCCGGAGATGGGGTCGGGCTGGACGGGGAGGGCCAGGTTCTGGTGCACGCCCACGTCGGTCCACCAGATGCGGCGGGTGTCTGGGTCCGCGGAGTCGAAGGGGCCGACGCCCCGTTCCCTGGCCATGGACCATGCCCCGTCCTTCTCCTCGAGGGAAACGGTGGCCATGGTCTGGCGCTGACCTGTGTCCCCCACGGGCTTCCACCGCCCCATGTGGTGGCTGCACGCCACGACACCGGGACGGATGCCCTCGGTGACCCATGCCTTGAGTACGAAGTGACCGATCCGGGTCTCCACCCGGACCAGGTCACCGGTCCGGACGTCCAGGCGCTCCGCGTCCCCGGGGTGCAGCCACAACGGGTTCGTGTGGGCGATCTCGTCCAGCCACTTGGCGTTCCCGCTCCGGGTGTGAATGTGCACCGGTAGCCGGAACGTGGAGATGAGCGGCATCTCCTCCGGGCCCATGTCCGAGGGGTGGACCTGGCTGCGGATGTATGTGGGCAGTGCGTACTCGGGCCAGCCCCACTCGACCAGCGTGGACGAGTAGAACTCGAGCTTGCCGCTGGGCGTCGGGAAGCCGTGCACTACCCGGCCGTCCCGGAGCACGCCCACCGAGCGGCGCCCCTCGCCGTCGTGCTGCGGGGCTGGCATGGGCACGACGTTCTTCCGTCGGGGCTTCGGCGCGCGTGTGTAGGCCACGCCATGACGGTCCACCTTCACGTCCTCGAGTTCGTCATCGTCCACCGGCGACTCGTGGACGGGGCCTACTCCCCTGGCGACCTCGAACGCGCCGTAGCGGCGCATGTACTCGAGCGGGCTGAGGCCCTCCGCGGCTGCGGCCTCCGGGAGCCCCTCTACCGAGTTCTCGAACATCCAGCCGTAGTATTCATCCACGGTCAGCTTCGAGCCCGGCTCCGCCTTCGACTCGAAGTATTGGCGGATCCCGAGCTCCCCGTCCGGGTCGATACGCCAGGAGAGCTCGATCCAGAACTCGTTCTCCTCCCACACCTCCCCGGGGTTCACATGGCGGGTGTCCGTAATGATCTCGCCCAGCCGCTCCCGGGCCGCCCGGAGCACCGGCTGACGGAAGCCGATCCAGGTGCCGTCATAGTGCTCGTACGAGTGGATGTCGTGGCGCTCCGAGCCCACGCCCATGGGCAGGACGTAGTCGGCATAGAACGCCGTTTCGTTCCAGGTGGGGGTCAGGGCCACGTGGAGTCCGATCCGGTCCGGATCGGTCAGCATCTCGACCCACGAGAAGCCGTCCGGGTTCGTCCATACGGGGTTGTACACACGCGTGAAATAGACGTCGATGGACCGGTCCCGCTCTCGGAGGACGTGGGGGAGCAGGAACGACATCTCGAACATCGCCAGCGGGTACTCGTCCGGCCAGGACAGCTCGTTCCACCAATCCGGGTGGGGCGGCGAGTAGATGGGTTTGGGGACGTACTTGTTCCAGGCATTGGGATACGTCCCGCCGGGCACCGCCACCGCCCCCAGCAGGGCGTTCAGCATGAACAGCGTCCGGGAGACCTGCCAGCCCCCCAGGTTGCCCGCCGCCGCGCTTCTCCAGTTGTGCGTGGCCAAGGCCGATCCGGCCCCCGCCACCACATCCGCCAGCTCGGCCAGCGTCTCCGCCGGCACGCCCGATTCCGCGGCCGCGAAGGCGAAGGTGTACTCGGCATATTCCTCCAGGAGCGCCTGGTGGAAGTCCTCGAACGTGACATCGTCCGGTGCCGCGCTGCGGGCCTGCTCCAGGTACTCCCGCCAGTTCCACCATCGTTCCACGAAGGCGGTGTCGTAGCGCCGGGTCTCGACCAGGTGCCGGGCAACGGCCAGGAAGATGGCCGCCTCCGAGCCGGGGTACGGAGAGACCCAGTGGTCGGCGTGCGTGGCCGTGTTGGACAGCCGCGTATCGAACACGATGAGCTTCGCCCCGTTCTGCTTCCCCTCGATCACCCGCTGGGCATGGGGATTGAAGTAGTGGCCGGCCTCGAGGTGACTGCTCACCAGGAGGATGACGCTGGCGTGGGTGAAGTCCGGACTCGGGCGGTCGTACCCCATCCAGAACGCATACCCGGTGCGGGCCCCCGACGAGCAGATGTTGGTGTGGGAATTGTGGCCGTCGAGGCCCCATGCAGCCATGACCCGCTCCGTGAAGCCATCCTCCCCGGGGCGACCCACGTGGTACATGACCTCGTCTCTCCGGTCTTCGACGATGGCCGCACGGATCCGAGCCGCCAGATCGTCCAGCGCCTCGTCCCAGGAGACCTCCACCCAGCGGCCCTCGCCCCGCTCCCCCGCGCGCTTGAGCGGCCGCAGGATCCGGTCGGGGTCCACCACCTGATTCAGTGTGGCCGGGCCCTTGGCGCAGTTCCGGCCCCGGGATCCGGGGTGTTCGGGATTCCCTTCGAACTTGCGAACCTGGAGCGTGTCCCGGTCCACGTACGCCAGCAGCCCGCACGCTGACTCGCAGTTGAAGCAGGTGGTGGGCACCAGGGAATAGCGACGCTCCACGCGCTCCGGCCACGCCCTGGAGTCCAGCTCCACCCAGTCGTCCCACCGCTCCCGGGGCGGGAACGCCGCCAGATGGACACGACTGGCCCCCGGGTAGAAGGTCTCGCCGCGAGCCTCCGTTTCGGCCCGGGCCGCGCTCACCCGCTCGTTCAGCTCGTTCCGCGTCATCCGTCCATCCTCCATTACGCAAGCGGCACGGACTGGCCCGCCTGGACGTAGGCGTGCTCGTAGCACAGGATCCCGACCAGCCCGGCCGCCGCGGCCACCGCGGCTAGGGCGGTGGACAGGCCGGCCAGCCAGGGCGCCATGAGCGACACGGCAATGAGGGCCGCAGCGCTCCAGAAAAACGAGGCGTACCGTCCCCGGGTCATCTCGTGGGCCGCCAGCCGGGCGTGCTCGGTGACGGGGGTCAACGTGTGCTCGAGGCCCACCAGCATCAGGTGCAGGGCTCCGGCGAGGGCAAGAGCCCAGGCATAGGCGGAGGGGGATGAGCCGGTGAAGGGGGCCAGGACCAGGAACGAGCCGCTGCCCAGCGCCGCCGCCTGGACCAGCATGTGGATCGGCGCCAACGGGTTCTGCCAGAGGTCCCGGGCCCTGGCCTGGGCAAACAGGTAGGCGGTGTAGACGGCCGTGCCGGCGGCGAGCAGCGCTCCGGCGGGTGCCAACCAGCGCTGAAGCGACTCATCCCCGGCTACCGATGCCGCAAAATGGGCCATGAGCACGAGCGCGAACCCGGTGATCAAGATTCCGCCACGGACCAGCCAGCTCTCCCACTGGGGCCGGGTGAAAAGGAAGTAGAACCGCTCCGGGTGCTCCAGGTCCCAGATCAGGAGCCCGCCCGTGGCGGCCAGGAAAGCACCGCCCAGCACGGGCGTGGCCCAGAGCCAGAGGGGGTCCGACCATACGGCGGTACCGGCGCCGATCCCCGCGCCCGAGATCCACCGGAGCAGGGCCATCAGCACAGGAACCAGGTAGACGCCCGCCGCGATCCCCTTGGTCCACGTGTAGAGACTGACCCGCCAGTCCCAAGGCGCACGATGGGGGATGTCATAGCTGAGGACCGCCGCCGCCGAGCTGTTCCCGCTCCCGGGATGCCCCGACGGCACCTGATGGGGGACCGCACCCTCCTCGCTCCACATGTACTGTCCGCCCGTTGGGCGGCGCGCCGCCAGCGGGTCCAGCGTGGCCTGGTGTGCACCCTTGTAGAAGAGCTTCGGGCGAGTCCCCTTTTCTGGACGTCGCACACTCACCACTTCCCGGTTCACCGCTTTCGCCACCGCGCTGGCGGGGTCGTTCAAGTCTCCCACCAGTATGGCCTCGGTGGGACACACCACCGAGCAGGCCGGCTCCAGACCCACGTCCAGGCGATGCGCGCAGAGGTTGCACTTCTCCGCCGAGTGGTCCTCGGGGTTGATGAAGATCGCGTCGTAGGGACAGGCCGCGATGCACGCCTTGCACCCGATGCAGGCCGCCTTGTCGAAGTCCACAATGCCATCCGGACGCCGGTGCATGGCGGCCGTGGGACACGCCGACACACACGGCGCGTCCTCGCACTGGTTACACCGTGTGACCTGGAAGGCCCGGCGCGTCTCGGGGAACTGGCCCACATCGGCGTACTTGACGTACGTCCGTGTCACCGACAGCGGGACCGCGTTCTCAGACTTGCACGCGGTAGTGCACGCGTGGCAACCGATGCAGCGGCTGTGGTCGATGAGCTTGGCCCAGCGGACTGGCCCGGTGCGCCGGGCGCTCGTCGGTTCGGTGGCGGCCCGCTCGAGAGGGAGGATCAGGAGACTCGCGGCTTCCATGTTTCCTCGTCTTGATCTGCGGGTCCCGACGATCGCGGGACCTGAACGTGGCGAGATTGCGATATGGTGTCAATGTCTGCCCCACGGGGTGTAGGGGAATCTCCTACATCGGACGGCTCAGGCCGGTGCCCCTCGTGGGGGCGCCCCCCTTGCCACTGACTCCGCCGGGGAGGCGGCTCGGGCGCTCCCGGACTGCCGATCCAGCTCAGGCTCGGATCAGTCCGGCTCCCTGGCCAGAGCCGCTGTGCCTTACCCCATGATGTAGGCGTTCCGTCGACCGGTCGGCTGAATGACCAGATCCAGGACGTTCACGTGTTCAGGTTGCACGGCCACCCACCAGACGGCTTCGGCGACATCCTCGGGCGCGAGCGGCACGTATCCCTCGTAAACCCGCTCCGCCTTGTCCTCGTCCCCTCGATACCGAACGAGGCTGAACTCCTCCGTCTTCACGTAGCCGGGATCGACGGCGGAAACCCGGATCGGAGTCCCGACCACATCCAGGTTGATGGCCTGCGTCAGGGCCCGAACCGCGAACTTCGTCGCATTGTAGACGTGCCCGGCCGGATAGGTGAGATGGCCGGCCGTGCTGCCGATCATGATGACGTGCCCGGCCCCGCGTTCGATCATCGGAGGCAGGAAGTAGCGCGTGACGTTGAGAAGGCCCTTCACGTTGGTGTCGATCATGCGATCCCAGTCCTCGGGATCACTCTCATGAAAGGGCTCCATCCCTGCGGCCAGGCCCGCATTGTTCACCAGGATCTCCGGACACTGGTCGGCGTCCAACACCGCACGAGCCTCCCGGATCACCGTTTCCCGGTCGCGCACGTCGACCCTGGTCGCCCGAACCCGGACTCCGTGGCTCTCCGTTAGCTCTTCCGCCAGGCGCTCCAAGCGATCGAGACGTCTGGCCCAGAGAATCAGGTGCGCACCTTCGGAAGCGAGCTTCCGCGCACACGCCTCCCCGATTCCGGTGCTGGCGCCCGTGATCAACGCGACCTTGTTCGACAGCTCATTCATTGGTCTGCTCTGCCCTTTCTGCCGCTCTAGTGCCCCACCGCTCCGGCGTCGCCGTACCGTGGATCGGGCACGCCGTGGCGTCGACCGTCGGATCCGATGCCGATGGAGTTGGCCCGGCCCTGCGAGCCCCCGATGTCGAGGGTGTGGCCGCGCTCCCGGAGCCCGGTCAGGGTGGCCTCGTCCCAGTCCGCGTCCTCCATCTCGATCTCGTCGGGGAGCCACTGGTGATGGATGCGCGCCCCCTGGACGGCCTGGAGGATGCCCATGTCGAAGGCCATCAGGTTCAGCGCCACCTGGAGGACGGTGTTGATGATCGTGCGGCCGCCGGGCGAGCCGATGACGGCAAGGAGCTCGTCGTCGGGCGTCGTCAGGATGATGGGCGTCATGCTGGAGAGCATGCGCTTCTCGGGCTCGGCCAGGTTGGGCGCGGTCCCGATCAGGCCGCCGGCCGTGGTCAGGCCGGGGGCGGGGTTGAAGTCGCCCATCTCGTTGTTCAGCAGGAACCCGGCGCCCGCCACGGTGATGGCGCTGCCGTAGCTCGACTCGATGGTGTACGTGTTGGACACCGCCGTCCCGTTCCCGTCGACCACCGAGTAGTGCGTGGTCTCCGGACTCTCGGCGTCGAGGGCCGTGAGGGTGGTGTCGTGGACGGAGGAGGGTGTCACGGTGTCGCCGCGGATCGTGGCCCTGAGCCGGGCGGCGTACGCCTTGCTCGTCAGCCGGTCCAGCGGCACGTCGACGAAGTCGGTGTCGGCGAGGAACCGGGCCCGGTCCCGGTACGCGCGGCGCATGGCCTCGGCCAGGTGGTGCAGGTAGTCGGCCGAGTTGTGGCCCATGGCGGCCAGGTCGTAGCCCTCTAGGATGTTGAGCATCTCGACCACCGCGGTGCCCCCGCTCGATGGCGGCGGCATCCCGATCACGCCGTGGTCGTGGAAGGTGCCGGTGATGGGCTCACGCTCGACCGGCTCGTACCGGGCCAGGTCCTCCGCGGTGATGAGCCCTCCACCCCGTTCCATCTCGGCGACGATGAGCCGTGCCGTCTCCCCGGCGTAGAACCCGTCCTTCCCCTGGTCCCGGATCCGGCCGAGCGTCGTGGCGAGATCGGGCTGACGGAATCGCTCCCCGACTTCGAACGGCTCGCCGTCCTCGAAGAACGCGGCCATCGTCGCGGGGTAGCGGCTGGCGCGTCGGAGGAAGTACTCGAACGACGACGCCAGCGCCGGCGTCACGTCGAAGCCCTCCTCGGCCAGTTGCACCGCCGGCTCCACCAGCTCGGCCCACGGCAGTGAGCCGTACTTCTCGTGGGCGTACGCGAAGCCCGCCACGGTGCCAGGCACGCCCACCGCCATGTGACTGTTGTGGTGACGGTCCCGGTCGTAGTCCCCCTTCTCGTCGAGCCACAGCTCCGGGTGCGCGGCCATGGGGGCCTTCTCCCGGAAGTCGATGGCCGTAGCCTCGCCATCCGGGAACCGGATCACCATGAACCCGCCGCCGCCGATGTTCCCGGCCCGGGGCACGAGCACGGCCAGCGCGAAGCCGGTGGCCACCGCGGCGTCCACGGCGTTGCCACCCTTGCGCAGGATGTCGTCGCCGATGCGACTGGCCAGGATGTGAGCCGACGACACCATGGCCGTCTCGCCCACAGCGGGTCGCTGGGCCAGGGCGGTGGCCACGTTCGGGGCCGTGTCTGCCGCCGCGGTGTGGCCCGGCGTGGATCCCGGCCCGCACGCCGAGAGGACCAGGAAGGCCGGGATGAGAAGGGCAAGCAGGCGTCGCGATGCGCCGGGCTGAGTCGCTGTCATGGGTCGTCCGGTTGAGTTGTCCGTGTGTCGGAAGCTACTCGCGGTGCGTCACGTACGCGTTCCGCTGGGCCGTGGGCAGGAGCACCATCCGGAACGCGTTCACGTGGGGTGGAAGGTTTGCCATGTAGGCGACGGCGTCGGCCACGTCGTCGCCGGTGAGGGGCTCGAAGCCCTGGTAGACGGCGGCGGCGGCCTCTTCGTCGCCGTGGTACCGCACCACGCTGAATTCGGTTTCGACGAAGCCGGGGTCCACGCTCGACACCTTCAGCCGGGTCCCGGCCACATCGAGGTTGATGGCCTCGGTCAGCGCCGTCACCGCGAACTTGCTTGCACTGTAGACGTTGCCCTTCGGGTAGACCTGGTGGCCGTGGGTGCTGCCGATGTTGATGATGTGGCCGCGGTCCCGCTCGATCATGGCCGGGAGCACAAGCCGCGTGACGTTCAGCAGGCCCTTGACGTTGGTGTCGATCATCCGGTCCCAGTCCTCGAAGTCTCCTTCCTGGATGGGCGCCAGGCCGGCGGCCAGACCGGCATTGTTCACCAGGATGTCCGGCGGACCGGCGTCCTCGAGGAGAGCGCCCGCGGCCGCCCGGACCGCGTCACGGTCCCGGACATCGACGGCCCGGATCCGGACCGTCACGCCGTGCTCCCGCTCGAGGTCGTCCCCGAGCCGCGCGAGTCGCTCCTCGCGGCGGGCCCAGAGGGCCACGTCCGCGCCTTCCGCGGCGAGCCTGCGGGCGCAGGCCTGGCCGATGCCGGCGCTCGCTCCCGTGACCAGGGCGAGCTTCCCGTCGATTCTGTTCATGGCGCTCAACGTTCCGATCCCTGGGACCGCTGTCAACCGGAGCCCGTGGCGGGCTAGGGTCGGAAGAAGCAGTCGGTGTAGGAGAGCTGGCGGCGAGGATCCCGGATCCGGGCATCGATACGGGCCAGGACCCGATCCCGCATGGCGACGAAGTCGGCCGCGAGCTCCGGGTCGAGGACCGCGACCGCCCCGGCCAGCGCGTCGCCCGGGAGGGCGCGAAAGCGGTCCAGGGCGGGCCCGAGCGCGGCGGGATGCGCAATGGAGTCGATCTCGGTCTCCCAGCACGTCTTCGGCGGCAGCGCCGGCCGGTACCGGAAGCTCCGATTGTGGTCGATCGCCACCGCACGGCCGTCCGGCAGGACCAGCCAATTGCTCTTGTGGCGGTCGCTGTTCCCGATGACCGCGTCGAAGAAGCGCAGGAGATCCGGCTTCATCGCCCCCGCTTCCTGGGGCGAAGACGCCCCGTCGACGAAGTACATGGCGGAGCCCACCAGCGTGTCGCCGCTCGCGTCCACGATCCGGGCCTCGACGGTCATCGGCGTCAGGTCGATCCCGAGCAGACGGTCGACCCGGTAGGCCGCGACCTCCCGGTCCGCGCCGCAGCCCCGGCAGAAGATGTCGGAGCCGTCGACCTTGAAGATGGACTGTACACCCTGGCCGTGATCGAGCCGGTAGGTATAGCTGACCCCCTGGCTATCCACGCTCTGAGGTCGGGCGGCCCGGGGCGCGGCCCGGAGCAGGACCGCCAATCGGTCCAGAACGGAGTCTGCCCGGGCGGTGTCGCCCGCCGCCCGCGCCGCCCACGCCGCTTCCTGGAGCCGGCCCCGGGCCAGTAGCGTGGCCACGGGATCGGCGGCCTGGGACCACAGCGGCGCCGGAGCGCCGAGAAGGAGCCCGAGCAGCAGGCTCGGGACTCGCGAGGATCGTCGGACTCGTATCGTTCCGTCTCCTACTTCCCCACGGTGTAGCAGATGGACTCGCTCCGAGCCGGACGCCCCTCCGCCAGACGTCCGGACCGGGTGCAGATCAGGCCCGCGTCCGACGCCCGAGCCACGGCCTTCCCACCCCTGGTGATCGCCGCGCAGCCGGGTCAACTCGATGTCCCGACCGGTCCGGACCTCGAGGTCGTGGGACCCACTCCCGAACCGACCCGTTTCATGGTAGTGGGCTTCCTGCGCCTCGGCCACCTCGTCCAGGGCGCCCAGGAGCCGGCCGTGGGGCGTCGCGTCGGAGGGACCGCCGAAGACCACGCTGGCGGCGGCCGTGGCGAGGAGCACGCCCGCCACCGCCAGCACCAGCACCGTCGCCGGACTCGAAAGCGGCGTGCCCCGGAAGTCCGCCGTCGAGGTCCGCCGGTCCCGTGACCGGGGCTTCAGAGCGGCTGGACTTCCCGGGCCTCCGGGCTCTTCTCCGTGGGAACGCGCTTGAACCGGACGCGCTGGCCGTCGTCCAGGGACTTGAAGCCGTCGCCCACGATGTTCGAGTGGTGGACGAAGACGTCCTCGTCGTCGTCGTCCGGCTCGATGAACCCGAATCCCTTGCTGTTGCTGAACCAGCGAACGGTGCCCGTGATGAAGTCGTCCGGTGAGGTTCCACCGGCCGACACCTCCACCACCCGTTCGGGCTCGGTGAATGCGGGACCCACCGGCTCGGCGGCTTCGACATCGATCCGCAGCGCGTCACGGAGAACGCTGCGGGCCAGCTCCTGCGCCTCGCTCGACAGCGTCCGGCCGACCAGCACCACCTGCTTCGATTCGGGGGTCAGCTCCAGGATGCGCTCGATCTCGGGATGACGGCCGCGCTGGAGGAGGATGTCGATGGGATCGAACACCAGCACCTCGACCTGGCCCAACCGGACATTGCCCGCGTCCACGTGCTCCAGGAGCCGGTCCGGCGTGGCCACGACCAGGTCGAACCCGGCCCTGAGGTCCCGGACCTGGTCCACCGCGGGCACCCCGCCGTGGACCTCGCCGACCCAGAGATCCGCCTCGCCGGCCAGTGCCCGGGCCTGCGCGGCGATGTCCTCGACCATGTCGACCGCCGGCGTGATCACCAGCGTATGAAGCCCCTCGCGGTGGAACTGGCGCTCGAGGGACGGGATCACGTACGCGCCCGTCTTGCCCGTGCCTTCCGGCGCGCTCATGAGGATGTCGCGACCGCTCCGGAACGCGTCGATCGCTCGCTCCTGCACGGGGCGAGGCGCCGTCCAGCCGAGTCCTTCCAGGCCCCTCCGCAGGTCATCGTGTTCGACCAGGTCGTCGAAGATATGAGGTCTGCGCTGGCCCGGTGTGCGGGCGGGGGCAGTGCGAGAGGGGCCGCGGCGCAGGAACGCGCGCACGATCCACAGAATGACGACGGCGACCGTCACGATGATGACGATCATCCAGATAGTATTTGGATCCATGCCCCAATTGTCCTTGCCCGGGTGCCCTTCTGTCAAGCGACGATGGCGACGCCGGGTGCTCCGCCGTAGCTTTCTCACCCCCTATTTTCGCCACGGATACGGAGGTTGACGTGAGGAAGCTCTTCGCGCTTTTCGCCGTCGGTGCGTTCTTGCTGGGCTGTGCCAGTGCCGAGCCCGAGCCCATGGCTCCGGACCTGGCGGGTGTCTACACCTTCAGCACCATGGTCCAGGGAATGCCCGTCGACGGCCAGATGCGGATCACCGGCGAGCCGGGCGCCTATGACGGGTCCTTGTACAGCCAGTTCACCGGCGAGCTGCTATTCACATCGGTCGCCCGGACCGGCAATGCCATCACGCTGCTGACCGAGACGCCGGACGGCCCGGTAGAGATCAACATCGTCTTCGAGGGCGAGGCCTTCACGGGCGACTGGGCCATGGGCCCGGAGGGCGGATCGATCCGGGGGCGGAAGGTCCGCTGACCCGGCCTCAGTCAGGGGCGGCCCGCACGATGGGATGGTACGCCGGCGCAGCCTCCAGCGCGTGGTCCAGGAAGTTCCAGCCGAGCACGCCGTCCGGCGCACGCGGTTCCAGCAGGTGGAACACCAGGCGCGCCAGCGGCTGGTCCATCGGCACGATCCGGGTCCCCGTTTCGAGCTCGAGCTCCGCGGGCACCCAGCGTCCCCAGACCGTCCGCTCCCGATGTCCCTGGTATTCGCGGGGGGCCACGGCGGTCGAGTCGATCACGAACCGCTCCACGGCCCGGGTCGACGCCGCCTCCAGCCGCCGGGTCCGCACGCCGTGCAGCGTAAGCAGGTCCACCACCCCGGCCAGCGCCGGGGGCAGGTAGTACGCCGCCGGGACACGCTCCCACTCCGTTGCCAGGAAGGTCCCGTACTCCCGCATCCGCTCCGGCCTGCGCGCGTCCAGCCGGGCCTCGTAGTGCCGCCCGGAATAGCGGCTCAGGCGACGCTCCGTCTCGCCCATCACGATGTCGACCTCCGGGCCGCGCTCGAATGCCGCCCGCAGCGGAAGCCGGCGACCCCGCAGGTCCTCGCCATCCGCCGCCCGGGCCGCCGCCTCGAGACTGCTGCGACTGCCGGCCGCGAAGTCGAGGATCGCCTCGACGAACGCCAGCGTGGCCCGGGTCCGGTCCTCGAACGACGCGTACGAGTACGCCTCGCTCAGCACGGCGAAGCGGTTCCGCAGGCCGACGTAGTTGTTGTTGAAACGGGGCCGGTAGTCGAAGGTGTACCATCCCATCTCTCCGTCCCCCGGGGCGTACGCGTTGCCGTAGTAGTAGCTGAGCCAACCGCCCCGACCGAGCGCCGCCGTCGCCTGCGGCAGCAGCTCGTCCCGGAGCAGGTCGACGATGCGAGGGTCGGTATCCGGGTGCAGCGGCGGAGCATACGTCAGGTGGTAGGCGTGGCGAGTCCCGTTGGTGGTGTGGAGGTCCACGACCAGGTGCGGGTCGTAGTCCGCGAGCAGCCCGATCAGCGACCGTGCCTCGGGCGACTCCAGCTTCATGTGGTCCCGGTTCAGGTCCCGCCCCTGCGCGTTGGCCCGCTGCCCGACGCCGCCGCGGGGGCCGTTCTGGCGGAACCGGTTGTATACGCTGATCCGCTCGTTGCCGTCGGCATTGTAGATGGGCGCCACCAGCACGACGAGCGAGTCCAGCCACCCCGCGTGGCCGCCGCTGGCGAAGGCCCGTAGCAGCATCTGCATCGCCTCCTTCCCCTCCACCTCGCCGGCGTGGATGTTGGCCTGCACCAGGACCCGGACCCGGTCCGTCGCACGGACCGCCGCGGGGCCGCCGTCCGCCAGATCCCGGCCCACCACCACCAGCGGCAGGGGCCGACCTTCCAGCGAGTAGCCGAACGTCGTGGGATGAAGGACACCACCGGAATCGAGCGCCGCGACGGAATCGATGAATGCGACGACGTCGTCGTACCGACTCGTCTCGAGCCAGCCCGTCCGCTCCGCCCGCGTCGCCGGCTCCTGGGCCGGCAGCCCGGCGGCGGCCAGCTGGGCGGCCAGCGCCAGGATGGTCCCTCGCCGGACCCCGTGCCCCGGCCTCCGGTCCCGCCCGAACCCTCGCGTCGCGTGTATCATGGACGCATGATGCGGAGCCCCCCGGGCACAATGCAACGTCCGGTCGGAACGAACGTCGAGGAATGGACTGGCAGCGCTGGGTGGCGCGAGCGGCCGCCCGTATCGAGGACCGTGTGGATCGGGCCAGGGCCGGGCTCGGGAAGCCGAGACCGGGCCGGGTCGCCCGGGTCGTACCCTACCGCGGCTACGGCAGCCCCACCGAGGTCCACGTGCGCGGGCGGGTGCTGTACGGCGAGCCGCCGCCGGCCTCGACGCCCGACGACCGCTGGTGGCGGAACCTGGCCAGTGCCTACCGCCGACTCGAATTCGACGAGGTCCCGGCCGCCCGCCTACGGGTCCGGTTCCTCGACGCCTATGTGGAGGTGACAGCCGATGGGGAAGGCCACTTCCGGGCGGTACTGCCCGTCAGTGGGCCGCTCCCCGAAGGCTACTGGCACGAGGCCGGGATCGAGCTGACCGAGCCCGACGGCAGAGCGGCGCGGGCGCCGATCGCCGTGCCGGTCCGGCCCGAGTTCGGCGTGATCAGCGATCTCGACGACACGGTGCTCGATTCGGGCGTGCGGAAGGTGATCCGCCTCGTGATCGAGGTGCTGTTCGGAAACGCCCACTCCCGCATCCCGTTCCCGGGCGTCGGGGCCTTCTACAGGGCACTGCATCGGGACCGGAACCCGATCTTCTACGTCTCGAGCAGCCCGTGGAACCTGTACGACGTGCTCACCCAGTTCCTCCAACTCCACCGCATCCCGCTGGGGCCGATGGAGCTCCGGGACTGGGGCCTCTCGGCCGACGAGCTGCTGCCCACCCGACACGGCGACCACAAGCGCGAGTCCATCGATGGGATCATGGGCGCCTACCCCCACCTCCCGTTCCTGCTGGTAGGCGACAGCGGGCAGGAGGATCCGGAGATCTACCGGGACGTGGTCCACGACCACCCGGAGCGGGTGCTGGGGATCTACATCCGGAACGTCAGCCCGGAACGAGCCCGGCGCGACGCGGTCCACCGCCTCGCGGAGGAGGTCGCCGCCCACGCGGTCGACCTCGTCCTCGCCGACGACACCCTGACCGCGGCGAGGCACGCGGCCCGTCGTGGCTGGATCGATCCGTCGGCTATCGACGATGTCGCCCGCGACCGGGTCCGGGAGGAGACCGAGTTCCCGGGCTGAGCCTAGCCGGTCTCGGGAGCGTCTTCGCCCTCCAACGTGCTGCGCAACGCGTCCGCCAGCTCCTCCAGCTCCTCCGCTCGCTCCTCCGCCAGCGTGGCCAGGCGCTTCAGATTGCGGCGGCCCGGGCGCCGTCGGCCCGTGGCCCAGGAATACAGGGCCGAATAGGACACACCCAGCTCGCGGGCCATGTCCTCCATCCGGCCCGCGACTCGCTCCAGAAGATCCCCGACCAGCTCGGAGACATGCCTGTTCTCATCCACGACTCACTCCCTCGTACCCTTGGCCGGTCCCGCCACCGCCCCGGGACGCCGCAAGATCCGTTCAAGGCGGGCTTTCAGTCGTCACGGCGGATGGGACCGCGGCGCTTCTTCAGGCGACCCCGGTGCTTCTTGTTCCGCAGCCGGCGCTCGTCCGACGCCTTCGTCCGCCGCGTCTTCTTGCGCTTCTTGCGCGGCCGGAGCGCTTCCCGCACCAGCTCCGCCAGCCGTTCGGCCGCCTCCTCCCTGTTCCGGTGCTGGCTCCGGTGCGTGTCCACCGTCACCTGGAGCACGCCGTCCTGATCGATCCGGTTGGACAGCCGGGACAGAATGAGCTCCCGGCGACCCTCCGACAGCGATGGCGACTGGCGGACGTTCCAGCGGAGCTGGATCCGGCTTGCCGTGGTGTTCGCGTGCTGCCCTCCGGGCCCGCCGGAACGCGACGCCCGGACCTCGAGCTCCCCCGGCGGAATCGAGAACCGGTTGCTGATCGGTATGGGATCGGTCATGATCACATCATCGGTGTTCGCTCGGCACGATGCCAGCGCGCCCGGCACGATCCACGCATGTTGGGTTCCGTGAGTGTGGGAGTATCCCCGACACTCAAGTTTCCGGAGTTACCCGACAGACGGGCGGGGGCGTACTGACCATTATGGTTTGGGGTAGTTCCATCTGGAGCTTCGCGGAGGGGACAGGGCGCAGCCTGAGGTACCTACTGGAGGAACACATGGCGGATAAGCTGACCATTACGGACCACCGCACGAACAAGGAGTACGAGCAGGAGATCTTCTACGGGACGTACCCGGAGTACGGCTCGGCCACGCCGGCGCCACCGCTCCGTCAGATCAAGAGCTCGGACGACGACTTCGGGCTCCTCGCCTACGACCCCGCGTTCAAGAACACGGCGTCGTGCAAGAGCGACATCACGTTCATCGACGGGGAGAAGGGGATCCTGCGGTACCGGGGCATCCCGATCGAGGAGATCGCCGAGGAGAGCAACTTCCTGGAGGCGTCCTACCTGAGCCTCTTCGGCGAGCTGCCGACGCAGGCGCAGTACGACGACTGGGCGTACCACATCACCCACCACACGTTCCTGAACGAGAACATCAAGAAGCTGATGGATGCGTTCGCGTACGACGCGCATCCGATGGGGATGTTCGTGAGCACGGTGGCGGCCCTGTCCACGTTCTATCCGGAAGCCCGCAACATCCAGGACCCCGAGGTCCGTCAGAAGCAGATCGTCCGGCTGATCGCGAAGGTCCCGACCATCGCGGCGTTCGCGTACCGGCACAGCAAGGGGCTGCCGTACGTGTACCCGGACAACAACCTGAGCTTCGCGGGGAACTTCCTGAGCATGATGTACAGGATGTCGGAGCCGACCTACGAGCCGGATCCGATCCTCGAGAAGGTCATGGACGTGCTGTTCATACTCCATATCGACCACGAGCAGAACTGCAGCACGACCACCATGCGGACGGTGGGCAGCTCCCATGCCGATCCGTACGTGTCGCTGTCGGCAGCCGCGGCCGCACTCTACGGCCCGCTCCACGGCGGCGCCAATGAGCGGGTGCTGCGGATGCTGAACGAGATCGGGACGAAGGACCGGGTGGGCGAGTTCGTCCAGCGGGCCAAGGATGGCGAGTTCCGGCTCATGGGCTTCGGCCACCGGGTGTACAAGAACTACGACCCGCGCGCCAAGATCCTCCGGGAGATGGCCCCGCAGGTCTTCGAGGTCACCGGCAAGGACCCGCTCCTCGATCTGGCCGTCGAGCTCGAGAGGATCGCCCTCGAGGACGAGTACTTCGTCAAGCGGAACCTGTATCCGAACGTCGACTTCTACTCGGGGATCATCTACAAGGCCCTCGGCTTCCCGGTCGACATGTTCCCGGTGCTCTTCGCCATCGGCCGGACCGTGGGCTGGCTGGCCCAGTGGCAGGAGATGCTGATGGACAAGGACCAGGCGATCGCCCGGCCCCGTCAGATCTACACCGGCTACGACAAGCGGCCGTACGTCTCCATGGAGGAGCGAGAGGCGGGAAAAGCGGCTGAGCCGGTCGGCGCCTGAGCGCTGATTCGGTACCCACCCTGCCAGAGGAAAGGGCGCCGGCTTCGGCCGGCGCCCTTTCCGCACCCCCGACCTGCGCACCGCCGGGGCCCGCTCTAATCCCGGGCCCCGGCCGGCCGGGGGCGCCGGAGCGGTGACGTCGGCCGGGTCGCCCCCGGCGGGACGCCCGGCTGCGGGCCGATGCCCACGAGGTCCGAGCGCTTTGCCGGCCCGAGCGTCACCCAGATATTGTAGATGAACATGAAGGCGCCCATGGCGGTCAGCGCACCGCCGGTCGCCAGGAGCGGCGTGCCCCAACCGAGCCAGCCCCGGAAGATCCAGCCGGCCACCATGGCCAGCAGACCGATGTTGGCGAACCAGAAATGCAGCTTCGCCAGCCGTCGGCTGCGGAGGACGGAGCCGGCGAACCTGGGAATCACGTGGTACGCCACGCCGAAGATCATCATGCTCACGAAGCCCAGGAGGTGGGCGTGGGCATGGGCCGGCCGATAGACCAGGTGCTGGGCCGGCCACCAGGCCATCCCCAGCCCGATCAGGATCCCGACTCCGAACCAGACCAGGCTGGCCCGGATGAAGTTCCGAACGAACGATTCAATCCCCATCTATCCCTCGATCTGGTTGTCGACTCTGCTCAGAACCGCTCGCCCTCGGCTTCCCGCTTGTGGCTCCCCACGGGCCGGATCCGGGTCCACATCATCCAGAAGTAGAAGAGCAGGCCCACCACCTGCCCGAGGCCACCGAGCACCACCACCCACCCCAGCCACGCGGCGTCGGACCACGCGCCGGCGGCTTCCGTGACGAACCGGCTCACGGTGGAAACCAGGAGGATCCAGTAGGCGATCTCCGCCCTGGTCGGGGAGTACCGGGTGTCGTCCTTCGCGGCCCGGGGGAAGAGCCATAGCGCCACACCGAGGATCAGGAACATGACGAACCCGATGAGCACCGCGTGGGCGTGGGCCGAGACCAGGTTCGGGTGCGGCCAGACATCGAGCAGCTCCCGCTGCACGACCAGCCAGAAGCCCACCACGAGCCCCAGGGCCAGGAACGCGATGCCCGTCTTGATGTAGCGGCGTACCAGTGTGTACATCGGTGCGTCTACCTCCCCGCCTCGCGCCGAACCAGCTCCCGACGAGCCGGGTCGTAGGTGATCAGGACCACCGCACGGGGCTCGAGCCGGAAACGGCGATCGAAGGTCATCCGGTCGGGGAGCGCCGTTTCGCCCTCCACCACCGCCGTGTCCGCCCGCTCGAACGTCACCCGGACCCGGTGAATGCCGGGCTCGAGGCGCAGCTCCTCGAATACGTGGACCGGGCGGTCGCCCCGGGCCCCGGCGGCGCCGGACAGCGAGCGGTGTCGGACGTCATCGTCCACCCGGACCTCCAGGCGATAGCGGACCGTCCGCCCCTCGCAGATCTCGTCCTGCCGCATGTGGATCGGCAACTCGGCCTGCTCCTCCGCCGTCGGCTCGCGACACTCCACCACCCGCGGCACCGGCGTCCGCCACGCCAGCCGAACCGCCGCATCCTCCGTCCCGGCGCGGTAGTCGAACCGGGTCAGTGCACCCAGCCCGGCAATGGAGGCGGCCACCAGGAGCAGCCCGACGACGCGCCGGACCCCGTTCACGACGCCTCCCGGTCCAGCACGCTCACCGCCACGCCCTCCTCGGTCTCGCACAGGGCGATCAGGTCGATCTCCTCCTCGACAGCGGTCCGATCGAGGCGGGCAAGATCGGCCTGGAAGGCGGCCAGCTGCCGGCGTAGCTCGGGGTCCTCGCCGGCCGCACGGTTGACCAGCCGGACCCGGCGCCGGTCGACCCGGTCCTGGAGCTCGGCCTCCCGGTCATGGTACAGCCGCTGCTCCAGCCACTTCGGGCCCTCCCGGCTCCAGCAGTCGCGCTCCGGGCACGCCACTATGAAGACCCCCGCCGCGCCGGATCGGACCAGGTACTCCACCACCGACGTGTGCAGGTTCCCGGCGCACGTCACCGGGTACACGACCACGTCGTCCACCTCCGCGGCAGAGCCCACGGCGCTCCGATCACAGCCGACCACTACCACCGGATCGATCGGCCCCCCAGCGACTTTCACGTCGTCGGCGACCCGTACATCGGTCTCGCCGATCCCGTGCTCGGCCACGAACGCCTTCACCCCGGCCAGCTGATCGCGGCCGGTCCGTCCCGGCGGGCCCACCCCCATGGGCGCGCACGATCCGGCGCAGATGCCGCAGCTCACGCACAGCGCCGGATCCACCCGGGCCACGAGCGCCGAGCGGGCCTCGTCGCCGTCGGCACGGGGGACCATCGCGATGGCCTCGTAGGGACAGTCCTCGTAGCAGGTGCTGCATCCGGTACATAGCCGCTCGTCCACGAACGAAGGCGGCGGGGCCGCCGACTCCGACGGGCGGACCAGCCACGGCACCGCCACCGCCGCGCCGGCCAGCACCGCGCCGCCGAGCCACACGACCCACGCCGGCAGGTCACGGGTCAACGGCAGCCAGAAGGAGTAGAAGAAGTCGAGCTCCACGCTCCCGGGCAGCCGCAGCGGGTCGGCCTCCCCCGCCATCCCGATCGGCCAGAGCACCGACACCCCGACCAGCAGGACCAGCAGCGTCCAGCGGAGTGCCGGCGGCGGAAGCAGCGTGGGCCGGGCCACCCGTGAGACGTGGAGCCAAAGGATCAATCCCACCCCGATCGGCAGCGCGATGTGAAGGAACAGGTTGAGAAAGAAGAACGCGGCCGGCAGCGGCTCGGCCCCCACGAAGAGCCGGCTGATGGGCTCGCTGAACAGCGGCAGCACGTCCAGGAACCGGGCCCCCTCCGCCGCCAGCATCCACCCCTGCCAGTCCCACACCATCACGTACCCGGTCCAGCCGCTCACGAGCAGCACGAACAGGAGAATCAGACCGGAAACCCACGCGAGCGCCCGCGACCCCCAACTCCGGCCCTGGGCGAACATCCGGAACGCGTGCACCACCACGGCCACCACCGCCGCGTCCGACGCGTACCGGTGTAGCGATCGGATCCACCGCCCCAGCCACACCTGATCCGTGATCCGGGCCACCGACTCGTACGGCGCGCCGATCCGGTAGAAGAACAATAGGTACAGCCCGGTGATCAGGACCACCGCCAGCAGGCCGACCACGATGGCGCCGCTGGCATACAGCGGATTCCAGCGCGCGCCGTACACCCGGTTCATCCAACGGTCGGCCGCGGCCAGCGTCTTTCGTGCGGCCCGCTCGGCGGTGTCGAGTGCGCGCATTCCCCTCGTCCGGGATCGTTGAATCGAAAGGCCGTTCTTGCCTTGACGAGTTTATCATAATAATATGTTAAAAGCAACGGAAGGGGCCCCATGCTGACCAACACCGGAACCTACGCGCTGCGCGCGATGATCTACCTGGCCGCACGGGCCGGCGAGGGTCCGATCCGGGTGGACGACGTGGCGGCGGCCCTCGACGTGCCGCGGAACTACCTGTCCAAGGTGCTGCACACGCTCGTGAAAGAGGGCGCACTGAGCTCGCTGCGCGGTCCGCACGGCGGGTTCGAGCTGGCGGTGCCGGCGTCGGAGCTGACGCTGTCGCGGGTGCTGGCGCCGTTCGAGGAGGTCGGTGGGGGGCGTCGGTGCCTGTTGGGCACGGCACACTGCGAGGACGCGAGCCCGTGCGCGTTGCACGCCCGCTGGGCCGGCGTGGCCACGGAGGTCGCGGCGTTCTTTCGGGATACGGTGCTGGAGGATGTGGTGGAGGACGCGGAGCGGATCGAGGCGCTTCTGTCATGAACCGGGAGGAGACCATGGAACGGACGGACGATGGGCGGGACGAGATTCCGCTGGGCCAGCGGCTGTACGACAACTGGGTGCTGCTGCTGATCGCGGGGCTGCTGGTGGTGGGGATCACCTATGCGGGTTGGGGTCTTTTCGAGATCCTGACGCTGCCGCAGGCGACGCTGCCATAGAGGAGGCGAGATCATGAAATGGAGGACGGGGGTCGAAACGCCGAAGGGGGTCTGGTGGAAGCCGGTCCATGGCGCGGAGAAGGTCTGGTTCGGGGTCGCCTTCGCATGGTGCATGGTGCTGTTCGCCATGATGCCGCTGTGGCACTGGAAGGGCGGCCAGAACCCGTCGGGGATCCGGGCGAGGGTAGAGCCTGCGGCGTTCCAGGCGCGGGTGGATGAGTTCATCGCCGAATACCAGGTCGGGGAGGAGGCCGGCTACCCGGTGGTGGAGCCGCCGCCGGGGAGCGACGTCTATTTGGAGGCGCGGATGTGGAGCTGGCGCCCGATCCTGAAGCTGCGGAAGGACGCCGAGTACGTGCTGCACCTGTCGTCGCTGGACGTGAACCACGGTTTCGCGCTGTACCCGATCAACGTGAATTTCCAGGTGGTCCCGGGCTACGATTACGGGTTGAAGATCCGGCCCAATGAAGCCGGCGAGTTCAGCGTGGTCTGCAACGAGTTCTGCGGCATCAACCACCACAACATGGTCGGCAAGGTGATCGTGGTGGATCCCGAGGCGGGGGTAGCAGAGCAGCTCACCACGGGGGGCACCGAGAGCGCAGAGAACGGCGAGGTCGCCGGGAGCGGCCAGGAGGTGAACGATGGCTGAGGCGACGATGGCCGGCGACACGCGCACCAACGGCACCGGGGGCTTCCTCCACCGGATCTGCCCCACCACGGGCCTGAAAGTGGACCGCAACGCCGACCGGCTGATCAAGGCCAATGCGGTGGCGGCCACGGTGGCGCTGCTGATCGGTGGGATCGCGGCGATCCTGGTCCTGCTCACCCGCTGGCAGGCGGTGCACCTCCTGGACGCCGCCATGTTCTACCGTGTGCTGACCATCCACGGGATGAACATGCTCATCTTCTTCATCATCTTCTTCGAGATGGCCATTCTCTACTTCGCCGGGCCGGTGCTGTTGAACAGCCGGGTGCCCGCGCCGAAGCTGGGCTGGACCGCCTTCGGGCTGATGGTGGCCGGCACGCTCCTGGTGGAGTGGACCATGTTCGCCGGGAAGGCCGACGTGCTGTTCACGTCGTACGTGCCGCTGCGGGCCCATCCGGCCTTCTACGGCGGCGTGATCCTCTTCGCGGTGGGCGCGCTCGTGGTGACGGGCCTCTTCTTCGCCAGCCTGGTGGTGGCCAAGCGGGAAGAGACGTACGAGGGCTCGATCCCCCTGGTCACGTTCGGCGGCATGACGGCAGCCATCATCGCCGTGATCACGCTGCTGCACGGCGCGGCCATCTACATCCCGACGTTCTTCTGGAGCCTCGGGATCGGCAACGTGGACGCCCAGGTCTACCGCATGGTGTGGTGGGGCCTCGGTCACAGCTCGCAGCAGATCAACGTGGCCGCCATGGTGGCGGTCTGGTACCTGTTGGGCGCCTTCACCGTGGGCGCGGTGGTGCTGAACGAGAAGGTGAGCCGGACCGCCTTCGTGCTGTACGTCCTCTTCATCTCCATGGCCGCCGCCCATCACCTGCTGGTCGACCCGGGACTCGGGCCGGCGTGGAAGGTGGTCAACACCAGCTACTTCATGTACATGGCGGTCCTGGCCAGCATGCTCCACGGCTTCACCGTCCCGGCCGGCGTCGAGGTCGGGCAGCGGCTGCGGGGCTACACCAAGGGCGTCTTCGAGTGGCTGCGTCGCGCCCCGTGGAGCGACCCCGGGTTCAGTTCCCTGGCCCTCTCCGTAGTGGTCTTCGGCTTCGTGGGCGGGATCACCGGCGTCACCTTCGGGACCGAGCAGATCAACATCATCGCCCACAACACGCTCCGGATCCCCGGCCACTTCCACGCCACCGTGGTGAGCGGCACCGCCATGGCGTTCATGGGTGTCACCTACTACGTGATCCCGCTCATCTTCCGGAAGAAGGTGGCCTTCTGGCCACTGGCGAAGATCCAGCCGTACCTCTTCGCCGGGGGGATGCTGGTCTTCAGCATGACCATGACGTTCGCCGGGACCTTCGCCGTTCCGCGACGCCACTACGACATCACGTTCCAGGGCGCGCCGTTCGACCTCCAGTTCAGCCCGGCCGTCGACCTCCTGCTGGGGATCATGGCGCTGGGCGGCCTGGTCGCGGCCGTCGGTGGCGGGATCTACATCCTGATCACCGTCTGGAGCGTCTTCTTCGGCGAGAAGCTGGCAGAGGGCGAGGGGCTCGGCCTCGAGAGCGGCGTGCCCCCCGGAATCGCGACCCCGCCGCGGCCGGTGACCCCGGAAGACGAGGCCGCCGTCGAGGCCAGCAGCGGACGCTGGGGACCGACCCCCGGCACGGTGGTCCTCGTGACCATCTTCCTGATCTCGTTCGCCGTCTACTACTTCACCAACTGGAAGCTCCTGAGCTTCCTCTGGCAGATCGGTTGAGCCCATGACTCCGGATCAGGCGACCCGGGTGCGCCAGCCCTCACGGCGCGAGGAGGCCTTCGCGGCCACCGCGCTCGGCGTCATCATCCTCGTCACCATCGCGTGGTGGATGCTCGCTCTCTGGCCGGTGGACGAATCAGCCACCCTCGTCCTCCGCACCCGGGCCGTCTGCTTCGGATCCACCGAGTCGGGCCTCCCAGACGCCGAGGGCTGGTCCCTCCTCATCGGCCAGCCCCTGAGCATGGCCGCGGTCCTCTTCATCGGCTGGCGACGTGCCGCGGTCTCCGCCGTCCGCAGGCTCAACGCCTCCATCCCCGGCCGGCTCGTGGTCGGCGGCACGGCCGCCGCGCTCCTAGTCGGCATGGGCGCCGCCGGCGTACGCGTGGCCGAGGCGACGGCGCCGCAGCCCGCGCTCCTCGATGCCCCCCCCCCCCCCCCCCCCCCCCCCCCCC